>NZ_CP011272.1:6222986-6534136 GCF_001610875.1 Pirellula sp. SH-Sr6A | reverse complement strand
CGCTAACTCCTAGACCGTGCGAGTCTGATCGGGTTGCTATCTTGCAGGCCGATCAGTTTCCATCCAGACAGGAACCATCCTGCTGGCGAACCCGACTAAGGAAGAGAAAGCTCCTTTAAGAGACTCCACAGTGACTTCGCACGCCTAAGCGTGTTGGCTCACCGTCATTCCATGCCCGTCAGGTACAGGACGCGATTTTAAGAACGCTAGCATTCAAGTCAAATTGGGACGTCGAAAGGATTCTAAAAAAGGGCCCGACCGATGATGAAGATGCGGTAAAGACCGCTCGAAACGGTCGGAGAATTTTTTCGCTGCACCGAAGTCCCCGCAAACATCGCGGTGGAAAAGCTGTTCATACTGTACGCATCGGCATTTTCATCCTCTTTTCCGCTTCGCGGATCCCACCTATGAGCACCTTCCTCCGCCTTTCGTTTCGTTGCCTAGCATTTGGCCTCATGCTGGTTCATGCAGGAATCACTGCGGTCCAAGCCGCAAAACCGCTAAACGTTGTCTTGATCCTCGCTGACGATATGGGATGGAGGGATCTTGGCTGTTATGGGCAAGAAAAGATCCCAACTCCCCACATAGACCGCTTGGCCTCGCAAGGCATCCGGTTCACCCAGCACTACAGCGGTGCTCCCGTCTGTGCTCCTGCGCGTTGCACGTTGATGACAGGAAAACATCTTGGGCATGCCGAGGTTCGAGGCAACAAACAAGCTCGCTTGAAGTATCCGGAGTTCAGCGAAGGCCAAATGCCTCTCTCGGAATCTTCCTATACCCTGGCTATGCACTTTCAAAAGGCAGGCTATCGAACCGGCGCGTTTGGCAAATGGGGGTTAGGTCCTGTCGGAAGCACCGGCTCTCCCGATCGAAAGGGCTTTGATCTCTTTTTTGGTTACAACTGTCAGGCCGTCGCCCACAGCTATTACCCTTCGCACCTGTGGCTGAACCAAGAGCGTATTGCGTTGAATGCCAAACCCATACCGGGAAGCGCCAAACAACCTGAGGGCGAGATCAAGGCAGAAGACTGGATCGGTGAAGTCTACGCACCAGACCGCATGCTCGCGGAAGCGGAAGCCTTTCTTCGCGAGCCAAGCGACAAGCCCTTTTTTCTCTATCTGCCATTCATTGAACCCCACGTCGCGATCCATCCCCCCAAAGAGCGGCTCGATGCCTTTCCCAAGGAATGGGACCAGCAAGTCTATCGAGGCGGAAACGGATACCTTCCCCACCCCAGGCCCAGGGCTGGCTACGCGGCCATGGTGAACGATCTGGATCGCTACGTCGGAAAGGTAATGGCCATCCTGGAAGAGAAAGGGATCGACGACGAGACATTGGTCATCTTCACGAGCGACAACGGACCAACGCATCCTCAGAAAGGCGATCCTGCCTTTCACGTTGGGGGGGCTGACATCGCGTTCTTTGAGAGCGCTGGTTCGCTGCGCGGTAACAAGGGGAGTGTGTACGAAGGTGGGATTCGAGTCCCGATGATCGTGCGGCTTCCTGGTGTGATCCCCGCCAACACAACATGCGATGCCGCCACCTACTTCCCCGACTGGTTCCCCACACTTTGCGAAGCCACTCAACTAAAGCCCCCCAACGATGTGGATGGTGAAAGTTTTTGGGACGCTCTGAGGAAACCAGCAAACGCATGGAAACGATCTTCCCCGATGGTTTGGGTTTTTCCGGAATACACAGGGCAAGTTGCAGTGAGGGACGGCGATTGGAAACTGGTAAGGCAGGGGCTCGCGACTCGCCAACCCGGTCCTTGGGTACTCTATAACCTTTCATCGGATCCCCAGGAGCAAAAGGACGTCGCTGCGAGCCGTCCGGATCTGGTCCAGCAACTCCAAAAGACACTACTAAGCCAGACATCATCGAACGAAACATTTCCTGTTCGCTTGCACATGACGGACACCGCGACCGAGTCCAGCGCCCCTGCGGTGGCCCCCAAGCAGCCCATCGAAAATGTGGTGCTGATCACGCTCGATGGACTTCGGGGCGAAGAAGTGTTCCGCGGCGCAGACCCCGCGTACTTGACCAAGGAAGCGGGCGTCCAAAACGTCGGCTATTTGAAGGAGTCGTTTTGGCGAGAGACTCCAGAAGAACGTCGTCGGGTGATGATGCCATTTCTTTGGAGTCAATGGGAGTCCGACCAAGGTTGGATTGCCGGTGATATCGAACGGGATTCGGTGGTCGCCGTCTCGAATGGACTTTATTTCTCTTACCCGGGATACAACGAGCTGCTCACAGGCAAACCAGATCCCAAAGTCGACAGCAATGCCAAGAAGTACAATCAGAATACGACGTTTCTAGAGATCCTGAATAACAAACCGATGTACCGAGGCAAAGTAGCTGCCTTCTGCTCCTGGGATGTATTTCCTTACATCATTCATGACAAACGTAGCGAAATACCAGTCAACGCCGGCTGGATGCCCTTTACAGAAGGAGACTCGAAGGCAATTGCCGCGTTGAATTTGGTCTCCGCCCAATTGTTTCGCGAGTTCAGTGGGGTTCGCTACGATTCGCTCACGATGGGCGGCGCACTGGAATACGTCCGAACTCACCAACCGCGGGTCTTGTTCGTTTCGCTCGGAGAGACCGACGACTGGGCGCACGCTGGTCGATACGACCGTTACTTGACCGCCGCGCAGCAAAACGACGCGCTCATTCGAACCTTATGGGAAACCTGTCAGTCGATCCCGCAATACCAAGGCAAAACGGTATTCCTTTTCACGAGCGATCACGGACGAGGATTGGTTCGAGATGAATGGAAGAGTCACGGTAAATCGCAAGTGGGTTCGGAACGGGTTTGGTTTGGAGCGATTGGACCTGGACTGCCCGTGCATGGGATTGATTCTGGAAACCAATACGTGCTAGCCCAAACCGCTGCCACGGCGGCAGCCTTTCTCGGCATCGATTTGCAAAAAGAAAGTCCGGGAGTCGCCGCCCCGCTTCCTATTAGCCCGAAATAACGCCGGGTCGGAAGGTCGTTCCCAACGCGATCAAACGGATACGGTTGAACGGATGCCTTCGCATTACCCCCGTCCCGTCCCGTAGGGCTCGGAGGAATGAGGATTCTTCGCTAGAATTCCGTCCATGAGTACCCTATCCGATAAACAGACTGACAAGCTGAGGGACGATCGAGTCGACGCGCTCGTCCTGCTGCACTTCACCGGGGAAGATCGCCCGGGTATCACCTCCTCCTTGACAGAACTTCTGGCCACCTACGGCTGCTTGATCATCGATGTCAACCAAGCAGTCATTCACCAATCCCTGTTGCTGGGGGTGTTGGTCAGAATACCGGCCAGCCAAGACAGCATCAAAGTGGTTGAGGAAGCGATCAAGCTGGGTGGCGAACTGGGGCTGAAAGGCAAGCAAAAGCCTATTTCCGATACCGAGTACGACGAGTGGGTTGGTCAACAAGGAAAATCTAGGTTCATCCTGACACTCCTTTCACGTGCGGTCACAGCGGAGCAGTTCCACGCGGTGAGTCGCATGCTGGCCGAGCAAGGTCTCAATATCGACGTCATCACGCGGCTCTCTGGTCGTCCCCCCCGTAAAACCAACAACCAACTTACGCGAGCCTGCGTAGAGTTCTCCATTCGCGGAGAGCCCCGTGATGCGAAAGTGCTGAAGGCCAGTTTGCTGGAGTTGTCGAGTCAATTGGATCTGGATTTGGCTTGGCAACGGGACGATGCCTATCGACGGATTCGCCGCGTTGTTGCCTTTGATATGGACTCGACCCTTTTGCGAGCCGAGGTGATCGATGAATTGGCCAAGGAAGCGGGAGTGGGAGAGGAGGTAAGTCGAATCACGGAGGCTGCCATGCGAGGGGAGCTGGACTTCGACGAATCGCTTCGTCGTCGTGTTCAATTACTGAAAGGGCTCTCTTCGAGCGTCCTCCCGAAGATCGCCGAGCGGCTTGAGTTAACCGAAGGGGCTGAACTCTTGATCTCCACCCTTCGACGCTTCGGATATCGAACCGCTATCCTTTCCGGAGGCTTTTCCTACTTCGGGAGCTACCTTCAGAAGAAGCTGTCGATCGATCACGTATTCGCAAATGAATTGGAAATAGTAGACGGGAAACTGACCGGCCATGTTGTGGGGACCATAGTCAACGCGGAACGCAAAGCGGTCTTGCTGGAGCAGTTGGCCAAAGCAGAGGAGGTCGATCGGAAGCAATTGATTGCGATTGGCGACGGTGCAAACGATTTGCCCATGTTGGCAAGAGCGGGCCTCGGGATCGCGTTTCACGCCAAGCCAATTGTCCGTGCCTCGGCCGAGCATCGTGTTTCCACCATGGGACTCGATGCTGTGTTATACCTATTGGGTATCCGCGATCGCGACCTGACCGCCGAATAACGTTAGACCTCCATGTCTCCTCACTCATCTCCAATGCAGACTTGGAGTGAGGAACCGTAGCACGGGTCTCCAGCCCCGCACGCCGTCCGATATAATCACCTCGTAGTGCGGTTCTCTAGCCCGCACACCGTTCAGCATGCACAAGGGACATAGAGACCGGTGCTACGTTTACACTTAGGTGGCTTTTGGGGAGGCGGCGGTCTGTTTGGAGGCCCACACTGATTGTCATCCGGAAAGCATTGAGTCATGAAGCACCTGTTACGAGGGACAACCATCCTCCTTTTTCTGCTGGGAATCATCGCATTCGTTTTTCTAACGAATGAAAACAAGCAGCTGTCAGCCGATGTCCGCCAGTTGGAAGCCGAGCTGGGGAAAATGGATATCGAAGACGAATCGCGCGTTTATATTGCGGAAGTTGCATCGCCAGACGTCCCACCGGAAATCGAAGACCACCTGCTCGGGATATGGCAGTTTCGTTGCTACCTCCCACCCAACTACGACTTCATCAAATGGAATGGTAGCGGAAATATTTCCAAAGACGGGATCTTCCACCAGGGAGGATACGGATCGAGTTGGGGAACTCCCAAGAAAGAATCCATCCATCATCTATTAACGATCAGCATGCAAAAGCAAGGCGAACATATTCTCGCTTTCTATTCCTTTGAAGGCTCAAGCGGAACAACCACCTGGAGCGATCTTTCATCTGAAAATTTTGATCAATTGACGACCCAAAAATTGGTTCGTAGTGATCGTGGCCCTCGCTCCTTTGACGCCAATACCATCCTTCCTCTTTTACGCGTCTTCAATCCTCTTTCCACGGAGGATCGAAAAGTCGGCGACCAAACGATCACGACCTATTCGGGGGGCCAATTCATCCTTTGCCCAAAGTCGCGTGAAAGGGAGTTGAATGTATTGATCAAGGGGGAAACGATCCCGGATATGGACCCTACTTGTCTTGCCGAGAAGGAGCATGATGAGAAATAAAACCATGCACCCCCGCGCGGGAGAACTGCGTTTCTCACTCCGTCATTTGTTGACAATTACCGCATTGATGGCCATTGGGCTCGCGACCTACGTCGCATATCGAAAGAATCAGTCGTTGCGCAGAGCCCATGGTGATCTGATGGCATTATCCAGTCAGATCAAAACTCGAGATGCCACCCAAGTCACCTTTGCTGCCATCCCCCAGATTGCGAGCAGTTTCTATTCGTGGAATACCCACGTTCCAGCGAACACCGAGTATGAACTGCGACTTGGTATTGGCAAGGTTTCAGCCGATGGTGTTCCGCCCGTGGTCGGACAAGTCTCCATACCAGCGGGCGACCATCGTGTCACTCTTTACACCGGGGACTCCCCAGCCGAAGGATTTCGCTTCGCGGTTTATCTCGACGGAAATCTCGCGATCGAAAAGAAAATGGGAAAGGATTGGTTGCCAGGTGGCTGGTCGTCGGCGAGCAGCATCTCTTGGCCTAACGACGCGACGCGCAACGCTTCTTCCATTCAGCTTGCGGGAAAAAGATACGAGGCCAAGCGAGACTTCGGAAGGAATCATTATTTCAATGGGCAATCGGATGAATTGGTTTCCCGATTGGGATTTCGACTTTGGTTCGATCCGCCACAGACCGAGCATGATCCCGCCTCACCCTTCATAGGATTTACGGAAACCAATCAATTGTTCGGCGTTGGCATGCGCGATGGAATGCGATTTCGACCCAAAACCTATCCGTGGGAAATCACTCGCCCACAATTCGAAACACTCCAACCTATTCTCCGCCTCGAAGCCGAATTCGAGCAAGTGGACGATGATGGGGACACCAAGCAAAGGCATTCCTTTTCGGCTTGGAAAATGCAAAGAGATCTCAATGGCAGAAATTCATCCAGCTCTGCGATGGAGATGAGTCGGTCGATAAAGTCTGTATTCGTCCAAGCCGAAGTGAAATCGCCAGATAGTCCTCAGCCGGTTTTAGAATTCAAATGGGACGAATCCGATCCCAATCATCTTTCTCTTCGGTTGGCAGACTCACCCTCCAACGAGTTTGTCCGACGATGGCGTCTTCGCATTGTCGATGGTAATCACCATTTATGGCGTACCATTCAAGTCGGGGAACAACCTCATCTTACATCAATTGATGCTTTCGGCAGGGGTGAAATCATTCCCAACGGAGAAGGCAAATCTTCCAAGCGTCGAACCAGTCTTACCCCGCCCGACAAACAATCTTCCACCGCTACATTGGTCTGGAAAACAGACAAAAAGCTGCCATTACAGATCGAGAAACGCAACAATAGCAACTACGCAGGCATGGATTTATATCAAGGAGTTCCGATCTCCTTCTCGATGCAAATTCCAACGGAGCTCATGCCATTTTTCGCGATCGAGGTCGCAAACAACCCACCCGATGACTTCGAAAATAGTATTCCTGAAGGCCCAGTGATTGACGCAGTGGAGATCGAATTGAATCGGGGTGCTGGCCAGTGGATCCGGTTGGGAACTCACTCGCTCGACTAGTCGCCCAATTCCTGATTCGTCGAAATCGACCACGTTTCGACGTGGCCCCAGCCCCGACTTACTCTTTGCTGGTCTTGCTCTTCTTATTGTTCACCGAAAATTCTTTGAACAGTCGTTCAAACTTGACCACTTTGCTGGCCACCACGTTTTGGCAATACGGGTTGCTCTTGTTGAGATTGAAATAGTTCTGGTGGTAGTCTTCGGCAGGGTAGAAGACGTCCAATGGGGTCACTTCGGTAACAATCGGTTGGTTATAGACCTTCTCTTCGTTGATCTTCTTAATTACCGCTTCGGTTGAATCTCGCTGCTCGTCCGAGGTGTAGAAGACTGCGGAGCGGTACTGTGTTCCGATGTCAGCGCCTTGCCGATTCAACGTCGTGGGATCGTGAGTCTTAAAAAAGATGACGAGAATCTGCTCGCGCGACACGATTTCTGGATCGAAGGTAATTGCGGCGACCTCGGCGTGCCCAGTCAATCCCGTGCAAACCTCTTTGTAGGTTGGGTTCTTTTTGGTGCCCCCTGTGTAACCGGAAACCACCTTACTCACCCCGTGAACACGTTGGAATACGGCCTCGACACACCAAAAACAACCACCTCCCACCGTAATCGTTTCCAATTTCTTCTCTCCTTGTGTCTCACCCTTAGGGGTTTCTTGCGATTTGGCCGAAGGCTTGGATGACTGAATCGGCGCTGCGACGAGCATCCCTCCAAGGATGGCGAAAGCTGCCAAGGCCGGGGCGAGTCGACAAATAGGTTTGCACTGCAACATTTGGTAGGTCCTTATGGAATCGGGGGGGAGGCGTACCGATACCATTCTAGCACGAGGATCAAGCCCGACCAGCAACGTCCCCTCTGCCTTCTCCATTCGCAGCTCGCTTCCCGAACCTGGCGCGATGGAAGGCAGCATCCACTTGCCGCTCCAGGTCATCGAGCGACCCGTTATTGATGATGAGGCAGGTCGATCGCGACTTCTTTTCCTCGATTCCCAATTGCGCCGCCTCCCGCGCTTTCAATTGCTCTGCGGTCCATCCGCGAGCCGCCGCGTACGTTTCCCGATGCGCACGCGGGGTGTCCACGAACCAAATTTCATCGCAAACCTGGTCCCATTTGCGTTCAAAAAGGAGAGGTATGTCCAGAGCGAGTATCCCACACGTGTTTTTGGCCTTCCAATCTTGTATCAAGAACTGCAGTCTTTCGCGAATGCGAGGCTGAACGATCGCTTCCAAGGACTCCCGTCGCCCTTGGTGAATTTCGGTTTCCCCAAACACCAGTGCTGCGATCTTCTTACGGTCAATTTGCGGGGGAACTCCGTTGCCAACAGTATGGGTCCGTAGCACGTCTCCACCGAATACAGCACAAATCTCATCGATTACCTTAGGATCGTCCAGCACTTCGTGGGCAACCGAGTCGGCGTTGACGACCGTCGCTCCTCGCTTCTGAAGCAACTGGGTGACCAAGCTCTTTCCGCTTGCAATTCCACCAATGACTCCGACGATCGTCCTCGCACCTTTGGAATGGAATTGTGACATAGCGATCCTTTCACCCTCATCCAGCCAGCCCACGACAACCTTTAACAGTCATCCCCAGGCGACCATCCGCCGTCAACCAGCCCTATTGTAAAACACTCGAACGGATCATTGTATCCTCAGAGCCGCCCACGGCGGATGGTCAAAATCGCGTACGACTCCGACCAACCGTTTAACAACTGGACAACCATTCGTTACGCGACGCGATCCCGATGAAGCCCAGTGGAAATCTGCGGCACCCTGGATGGGCTAATCATGCCCACAGATACCACGGAGAAGGAATCCATCTTGCAATCGACGATGGGCTCAAGCCAACAGATGTCTGCGGACGCTTCCCAATCAAGCAAAACGACCGAACGAACCGCAACGTCGAACACGCAATGCGGGTCGTGACAAGGCCCCGAGCCTCGCTCTCTATCCGTCGAGCATCGAACGGGAGCCGTATTCGAACCTGTGTCTGAACCAGCCACCGAATCGGACGGTGACTCTGGCCCCGCATCGGTCTCATCATGTCCATGCTCGGAGGAGTGAGAATGTTCGCAGCAAGACTCGACGTGCGAATGCTCTGGATGGCGCATCCAAGTGCCATGCGACAAGCAGCAACCCAAGACTGCGTGCGCAGCAAAGGTAAGGAGCGTCAAGATTCGCAGGAACAGATTCATGCCTAACCAAATTTTCCGAGTAACCAAGGGTAACTCGCCCGAGGGGGATACCATTCCAGTCTAAGGAAATCGCCCAAGGGCAACTCGCTCAGTATTGCGAATTTGTCGATTAGTCAGCCTTATTTCATTCGTTGGAATTCGCGGCGATGACATGACGGCCTAAAACAGCACGCTATCCCGTGGTATAAGTAGCTTTTGCATTGCCTTTCCAATTTTATTTCACTTTGATCGCAGGCCTTTCGCATGCTCAAAACGTCGCTTCTCCACCCGCAGATCCTTCAAGCTATTTCGCGTGCTGGCCACCACGCAAAGATTCTGATCGCGGACGGCAATTACCCTGCCTCCTCAAAGAAAGGGCCGAATGCGGAACTGGTGTCCTTGCAATTGACACCCGGCGTTCCGACTGTCGCACAGGTGTTGCGCCCCCTGCTTGAGATCCTGCCGATCGACCACATCCATACCATGGGAATCGATCCATCCGATGAATACGCGTTGAAAGCGGATCCAGTCGTATGGGCCGAGTATCGGTCGATCATGAAGGATCTCGCATTCAAACGGGATCTTGAACCGATCATGAAGTGGGAGTTCTACGAATCGGTCATGTCGGATGACCATGTGCTAACGATTCAAACGGCCGATCAAGCGACGTGGGCAAACCTTCTCCTGGTTGTTGGAGTCCGCACGTCATGAGAATCGACTCGCACCAACACTTTTGGACGTACGATCCTTCCCAATACGATTGGATTCCGCAGGGTTCGAACATTCATCGCGACTTTGGTCCCAGCGACCTCAAGCCCTTGCTCGATTCAGTCAAACTGGATGGATGTGTGGCTGTTCAAGCGCGACAATCGCTCGCTGAAAACGACTATCTATGCAAACTGGCCGCGCAGCACGACTGGATTCGTGGAGTCGTCGGCTGGATCGATCTTCGAAGCGAACAGGTCGATGAACAGGCTGCAGCTTTTCGGGCCCTGCCAAAGGCTGTTGGGGTGCGCCATGTTGTGCAGGGGGAAACCGATCCGGAATTCATGGCACGAGCGCCGTTCCGGCGAGGGATTTCGACACTTCAGAAACATGGACTCGTCTACGACATCCTCATTTTTGAACACCAACTCGACGATGCGATCGCCCTCGTTAAGGCATTTCCAGAACAGCCGTTCGTCATCGACCACATCGCCAAGCCTCGCATCAAGGAAAAGAGTATCCGAGCCTGGAGCGAGAAGATGACCGAGATCTCGCATTACGCGAATGCTTCGATCAAACTTTCGGGGATGGTGACGGAAGCGGATCACTCCACCTGGAAGCTTTCGGAACTCGAACCCTACTGGGAGGTGGTCTTGCAGGCGTTCGGGCCCGATCGCATTCTCTTCGGTTCCGATTGGCCTGTGATCCGGCTTGCCAGTAGCTACGAACGCTGGATCGAGATTGTCTCGCGTTGGCTCGACCGGCTCACCCCGAAGGATCGTGAAAAGATTTGGGGGGAGAACGCAACGCGATTTTACAAACTGGATCGATAGTCGCTTCCTAAGCTTCTGCCGGTAATCGATACGACCAAACGATCGGCAGAAGCAGGACAGCGAGCATCCAGAAAATGGAGGAGACGGGCCATCCAAACGCTGTGGTGATCGCAAGAAAAATTTGATAGAGCGGTCCCGCAATCAGAACTCCAACGAAGTTCGCGAGATTCATCGTTCCGATCATTCTCCCTTTCAATACCGAGGGAGGGCGCTTCTGCATGAAGACTTGAATGGGAATGATAAACACGGCCGCAAACATTCCCGTCGCAATCAATCCTAGCAACGCGCCCCAATACCCAAGCAGGTGCTGCCCCCCTGGTCGCCAAGCTCCGATAGCAACGAGCGACATGAGCATGCCAACCGTACCCAGGAAAACCTGAGACCTTGGTCGCAAACCTCGCAATACCAAGTTCGCACTCACCGCGCCCAATATAATGCCAATCGCCAACCCTCCCGTGAGGATGCTGGTGTTGAGGTCGAGAGCCACCTTCAATTGGTTTTTGCCAAGAATATTGACCGTAGGCATCACGACTCCGGCGATCACATAGAACATGCTCGAAACGAGTATGGAGAGCAACAGTGGCCGATCCTTCGACAGCAACTCTCTCATTTCTTTGCTGATGCCAAAGTCTTTCGCAGAGAGCTTGGCAGCCTGCTGTGCAGGTGGCGTCGAACGAATCAGAAAAGAAGTGGCGGTTCCGATCATTGCCACTCCGGTGCAGACGAGTGAACCGATCCATAAATTGCTGAAATCCAAGCTCTTATCGGGACGAACTACGACGAGCAAATCTTTTAGTCCACCTGCGGCGACGACCCCGAGAATGATGGCGAGAAAAGTCGACATGAGGATCAGGCCGTTGGCTCTCGGCAACTCGTCGTCTCGAAAAAGCTCAGGCAATATCCCGTATTTGCTCGGCCCAAACAAAGTGCTGTGAACGCCCATCCAGAAGAGGACTGTCCAAGTTCCAACATCTCCGAGACTGGAATACCAAAGGAACGCGACGACTGCGAGCAAGGTTATGACGATCTCGGCAATCTTGCAAAGCACGATGATCTTGCTCTTACTGTAACGGTCGGCAAGATACCCGGCAAAGCCGCTGAACAGGACGAACGGAAGACTAAAGAGAGCCGTTGCGTACCCCTGCATATCTTCTCCGACAGCCGCTCCCGCTGCGGGTATAGCAATCAAAAGAATAAGCTGCTTATAGAGATTGTCATTGAACGCCCCGAGAAATTGGGTGATCGCCAGCCCCCAAAAAGAACGGTCCCGAAGTATCGACCCATTCGGCTTGCCCGCCATTTCCGGTTCTTTAGCACTCGCATCGGGTTGGGAGATCGAGACTTCCGTCTCATTGGTCGCAGAAGGTCCGTCGGTGCTCACGATGGGAATTCCAAGCAAAATCGAGTGGGGGCTGGGACCGACTTACGATTCAGGTGCACACCCCGGCGATCCCATTCGCAGCGCTCATTCTACACCTGACCTAACGATCCAGTGCAATGCAGATCAAACAAAGAAAAGCGGAATTAGCGAAAGAGGGAGGCCGCATCGTGCACGGCGGATACCAGCCTGTCTACTTCCTCGACGGTGTTGTAGAGATAGAAACTGGCTCGGCAACTGACCGCAATCCCAAGCCTTTGATGAAGAGGCATCGCACAGTGATGCCCAACTCGAATCGCAATCCCGCGCGAGTCCAAAAAGCGAGCGACGGAATCGCCGTGAACCTTTGCTAAGTTGAATGAGACAATCCCAGCCCGCTCGCCTCGACTCGGCGAATAAATATCGACCCCCGGAATTTCCTTGAGCCCTTTGATCGCCCTGTCCGCCAAAATGCACTCGTGCTCCCGCAGCGCGTCCCCACCCAGCTTCTCTAAATACTCGATCGCAGGCTTGAACGAAACAATCTCGGCAATCGCGGGAGTCCCTGCCTCGAATTTGTGAGGCAAACCTGCTTCGGTGAATCCTTCCTTCGTGACCAGCTTGATCATATTCCCACCGCCCTGCCAAGCAGGCATGGATTCCAGAATCTCCCTTCGCCCCCAGAGCACTCCAACCCCCGAACTGGCAAGCATTTTGTGACCGCTAAAGACACCCCAATCCGCGCCCCACCCTTGAACGGATAGCGGACCATGCGGTACCGCTTGCGCAGCATCAACCATCACCTTTGCACCAAACTGTTTGGCTTCTCGAACAATCTGCTGCACCGGATTGACCGTACCCAACACATTGGAAACGGCGGTAATCGACACCAATTTCACTTTCGGAGAAAGCAACGCTTTGTAAGCATCCATATCGATGTGAAAATCTTCATCGATGGGTATCCAACGGATCTTCACGCCGCACTGCGAGGCCAATTGAAGCCAAGGAACAATGTTGGCATGATGCTCCATCTCCGAAAGGAGGATTTCGTCCCCCTCCGACAATCGAGACCGTCCCCAACTCTGAGCAATCAAGTTGATCGAGGCCGTAGTACCAGACGTGAAGATGACCTCCTCCACTCCGGGAGCATCGATGTAGCGACGAACGGCCTCCCGTGATGCCTCCATTTTTTCGGTGGTTGTTCCCGCCCACTCATGTCCTGAGCGATGCACATTCGAATAATGCTCTCGATACACGATGGAGATAGCATCGATCACCGACGCGGGTCGCTGTGACGATGCTGCATTATCCAAGTAGGCGACGGGCACCCCAGAATCGCTCTTCCGGGCCAAAATGGGGAAGTCCCCTCGAAGGGAGTCGACCTGCTCGGCGATCGCCGGCTTTCGCTCTTTGGCTTGACTCGATGGGACCGCGGCAGTAGATGGTCGTGCACTGCCACCCAGCATCTTTTCCAATGCAATCTCGCGCACCCGCTTGATCATGGAATTCAATCCATTGCTTCGAAGCGGAGAAAGAAAGGACTTCAAGTGGAGGTCTTGGAAGATCGTCTCGATTGGAAACTCGAGAATCGCTTGAGGTGTCTTTCCACTAAACGCGGATACAAGAATGGCCGCCAATCCTCGCACCATGGGGGCGTCGCTGGATGCCTCAAATGTGAAATGCGTCCCGTCCCAGTGTGGCACAAACCAGACCATGCTCTGGCACCCCACGACGCGATACTCTTCCGTGCAGTATTCGCTGGAGAGCTCCGGCATCGAGCCCCCGAGCTCGATCAAATACTGGATTCGCTCTTCAGGAGTCTCGAGATCCCGGAACTCCTCGACCAAGTCCTCTAACGAATCCATCATGATTTCAATCGTCTCCACTTTTTCCAAGATACGTTTCCGCATCGCAATCCATCGCATCGCGTGGAATATGCGCCGCAGTGCACCTCGAAATCACCAACGAGGATCAGTGCCTGTACGCGGAGGAATGAATTAGAAAATACCAAGCTGATCGCGAGCGTCTTCAGTCATACGATCTGGGGTCCAGGGTGGGTCCATGACCACCTTGATATCGACGGCTCCCACCCCTTCAATCGCTTCTATAACTTGACGGCTGTTGGCAACCAACTGAGGACCGGCCGGGCACATGGGGCTCGTCATCGTCATTTCGACGTTGACATTGAACTTCCCCTCGTCTGCAGGCTGAATATCCACCACATAGATCAGACCCAAATCGACGATATTGACGAAAAGCTCAGGGTCAATGACTTGTTTGAGCTGCTCGCGAACATGGTCTTCCGTAATCACTTTGGTTATCTCCCAATCGCTATCGTTATTTGCCAAACAGATAATGTCGAAATGTGGTGGCGATCGATACCACCATGCGGGTCAAACATGAGCAACCGCAGGCTATTAATCTCTCAATTGAACAAGAACGGTGCCCGAATCCACCTTCACATCATGCGAGCATGTTGGTTCGGTGGCAGGCATGCATAGTGCGTCCCCAGAGCGGAGATCGAACTTTGCACCATGACGGGGGCAGGCGATGCAATTTCCATCCACTTCCCCTTCTCCCAGCGTCCCTCCATCGTGGGTGCAAACATCATCGATGCAATACACTTCGCCATCGATCAAGGTGACTAACACAAACCGATCGTCGACTTCGAATGTCACGGGAACATTGGGTTTCAAATCGGAGAGATTGCAAACAGAGTGGTACACTATGGCTGGTAAAGGGTTTGTGTTGAGTACTAGTGAGTTGCCTGCTGATCCATGCACAGCGAGCGTTAATCGACCTGCCGAACCTGGCGGGCGATGGCGGCACCAAGGGCTTCCCGCACCGATTCGATCGTGATTCGGTCGAAGATCTGCTGAAAAAACCCAGTGACGATCATCAAAACCGCTTCGTGGCGAGTGAAACCGCGTGTTTGAGCGTAGAAGATCAATTCTTCATCGACCCGCCCGCTCGTGCTGCCGTGCGTGCAACGAACATCATCCGCCTTGATCTCAAGACCGGGAATGGAATCCGCCCGAGCGTGGTCGCTCAGCATCAAATTGTCATTGCGCTGATAACCGTCCGTCTTATCCGCGCCCTCGTCTACCTTGATCATCCCTCGCCAAACGGTACGAGAGCGATCTTGGAGCACCGACTTGTAAAGGAAGTCACTCGTGCAATGCTGGGAGCAATGTCGTTGAATCGTGTTGTAGGTCAAGTGCTGGCGGTCACGAGTGAACATAACTCCATTTACGTAACTGCTCGCTCCCGGGGCAACCAACTCCACCTGTTGATCCACTTGCGCGAACCGGCTCCCCATGGCAGCCACGGTCCACTGGATCGTCGCATCCTGTCCTACGCTCGCCTTTTGGTGCGCGAACGCCCAAACTTTTTGGCCCCAGTCCTGCAGACTCACAAAACGCAAATTCGACCGAGCCCCGAGAATCAACTCGACTCCACCGCAGTGGAACCCCGAGCCTTGCTCGACTTCACTACTGCATTCGGTCAACACCGTCGCTTGTGCACCTTCCTCGAGCACCACGAGTGTGTGGGCCAAATCGATTCCGCCATCCACCATCGCGGAATGCAAGTGCAGCGGTTTCTCTACCACGACATTCCGAGGCACGTAAAGAAACACTCCATCGCTCCACATCGCGGCTTCCAAAGCTGCAAAACGATCTGCAGCAGAGTCGATCAAACTGTGAAGATGTTTCTTAACAAGTTCCGCGTGATCTCGACACGCCTTGGATAGGGAACAGAATACGACTCCCTTCGCTGCCAATTCCGGATCGAGTGATTGAGAGATGACGAGACCGTTGACACTGGAAATATCGCCTCCCATATCCACGCCGTCCCGGAGCCGCACCGGTGCAGCGGTCGGTTCGAGAGTCAACGTTTCATCAACGGGGGTGAACTTGTCCAGTTTGAAGCCGCGTAAATCGGACCGCATCCAATTCTCATCTCGAGGATTGGGCCAATCCATAGCGTCAAAGGTCTCCCAGACGCTTCTTCTCTTTTCCGTCAACCAAATGGGGTCGATACGCCTCGCTACGAATGCGTCAAAACCTTCTCTGGAGAACTTCCCGAGCGACTCACTTGCGATCAATGCTGCATTCATAGCTAGCCCACCGATCCTTCCATTTGCAATTGAATCAATCGATTCATCTCGACGGCATACTCCATCGGAAGCTCCTTCACCAACGGTTCGATAAAGCCGTTAACGATCATCGTGCTCGCTTCGGCTTCGCTCAGTCCTCGGCTCATCAAATAGAACATCTGCTCTTCCCCAATCCGCGAGACGCTGGCCTCGTGCCCAACGCTAACGTCCTGATCGAGAATCTCGATGTACGGATACGTATCGCTCCGGCTCTTGGCGTCGAGAATCAACGCATCGCACACGACATTGCACTTCGACTTCTTCGCATCGCGCTCGACACGCACCAACCCGCGGTAACTGCTTCGCCCGCCATTTTTCGAAATCGACTTGCTAATGATTTGCCCCGTCGTATGCGGAGCGGCATGCACGAGCTTCGCACCGGCGTCTTGATGCTGACCATTCGATGCGAACGCGATCGATAGGATTTCGCCCCGAGCGCCTGGCTCCATCATGTACACGGCAGGGTACTTCATCGTGAGTTTGCTACCCAGATTACCATCCACCCATTCCATGGTCGCGTCAGCGTAGGCGACCGCTCGCTTTGTGACCAAGTTGTAAATGTTGTTAGCCCAGTTTTGAATCGTCGTGTATCGGCAACGGCTACCACGTTTGCAGATGATTTCGACAACCGCGGAGTGAAGCGATTCCGACGAATACATGGGTGCCGTACAGCCTTCGACATAGTGCACACTGGCACCTTCATCGACGATGATCAACGTCCGTTCAAATTGCCCCATATTCTCCGCATTGATGCGGAAATAGGCCTGCAAAGGAAACTCGATCTTCACTCCCTTGGGAACATAGATAAACGAGCCGCCCGACCAAACGGCCGAATTCAATGCCGCGAACTTGTTGTCGGTTGGAGGGATGATGGTTCCGAAATACTCGCGGACCAAGTCCGGGTAATCTTTGATCGCCGAATCGGTGTCGGTGAAAATGACGCCTTGATTCTGCAAATCTTCCTTGAGAGATCCGTACACCACTTCGCTTTCGAACTGGGCCTTCACCCCCGCCAAGAACTTTCGTTCGGCTTCAGGAATACCGAGCTTGTCGAAGGTATCCTTGATCTCCTGAGGGACTTCATCCCAAGTCCGACCTTGCTTGTCCGTGGGCTTCAAGTAATAGAAGATGTCCTGAAAATTGACATCGATCGCACCACCCCAAGTCGGCATGGGCTTCGAATGAAAAATTTCAAGCGATTTGAGACGGAACTGCCGCATCCACTCCGGCTCGTTCTTCATCTCCGAAATTTGATTGACGATCTCTATATCGAGCCCTTTACGAGCCTTGAAGACCGCTTTGCTGTCGGTTCGGAAATCGTATTTGTTGATTTCGCCGAACTCTTCCGTGCTGGTGACGATGTCTGTTGACATGGATTTGCGCTTCTAAGGTAAGTGATTAAAGAGTTCGATCTAGGCGGTAACGGGTTCTTCTTTGGCCAACATTTCTTGATTGGCGGCCTCGGCATCCGGGTAGGTCTTGCGAATGCGCTCGTACCCGTGGTCATGAAGCTCCCGCGCCAGCTCGGCCCCGCCCGTTTCCACAATTCGTCCCCCAAGCATGACGTGGGTAAATTGAGGAGGGTTGTGCTCCAAAAGCTTGTCGTGGTGGGTGATGATCAATAGCCCCATCTTGTCTTTCCCAATCTCGGCGATCGACGCACTGGCCAATCGAACCGCATCGGCATCCAAACCGCTGTCGGTCTCATCGAGAATCGCGAACTTGGGAGACAACATCGCCATGGTCAAAATCTCGGAACGCTTCATCTCACCACCCGAGAAACCATCATTGACGTAACGACGCGCGAACTCGGCGTCGATCTTGAGTTGCTCCATCTTGGACTTCAACTCCTTGCGGAACTCACGCATCGGAATCAAATCCTCTCCCTCTTTGCGGTCAGGACGGCGAACATTCGTCGTTGCATGCCGAAGGAAGTCCGCGGTCTTCACGCCCGGGATGGCGATCGGTCTCTGAAACGCCATGAAAATCCCGGCGCGAGCCCGTTGGTCTGCTTCCCATTCGGTGATGTCCTCACCATCGAGCAAGATCGATCCCGAGGTGATTTCGTAATTCGGATGCCCCGAGATCGCCAATCCCAACGTACTCTTGCCCGAACCGTTAGGACCCATCAACGCATGCGTTTCACCAAAGTGAATCGTTAAGTTCACTCCGCGGAGGATCTCTTTGCCTTCAACCGAGACGTGCAGATTTTCAATTTTGAGAGTATGAGACATTTCGTGTTGTGAAAGATCGAGGGATAGAAAAGGATGTCTTGTTTGTTTTTAGTAACAGTAGTTGGAATAAACCAACGTTTGGATTAACCGGAGCTCGCGGCAATCGATCCGGCCGTGAGGCCGGCCTCTGGTCCGGGAACCGCTCGTGGCGTGAATTGACAACAACCATGTCCGTCCAACCGACATTTGGAAAGCTCGACAGGGTGCCCCAACGCGGTGCTTAATGCCATCTGCTCCAAATGGCAAGCCGAACGATCGTGTGGCTCGCTCACCAAGTCGGGGTAGGGACAAGCATGTACTTCTAGAATCGGCAAGTCCGTCGGCCCCGTCGCGAGACAACTGGGTACCTTGCGGTCGCTCAGCAATCCTGCCAAGTTCCGCATCCGGTCCCCCAAACTCGCATCCGGGAGCCCCAAACTGGCGTCCGGTAACTCGGTGCGATACATCTCTCCCAACCGCTCCGCGACACTATTTACAAGCTTCGATTTGCTCTCAGGAGAATCCAGCGACTGAACCATGCTCCATAACGCGATCGCCAAATCTCGATAGGAAACGCCCGCCTGCCGCCATCCTTTGTCGGTCAAGTAATAGGAATAGGAAGGACGACCGCGACCGAGAACGAGCTTTCGTCGCTCGATGTACCCGGCGTCCTCCAAGCGATCTACCCTCTGGCGGATGGCTGTCGCCGTCACCTCGAGACGCTCCATCAAATCCTGAATGGAGAGCCCCTCCTCCCGACGCAACAAATCCAAAACCAACTGGTCCACCGGTCGGATGGGATAGTCTTCTTGGCTAGCGGGTAAATCCATGGCGGCTACAATTTTCCGTTTGGCGTCATTCTTCGCTTCGTCCTCGAAGTGTAGCGAGCTGCCTCTTTTTGACAAGCTGCAGTGCGAAAAATAATTTCCTTGCGGCGATTCCTTTCAGGGGAAACGACCATGCCGGAATGGACGCGGAATTGCATCCACCCAAGGGACGAAATCATGCAAGCGATGGAGCGGATCTATCGCTATCGCATGACGACGACATCGGGTGGGAATCTCTCCATCCGGGAGAGCGATGGCAGCACTTGGATCACGCCCGCTCGCGTCGACAAAGGGAGCCTCTCGCGGTCCGATATCGTGCGAGTCGATCCGGAAAACCGTGTGGAAGGACCGCACCCCCCCTCCTCGGAATTCCCTTTTCACGATGCGATCTACCGTGTTCGACCGGATATCCGAGCGATCGTTCACGCTCACCCGGTCGCACTCGTCGCATTCAGTATCTGCCGAATGGTTCCCAACACGCGGATCTTTCATCAAGCCTACTTTATGGGAGGCAAAGTGGGATTCGCGCCCTATGCACTCCCCGGGAGCAAGGAACTAGGAACGAACATCGCCGAACAGTTTCGCAATGGCTGCGACAGCGTTGTGCTGGAAAATCACGGAGTCGTCGTCGGTGGCACGTCTCTCTCCCACGCATTCCAGCGCTTTGAGGCACTGGAGTTTGCATCCAAGACTCTGATCAAAGCGCAGCACCTGGGAAACATTCGCTACTTGGACGAACAGGAACTCGCCATCGCCAACTCCCGACGTGTTTCCACGCGTACGATGACACCCGGGCCACCAAGCCACTTGGAACTCGAATGCCGCAAACAACTGATCGACTTCCTCAAACGCGGATGCCGCCAACGCCTTTTAATCAGCACCGAAGGGAGCTACTCCGCGCGACTCGGCAACGATTCATTTCTCATCACCCCTTCGCAACTCGATCGAGAACTCCTGCAAGTTGAAGACTTGGTCCTCGTGGAAGAGGGAGCTCACGAAGAAGGCAAAACACCCAGTCGCGCCTCCGAGCTGCACCGCGAGCTTTACAAACGCTATCCCAGCATCCGGTCCATCGTCTTCGCTCACCCGGTCAATGCCACTGCCTTCAGCATCACGGATTCTCCGCTTGACGCTCGCACCATTCCTGAAAGCTATCTGTTTCTTCGCGAAGTCCCACGTATTCCCTATGGAACGCAATACATCGACGGACTTCGCAACACACCTGCATCCAAAACCATCGGCGACTTCATCCAGCCCAATAACCCAGCGGGTATCGTGGAGAACGACGGCGTGGTGGTGATGGGGACCACCATTCTCGATGCATTCGATCGATTGGAAGTCTTCGAATCGACCGCCGAAGCAATCATCAACGCTCGATCGATTGGAACGGTTTGTTCAATGCCCCCCGACGTCATCGACGATTTACGACGCGCGTTTGGGATCGAGTAACTCCCTGCTTGCGATCCGCCGATCCATCCAGAACGTTCCAAACGGGAGCAGCGATGCGAGAAAGGCTTGAAGAAACACCCAAGCCGGCCACTTCCTGAGCCCTATTGTCAAGGCAGCCAAGAACACGTAGGCGACGAACAAAAAACCATGGGCTGCACCGAAGATCTCTACGAGAATGGGTTCCTTCAGTCCGTACTTGACCGGCATCGCAATGAATAGAAGCACCAGATACGAAATTCCCTCCAAAATTCCGGTGCCCCGAAACAGAGTCACCAGCCCGTCGCGTGGGGGGCGGGACGCTTCTGGATTTACTGCCGCTTCTCGAGCAGCGATCGAATCAGGTTGCAATTGGTTATCCATCGAGGTTCAAGGTCTGTTCGTGACACGAGGCTGTTGTTGCGTGGCACAATGAAAAGCTCCTAGCCCCCAAATGAAATTGGACGCGTCCAGAGGAACAATGGTGCGGTCCGGGAACAGGTCGCTTAAAATTCGCAACGCCGCATCATCGGTCTCGCGGTATCCGAAGACGGGAACGATCACAATTCCATTCGCGATATAAAAATTGCAATAGCTTTCCGGGACGCGTTTACCCTGCACATACCTGGGAGGAGGGATCACCAAGGGTATGATCTCCAAGGAACGCCCCCGAGCATCGGTGACTTGCTTAAGCAACTCGTATTGATTGGCTAACTTCTCCGCGTTGCTGTCTTCAAAACTATAGGAAACCGCGGCCACCACGACTCCTGGTCGTACGAATCGGACAAGCTGATCGATATGACTGTCTGTATCGTCTCCGGCCAGCTCTCCGCCATCAATCCAAAGCACCTTTTCGACAGCCAACATCCGCATCAACTCGCTCTCGATCCGAGATCGCTCCCAATCTGGATTGCGAGCATAGGAGAGAAGACAACTGCTCGTCGTGAGCAACGTCCCCTCGCCGTCGGTTTCCAATCCTCCCCCTTCGCAAACCAGTTGAGAGGCAAAACGAGCGACCGCTGAGGGGCTGGACGTATCCAACGCATCGCAGATGGCATTGTTGGCAGCGGCATCCCAATCGTGCGGATGGTATTTGTTGCCCCACGCATTGAAACGCCAAAGAATCGCACCGAGTCGATCCCCCTCTAAATGCACGACAAAGGTGGGTCCATAGTCGCGAATCCAACAATCATTCGTTGCAATCGGATGCACCGTCACATTCTGGCAATCAGCAAGCTGTTTGGTGGCACGCTGGCAGCTTTCCTCGGGTCCCCCCAATACATGAACATGCTCCACATCAGCTAGGATTCGGATCATCCGCTCGGTGACCGGTGGGATCAAATCAAAAAGGCCCGGCCAAGTCTCTTCATTGTGAGGCCAGGAGATCCATGTCGCCTCGTGGGGCTCCCATTCTGCGACCCACCGAAAACCAGCTTCACTGGCGTAACGCGCCATCATGCGCCCGCTCCTGTTCCATCGATAAATCGTTTTGTCAAATCACCATAGGCATCGACGCGACGATCCCGAAGGAAAGGCCAATGGGTGCGCTGTTGATCGATTCGCTGCAAATCGCATTCAACGATGACAATTTCCTCCCGATCGTGCGAGGCGCGATGCAGAAGGACGCCCGCAGGATCGTACACGAACGAACCTCCCCAGAATTCCAACGCATCCTCGCGACCGACTCGATTGGCGGCACCGACAAAGACTCCGTTGGCGATGGCATGCGATCGCATCATCGTTTCCCAAGACTCGTGCTGGCTCGTTCCATACTCCGCTTTGTCGGATTCCAACCATCCAATCGCGGTGGGATACAACAAAATCTCCGCTCCGCGCAGAGCAAAAAGTCTCGCTGCTTCCGGATACCACTGATCCCAGCAAACTCCCACGCCAATTCTTCCAAACAAGGTGTCTGCGATGGTGAACCCGGTGTCGCCGGGGGTGAAGTAAAACTTCTCGTAGTAAAGAGGATCGTCTGGAATGTGCATCTTCCGATAAAACCCCTTGAGAGATCCATCGGCGTCGTAAACCACGGCGGTGTTGTGATAGAGCCCGTGAGCTCGTCGTTCAAAGATAGAACCCGTGACAACGACCCCTAGCTTTTTCGCCGCGTCCTGCATCGCAACGCTGGTCGGTCCAGGAATCGGTTCCGCCCATTCGAATCGATCGTGGTCCTCGCTTTGACATGGATACGGCGCGTTGAACAACTCTTGCAGACAAACAATGTTCGCCCCGCGGTCCGCCGCCTGATCGATGCACCGAACTGCTTTCGCGATATTTTCCGATTGCGAAGTGGAACAGCTCATCTGAACCACGGCTAGTTGAACGATCTTCCGTTTTGTCGTCACTCCTGCGCTTCCTTTTTCCAACGCCCCAGGCAGCAACCGCTACGCGAGACTCGAATTGGTAACGATACAAGCCAAGGTCTCAAGCTCGGCGTTGTAATCGTAGCATAGAATCCCGCGCAGGTCTTCCGGCGTTCTCCTCCGCTGCAAGAGCCGTAGAATAACCGACTCTCGCATTCTCAAAAATGAAGCTCCCAAACGTATTCAAACGCTCTGGAATACTAGCTGAAGAGCTCGGTGACAGCCTGGGCTTTGACCAGCTCGCGAGGCTGATTGAGATGGTTGTAAACGATGGTCTCGGGATCGATCCCGAACGCATGGTATATCGTCGCCAGCAATTGGGCGGGGTGTACCGGCTTGTCGACCGGGGAACTCGCCGTTTTGTCGCTCGCTCCGTGCACGTATCCGCGTTTGATCCCTGCGCCCGCCAGGACCGACGTGTAACAATACGGCCAGTGATCGCGACCATCGTCGGAGTTGCCGTTACCACTCGTGCTCACGCCTCGCTCGGGGGAACGGCCAAACTCGCCGACGGCGACGACGAGTGTGTCCTCCAGCAATCCTCGCTGATCCAGATCTTCGACAAGCGTCGATAACCCGGCGTCGAGCATCGGAGCGGATTGATTCTTCATCCGCTTGGAAAGATCCACGTGATGATCCCACGAATGATTGTCGCTATTCGCCACTTTGGGCCAAATGACCTCGACGACCCGCGTCCCCGCTTCGATCAATCGGCGCGCGAGCAAACAGCTTTGACCGAATGTGTTGCGACCATATGCCTCCCGAAGCATTTCCGATTCCTGCGAAAGATCGAACGCTTCGCGAGCCTTACCGGAAACGACGAGCGACAGCGCTTGATCAAAGTATTCATCGAGCTGCTGGTTTTCCACCGCGGCGTTGATCGTTGGCATTTGGGCATTGATCAAGTCTCGTAGCTGCGCACGTCGCTTTAATCGGACGGCGAAGACCTCTGGACGCAACTGCAGATCGCTGACATTGATGCGCTCCATCTTGCTGAGATCCATGTCATCTCCCTCCGGATAAAGCGTGTAAGGATCGAACGCTTTCCCGAGAAATCCAGCTGCACCTCCCTTGCCGACGACGTTGGACTCCTGCAGTGGACGAGGGAGCATAACAAACGGCAACATCGGTTCGTCAGCGGGCCGAAGCCTGATGATGTTGGATCCGAAATTGGGAAAGTCTTTTGGGGATGGAGGCTCCAATTGCCCCGACGGACTCACTTTGTCGGTCGTGTAACCAGTCATCATCTGATAGATCGCAGCTGTATGATTGAACAACCCGTTCGGTGTATAGCTCATGGAACGGATCATGGTGAACTTGTCATTCACCTGACTCAATCGCGGAAGATTCTCAGTGAATTGCACGCCGGGAATCTTGGTGGAGATCGGCTTGAACACGCTCCTCACTTTATCCGGTACATTTTCCTTCGGGTCCCAAAGGTCGATGTGGCTAGGACCTCCTTGGAGATAAACCATGATGATGCGTTTGGCCTTGTTCCAGCCCGCACCACCTCCACCCTCGCCCCCTTGAGCATGCTGCAATCGCAATAGCGATGGAAGAGAAAGTCCGAGCATTCCGCTCGCCCCGACGCGTAGGACGTCCCTGCGAGAAACCTGCAAGCCGTGATCACACAAATCGCGCCCTGGTCGACCAATCAAGCGAAACATAATAACTCCTTTTTGAACTCTCTGAATGCTCTTAATGATTGAACAGAAACGCCGGGCTGTTGATCAAAGCCCAGGTGATGTCTTCGGCCGCCGTAACTCGCAATTGAGTCCGTTGCTTTTCACTCTCATTGGCATCCTCGCGAAGTCGAACAGTCGCAGGGTCCTCGGGAGTGGGGATCGACAATCTCTCTATACTTTTCTTATAGGAAGCGACCATCGCATCTTCCGGCAAAGGTCGATTCTCCAGATTGAATTTGTCCTGCAGCCTCACCCGTTCCGCAGAACTCACCTTGAAGTATTGGATCGCCGCGTTCGATACCGATTCCTTCCTCGCGTCCGAAGATGTATTTGCATACGCTTGCAATGTCTCGGAAAGCCCCAAAGTGAGCTCTCCTTCTAAAGCTGCCACGCTCAACCGGAAATGCCCCAGCCTGTGCTTGGCAGCATTGTGGAACTGATGCAATCGCCATTGTAGCACTTCCCCTTTACCCAATTGCAAAGGCTCTGCTAACTGGAATACGGCCCAGTGCTCCGTGCCGGTCGCACCTGCTACCGCCCAGCCTCCTTGGTCGTTGAGTTTGTCATCGATTGCCGCAGCGGCAGAAAACCCACTTTGGTCAAAATCGGTGATGCCCTTCACCAACTTCAGCTTTCGCATCTGCTTCGGCTTGGAAGGATCCCCTACAAAAAGTTCGATCTCCGTGAGGACAAAATTTCCATTGTCGGAAACTCCTGGCCCCTTGTCGGGAGTACCCTCCAACGTCAGCGCCTCCAGGCGAACCGCTTGGATGGAAATGGCTGGAGGTCGAGTATCGATCGTGTATATCCCCTTTTCATCGACGTTGCTACCAACGATCGATCGATCTGGCATCGAGACGAGATTTCCCTTGTTCGACGCCTTCATCGCTCTCGGCAGAAGCGGAATCCATTCGGCCCCATTTCCATTGACTGCAAGGAATTCGTCCAACTTCTTTGGCAGAGACGACTCGAACGACTGCAACTCTGCTCGGGCGGCTTCCAGTCGTTCAAGCCGAGCCTTTTCTGCCGCATCGCGTGCCGGTCGAATAGCGGCTTCTCGCTCAGCGAGAAGTTGAACCGTCTTCGCCTTCTCTTCGTCCAACTTCGCTTGCCGCTTCGGTCTTTCTTCCGCCCACCAAGCTTCCTTTTCAGCTAAGGATCGGGTCAACGCTTGGTGATCCAAATCGATCTGCTGGAGCACAGTCAATGCCGACTCGACCTCCTTCTCGGTGGCCGGCCGGTTGAGAACTTGCAGAAACAACTCCTCCACCAACTCCGCATCGGAGTCGATTTCCCGAACCATCTGGCGAATCGAATTGTTCTGATCGGAAATGGCCGAACCCAAGGTCGGACCGCTGACCAATGCCATCACAGACCCCAATCGCAATTCGCTCGATCGCTCGCATTCGCAGGCGCTTTCTCGAGGAGGGCGGCCAAGATTATTGAGAAAGCCATCTGGCAATCCAGCATCCGCATCCGCCAACGATGCGGCTCGCGTTCCAGGAGCTTGACCAGGTATCTTTGCTTGCGATCCGGTGACCCTGTGAATGGCGTCGAAGAGAACCTCCGCCGGCAATCTTCGAGGCAACGCGTGGGAATAGTTTCGATCGTCATCCGCATTCCAATCGTTCGTTGCGATCGAGCGCTGATATGTCTCGGACTTGCAAATCGCTTTGAGCAATTGCTGCGTGTCGAATTTTTGATCCAAGAACGATTGCTCTAGCAACGCAAGAAGCTCCGGGTTGCTCGCTGGATTCCCAGCTCGGATATCGTCGATAGGTTCGATGAGACCCTTGCCGAGCATGTAACCCCACATGCGGTTGACAAAGCTGCGTGCGAAGTAAGGATTCTTGGGACTCGTCAACCAAGCGGCGAAGGTAGCTCGACGGCTAGCATCGTCCGCATGGGTGTGCTCCGCTTCGAACGGGAACTTAGGTGCAATGGTTTGTTGCGTCCTCTGATGCTTGAGCTCTGCAGTGCCGGTATCGGATACGATTTCGTAGAGAGGTTTTGCGCCTTCGACTGCCGTACCTCCAATGGTCTTGTTCTCAGACGCTGGGTCTTTCTTCAATTCAACTTGGGAGAAGAAGGCTGCGGTTTGATAGTACTGATCCTGTGTCCATCGCTCAAAAGGATGGTCGTGGCACTTGTTGCAATTGAATCGGATACCGAGGAAAAGGTGTGTCGTGTTCTCCACCGTGTCTTCCGGATTTCTCAGGATCTTGTAGTAAGACGCCGGAGGGTTCTCACGGTTGGATCCTGAGGCGCTCACGATTTCGCGAACAAACTGATCGTAAGGCTTGTTGGAGGCAATGCTCGCCCGAATCCAATCGCGGAAACTTGTCGCTCCCTCTTTCCCGAGGAATTTCGAGTTCACCTGAAGAAGATCCGACCACTTGTTAGTCCAGTGCTCGACATACGCTTCGCTACCGACGAGTTGATCGACCACTCGCTCTCGCTTCTCCTTCGTGGGCGTTTCCTCTTTGAGGAACGCGCGAACTTGATCGGCCGTTGGCGGGAGACCGGTCAAGTCAATATAAACTCTTCGCAAAAACTCGGCGTCCGTACAGAGATCGGAAGGGCTAATTTTCAATCGCTGCCACTTTTTGGCGACCGTGCTATCGATGGGATTGCTCGTGGGAGAGGGTTCCCAATCGTAACCTTCTCGTTTCCCCATCACCGTCATTGTTGTCGCAGCGTAGGCCCCTTCAAAACGGGCCAGGATCGGAGCTTCACCACGTCGAACCGATTGAACGCGTCCACCGTCGACCACCGCCGCGACCTCTGCATTGCTCGATTCGATAAAGGATTCCCGCGTCACGTCTCGCGTCACGCCATCTGCATACGTGGCCACGACTCGAAACTGAGTCAACTGTTGAACATCCTCTGCGATCGGATTCTGAGGGCTGATGGCGATGGAGACGACTTTTGGAGAGTCGAAACGTACAGATGCACCTTCCGAGATCCACTGCCGCAATACCAACGCTTGAACATCCCCTTCGTGGAATAGTTTTCCACCGACATGCGGTACCAATCCAAGCGGTTTGGTGAGGATCAAACTATCGAGTGGGGAGGCTGGGTTGAGCCGTCGGCCGGCCAAGTCATCGGCAAGCGATCGAATATCAAAGACCGGATCATACCCCCGAAGCGAAAGTTTGAATCCACTCTTACCTGCCTGAGCACCGTGACAAGTCCCTGAATTGCAGCCCAGTTTGGAAAGGACTGGATTGACGTCTCGAATGAAATCCATCGGCTGTGAAGCTTCGGTGCGGACCTCGACCGGGATCTCCCGGATTTGTTCGCCAAACTGAATTCGCACCTTCGTCACAGCGTTCGCTAATGGAACGAGCCAGCCGCGCGGGCTCACCCAGGCCGCCTCGGTGTCGACGATTGAGTAGACGGCATGACTCGAAACATCGAACTCCTTCCCCTCGGAGGTCTTTCCGCGAACCGTGAACTGCACCGAGTCATTCCAATGCTTCAGCGTGACGGTCGCGGGCTCCACGACTATCTCGCGGATCTCAGCAGCGGATGGAACCTTCCAAGCTCCCGAGGTAGCAGCCGCTTGATTCTCCTCCGTCCATTGGGAATGCAAATCGTCCAGACGCGATCGTTTGAGTGATGCGAGCGCCGCGTCCGATTGCGGAAGAATCGACTGCGATGGAGTCGCGTCACGCTCTACGATCGGCTTCTGATCACCGATCTGCCACGCCCGAAGCTTTCCATCGGAACCGCCCGCCACCAGCCTTCCGTTGCCGTCGATATCCAAAGCATAAATCGCTGCGTTGGGAATCTCCCAGGATGCTAGAACGGCTGGCTGAGCCGTGACATATGCCTCGAGCTTGTCCTTCTCCTCCTTGGTTCGACTCAAACTCCTTTTGGATTGAATCTTCTTGATGTCATCCGGCATTTGGCTGTCCACATCGTACGACCAAACTTTGATCCAGCTCTTCCCATCCAGCGTCGCACAGGCCGCTAAGTACTTACCATCCGGACTGATGGAGACATCGAAAATGCGTCCGGGTAATGGTTCCAGCTGACGAATCAAATTGGCGTCATCGCCGATGACGCGAGCAGTCTGACGGAAAATCCGATAGATCTTCGGAGCACCATCTGCACCTCCGACCAAGATTTCATTCCGCTCAGGATGCCCAGCCAACGCTTGAATTCCCCCGCGCAAAGCACCTGGGGTGATCGACGTGATGTTGTCGACGAATCTCTCCGTCTCCACCTCCGTGAGCTTGACGGTCATGTCCCGAGCAACAGATATCAAATGCTTTCCATCAACTGTAAACGCCGTCGCTCGAGGCCAATCCTCATGGACCCGCGAGAAGAACTTTTGCTCTCCGTCCAGCGTGATGGCTCGCACTGAGTTATCGGAACAACCAAACGAAAGGAGGGTCGAGTCGGGCGA
Source organism: Pirellula sp. SH-Sr6A (assembly GCF_001610875.1). NCBI lineage: Bacteria > Pseudomonadati > Planctomycetota > Planctomycetia > Pirellulales > Pirellulaceae > Pirellula > Pirellula sp. SH-Sr6A. Next base: position 6,505,117 of record NZ_CP011272.1, on the reverse strand, counting down.
CCAGTTCACACCGAACAAGGTATCATTGCCAATACTGAAGCTTCGGTGCAGCGTATTGTTTTCATGATTCCAAATTTGCAGCTCGCCTCGAACCCCGGGCTCACCCGCCGCCACGGCGATCCATTTCCCATCGGGGGAGCAAGCGATCGACTCGATGCGAGGACTGATACCGACCAACCGATTTTTCAGTTCCCAAGCATCGGTTGAAAAGACGAGCACTTCATGAAATCCAGTCAGAACCACCTCGCGCCCGTCTGGTGTGAAACGAATGCTGTTGATATTCGGGGGGCGTGTGTAAGCGGGTGGATTTTCTAAACTGAGTTTCCGGGATGTGGCAGGCGAATCGTTTTTGGCACCTTCGTCAATCCAGCGGCGGATAGTCTCGATCTCGGACTCCTTCAAGGGAGCTTTCCCCTTCGGCATCTCCGCCTTGCCATCTTTCGGAACGATCTCGGCGATCAAGTGACTCCGGGCGGCATTTCCTGGAACGATCCCCGGTTCTCCCGATTCCCCCGCTCGAAGCATCGCGTCGTATTCGGTCATGCTGTACGAACCTTCGGATTTGGCAGGTTGGTGACAACCGAAGCACTGGTCACGAAGGATGGGAAGCACTTCCCTGGAGAAGCTCACAGGGCCCTTCGGTGCGGAGGTTTCGTCCGCCCCAAACGTTGCGTGGGACGCTCCCCATGTGAAGGCGATTCCAAGAACCAGAAGCGAGCATCGCGAGATGCCCCAACGCGGCAGCGTGCGCATACGGAATCCAACTCCTCTTAGGCTCAGCGGCTTGTTCGTTGCTATCCCATCGGGACTTTTACGACTACCGCGAGCGAAATAAGCACGTTCAGGGAGGACTGTGACGGCAGGGGACAGGGAAGGGAACGGTGCAACCGCGCCTTCGAGGACGCAGCCGCCGTTGAATCAGAATAACCCGTCCTCGCACTGGGGTCAATTACAGCCTTAGGCCGCCCGATGTGTTGCCGCGTACGCCAAAAGCTGTAGAGCCTGAAGGGATTCTTGATGGGCCGTGTAAACGCCATCCATTCGGTTCAAGTGAGAAATTGCGCGACGCCCCCACTGATGGGCGGAGTCTAAGGTGTACTCGGACGCCCCTACCGCATCGAAATACGAACGGACCTTAGGGAAGGAAACGGCATCGGAGGCCACTAGAACGTCACGCAATCCTTGCCCCCCAGGGGAGGCGAGCGCATGGATGACCGGGAGAGTCGGTTTTCTCGCCTCCAGGTCTGTCCCTAAGGTTTTGCCGGTCGATGCGGCATCTCCCCAGATATCCAGCCAATCGTCGTAGATCTGAAACGCGACTCCCAGACCGTAGCCGTACTGGGCAAAACGCTCGGAAATACTGTCAGAGGCGTTGGCGGACCAAGCTCCCAAGCGGCAGCTCACTTCGCAAAGAGCACCGGTCTTGGCTCCGAGGATGTCGTAATAATCGCTCTCGGCAAGGTCCAAATTCCCAACCGATCGCCCTTGCCGAATCTCTCCTTCGCAGACCAATTTCGCAGCGCGGGCGATACACCGTCCCGGATAAGTCGACTCTCCTTGGTTGGCCAGCTCGTAGGCGTGCGTGAAAAGCCAATCACCCAAGAGAATCGCGTCTTGAACACCCCAAAGGGTATGAGTCGTTGGACGATGTCGCCTCTGATCGGCCCCATCGAGAATGTCATCGTGAACCAAAGTGGCGGTGTGGACCAATTCGATGGCGGCTGCCAATCGGATCGTCTCCTCCGTCACTCCACCGCAGGCCTTCGCCGAAAGGAGCGTCAAACAAGGGCGTAGCCGCTTGCCCCCTAGAGTGCGGACATGGTCGAGCATGGGCTGAATCGAGGGATCGCTCGACGCCAGGCCTTGCACGATGCACGTCTCGACCTTGGCCAAGTCCTGTTCGATCAGAGACATCGCCTTTTTCAAAACCCATTGGTAATTGGTCGCCTCGGGGTGCAAGGGTTCAAAAGGAGCCGGAACTCCGACCCGCAACTCTCTTCCAGCCGACTCGCCACGAGCCCGCCTCGGAGCGGTCAAAGTGCTGTAGCCGTCTTCCTCGGACTTATCGCTAACGTGCTGGGGTGCGTGCATTTTCGGTCTCGTTCCTCGTGAAGTCCCCATTGCTTCCTCCCGATTTGTGGAGCAAGCCAATATCGCAGAGGGTGATCTCCGGATCGATCCCTTTGCACATGTCGTAAACGGTCACTGCTGCAATACTCGCCGCCGTGATCGCTTCCATCTCTACCCCCGTTTTTCCGGTCGACTTAACCGTGACTTGCCATTCCAGCACCAATTCTCCACGCCAAAACGATTCGACGGAGACCGATTCGATGGGAATCGCGTGGCAAAGCGGAATGAGATGGCTCGTCCACTTGGTCGCTTGAATGGCCGCGAGCCTCGCGACTTGCAAGCAATCCCCCTTTTTCAGACTGTTTTCGCGGATGGCCTGAGCGGCTCCGGGGGAGAGAACCACTCGGCTTCGCGCAACGGCAATACGTTGCGAAATCGCCTTCCCGCCGACATCCACCATGTGCGCTGCCCCCTGTTCATTGACATGCGTCAGGTGGCTGGACTTGGGTGTATCGATTTTGTTTTCCAAGAGACTGGCTCCCAATGATCGAGTGGAAAGGGTCCACCCAAGGTTTGTAACGCAATCGCCGAGAATTCGCGACCTCGCGGGACTTTGAACCCCAACAAAAAACCCGCAGGTCAGTTCGATCTCTGCGGGTTAGGTGATCGGTGTCGAAGGCGACAGCGGATTACGCCTTTGCGGCGTATTCGGCATCGAAGAAGGACTTGCTATCCTGGACCGTCGGCTTGATCGATCGCTTTCCTTCTTGCCAGTTCGCGGGGCAGACTTCCCCGTTCTTCTCGAAGAACTGAAGGGCCTTGACCATGCGCAATGCCTCGTCGACGCTGCGACCGAGCGGAAGATCGTTGACGACTTGATGTCGCACGACGCCGTTCTTATCGATCAAGAAAAGCCCTCGAAGCGCCACGGCATCATTGACCAAGACGTCGTAATCTCGCGCGATTTGCTTGTTCAAGTCGGCGACGAGCGGGTAATCGATCTGCCCGATCCCACCTTGGGTTCGAGGGGTATTTCGCCATGCCAAGTGCGAGTAATGGCTATCGACCGATACACCGATGACTTCGACGTCGAGTGCGTTGAAATCGGCAACGCGATCGGAGAACGCGATGATCTCGGTGGGGCAGACGAATGTGAAGTCGAGCGGATAGAAGAACAACAAGACGTACTTCTTGCCCTTGTATTGGCTGAGGGAAATTTCCGAGAACGTGCCGTCCTTCATCACGGCTTGAGCTTTGAAATCGGGTGCTGGTTTCGTAACGAGAACTGCCATCTTCCATTTCTCCGTCGATAGGGATGCTCTAATCTGGGGCTCATGCGAGTCGTCTGCTATGCCCCGACGACAAACCATATGCTCGCTATTGTCCCTCTTTCGTCAAGGCTTCGCTCCATGCATACTGACCATGCTTCCACTGCATACGACTCGACCGAAGACTCCATCACCACCGTGGCGGAATTGAAAGGATGGATAGATCGCTTTGCTGCAGACCGAAGGTGGGAAACGTTCCATCGGCCAAAGTCCTTGGCTATGTCGGTGGCCATCGAAGCCGCTGAATTGATGGAGCATTTTCAATGGGCTGATCCCGATGCGGAGCAGTTAGACCCAGCCGCCAAGATAGCGATCGCGGATGAACTCTCCGATGTCCTCTCGTATCTTCTACGACTCGCCAGCGTCCTGGAATTGGACATCACCAGTTCGCTTCGTGAAAAAATGGTCAAAAATGCCCGGAAATACCCGCTCCCGGCCCCCTGAAGCACTGAAAATCCAATGTTTTTTGGACAAAATCGCATCAATTCCAGTGTTTTTATAGGTTTAAGGCCTTATCCCAGTTGCATTTTGCCCCCCGCATCCTTTAATTCAGCCAATAGTCATGTTCTCTGTTGGACATGGATTAGAAAAGTGATCGTTTGAAAGGGATTCGTCACATGGCAAAAGCAGCTGCCAAGGCAGAAAAGCCACTCACCAAAGTCCAAATCTACACCAACATCGCCGAAGCCACCGGCCTATCCAAGAAACAAATTGCAGAGGTATTCGATGCCCTGAAGGCTGAAATCGCCACTTCGCTCGGCAAGAAGGGCGTTGGCGCCTTCGTGATACCCGACCTTTGCAAGATCCTACGCCATCAGAAAAAGGCTCTTCCAAAGCGACAAGTTCGAAACCCACAAACCGGTGAAATGAAGTGGGCCGATCCCAAACCCGCTTCGACCACCGTGAAAGTTCGCGCTCTCAAGAAACTCAAAGACATGGTCTAGTACCACCTGTCGCATGAGGATCACTCCGCGATCCAAACCCTTAAAACGGTCGTGATGCTCCAGGCATTCCGGCCGTTTTGCTTTTCTAACCTCGATGCCCCCTCTTCTACATCGATATCTCTTCGATGCATCCACACGAAACACACCCTCCCCAGGTGTACTCTGCGATTTCCCGAATTTTCGGTAAAAGTTGATCTCCCCACACTCACCGCCCCTTCGCTCCACTTCTATAATGCAGCAGATAGGCAAGTTGAAGCATCCCTATGGCGTAAGGGACGCCAGTAATCGAAGGAATCGAGGCATGACACCGGAAGCGCACAACACACAATTCTCTCGCCAGATCTGGCAAACTGTTTCCGAACATGCGCACAGCTGCCTGCTTCGCCGTGATTTCTGCCCAGAACAGTCTCGCGTCGAAAATTTGCGATGCGTGGACTTCTCCGAGGAATCGGATCTCACCTACGGCAAACAAATCTGGTTCTTCGAAGCGATCGGGGTGGACCCTGTTGGCAGGCGCCATTTTCTGCACGGCGCTCTAGAGTTCTCTATCCAGTACGGGCTTCTCGAGGCCGCACAAGCGGTTCTGTTCGAAGAAGAAGATGCGCGAGATCAATTCCTCACCACCCATCCACGCGAACTGACTCGTCTGTTTCCTAATCACCTGAGCCATCGCTTCTGGGTAACTACAGTCTGCAGTTTGTTCGTCGTCTTGGCCGCAGTCTGGACCTTCGCGCTCCTGTGCATGCTCAATAGCTAGACAGTCGCTCACTTAAGGATGGGGGGATTCGGGTGTATGCGACGTCCCCGGATCGTTATCCTCTTCCCCAATCGATTTTTCAGGTAGTCTCAAACTGTTGCGAAGGTCGACGGCCGCTCGATACCGCGTCCCGACTCCAATCTGAGGAATCACACCGGCTCCCAAGATCAAGAGCGTCAAGAAAATCATCGCGATTCGCTCCTCGGGCAAGACCGAGAGGGAGACAGATGAAATATGCCGCGCACCGGTAAAGATACGAAAGTAAGAGCTCATGATCGCAATCCCTTGCAAGGCCATCGTGAGTACCACTCCCATCCCCAACACCGGAGTCGCATCCACCGCGCCTTCGATCAGCAATTCGGAAGCGATGAAGCCGATCGTGCAGGGAAATCCGACGCTCGCGAGGCCAGATAACAAATAAAACCATGCAAAGGTAGGCATGTGTTCATAAAGCCCGTAGTAGCGATCCAATCTCAATCGTCCGATGCGCGCCTCGACACACCGGAGTACGATTCCATACCCGGACATCGCAATCCCTGCTGACAACCACAAACTCAATGCACCCGTGAGTGCGATGGGAGTTGCCACATCGAGCCCTACCATCACAAGCGAAACATGGCTTAGCAGGAGATACCCGAAAAACGCTCTCGCATCGACTTGCACCAACGCCATCCCAGCCGCAAAGATCGCGGTTGCCATCGCCCACCACTCGATCAATGCAAAAATCCACTCCGGTGCAACGGGAAGCAATAACCGTGCGGCAGCGTAAGGCCCCAACATTGGTAATAGATAAAGCAGGGAGCTACCAAACGAGCACCTTTGCATAAGATCTCGAATCCAAACCGAAAATGGAAACAAACCGCAACGCAATCCAATCGAAACGGTCAAACACCCTAATCCGACAGCCATCCAAGTCGAGTTGTTTGACAACGTTAATAAACATCCCGCCAACGCACTGACTGCAAACAGCAAGTGATGGAGCGCGAATACTCGCGTCGTCTGCTTGCGGTTCGCAAGCTCCGAAAAAACAGGAAAACCTAGTACAACGAGGAGCACGACAACCCACACCGGATCCTTGGTCGATAGAACCGCTAGGCTAATGGCCTCGGAAAGAATCGCTCCCTGATACGAAAAGGTACTGACCTTATGCCCCACCGTGGCAGTCAACGTGAATAGAAAGATCAATGCGGTCAGTGGCAAAAGGGGAGCGCTAAACTCATCGACGATGAGAAGCTCTTTTCCAAGCAACCATCGAACGAAACTCCATTCATCATGTGCCTCAAACACATGGAGCGTGGCAAAGTCCCACCAAGTCGCGATTGCAAAGACAAGCGTGAGTCCCGCAATCCACAATGACTTTCTTCGAATCGACTCCCTCGGCTGCTTACCCAGCAGGAAAAGACATCCCACCAAGGGGACGAGCAACGTCGTTTCCAAAAAGGGGAAATGCAATCCATTCATGTTCGCTTACCAACTCTCCCGATCGTTGGATAGAAATTTCGCCCAACGCGTTTCCCATCGGTCCAATTGTCGAAAAAGAGCGAGAAAGGGATTCACAATCCATCGCCACAATAGTTGGTCGGTGTAACCACGCTCGAGCGCAAAGAGAAAAAAGATCTGCTGACAGCGAACGGGTAACCTTTGCAAGATCCCAAAGGAGCCGTGAGCCAACCGCCCGCCGATGGCGTTTTCCATCGACTTGTAGTCTCTCAAAAGATTCGGGGCTCGAAGAAGCTGCAGCGAACGGAGGAAGGCGTGCCCAATCATATGGGCTAACGCCAAATACCAAAGCCCCAGTCCAATCTCCACGACAATGATTCCTACCTGACACACCGAGGCATAAGCCAACGCCGACTTTACATCGCTTTGAACGCGTGAAACGAGAGCGGCGAGAAGTGCTGTCGCACCTCCCAGCACAATCACCATCGCTCGAAGCAGTGGAGAGTCGTCCAATATAGGCCCCATTCGTAGTAGCAGGAACGCTCCGAGATGAATCGACAATGCACCGTAAAAAACGGCACTCGAAGGAGTCGGCCCCTCCATCGCACGGGGTAGCCAACCTGAAAATGGCACCAACCCTGACTTGCCCGCCGCCGCGACCAACAGAAGACTCCCGACCAAAAGCGCGTCCCAACCATCCAATGCCGACGTTCCATCGGGCCAAGGCGCCGCACCCATCAGCCCCGCAAAGTCCCCCTCGCGAATCATGTGGTGCATGGCAACTGCCGCCATGAGAAACGCAGCATCTGCAAAACGATAAATCGTCCATACCCACAATCCATTGCGAACCGGTCCGACGCGGTCATGGAAGTACGCAATCAACAACGCCGACGAGAGCCCAACCAACTCCCAACCCAAAAACAATGTCTCGATGGTTCCGGCCAAAAAAGCCAACAACAGCCCAACGAGAAACATCGCAAAAACGACGAAAAACCTATGAAACCCCGCATCGTTGTGCAGATACTTCGATGCAAAGGCCCCGATCACACCGACCAGTACATACGACAGAATCACCATCGGTATGCTAAGACGGTCAAAGAGAAATTTGATGTGAAAATGAAAATGCTCTTCATCGAGTACGACAAAGTTTCCACAGTCGACGATGAGCTGCCTGTTCCCCGTGAACAACATGTACGCCAATATCGCCAACGATGCGATCAACCCCGTCACCAAATTCGCTTTCGTGAGAAGTGTAATATGACCTTCCGACATGGGTCGTTGAAACAACTCCGTGAACCCAACGAAGCCCAACGTCACCAATGGGCATAAAACAACCAGAACGCCAAATAGATCCAACCAAGTCATCATCCCATCGCCCCCGGTCCCAATGCGTTGCCGCCTCTCGGTTCCATCGCAATGGGATACTCGACGCGTGAAAAACCAAGATTGCCTCGCCAACCGTGGAACCAACTTCCCGAACTGCTCGCGGTAGGTAGTGGTCGCCCCGTAGGTCGATAAGGCTCAAATCGACCTTGTTGATAGAGCAGCAACTCAGAACTCGTCGGCGATAACAAGGCGACTTGTATCCAGTTGTTCGTAACCAGTCTCCCGATCGATTCATTTCGATGCATGACCGAGCGAAACGCCGCTTCCGTTGCCTCGATGACGAATACGATGCGCATCGGCTCATGGATTTCAACCATCTGTTGACTTAGACCGCAGCGCAAATCGCTAGCCGCCCCCTCCATGACTCCGATCAGTCCCGCAATATTGTGCGGAAGCTTAGAACCGCATCCGTAAACGGAGTTGTCGATCGTGGAGAAGAGATACTCCAAGCTAATTCCTGCGCACACGGGAATCACCGCGCTGAGCAGTCTATGTAGGACGTCGTGCTCGCTGTTGTCCAACGTTGGATCGTAAGACGTCAGGAAACTTCTTCGATCCATGAAGAGCCCTCGCGTGCGAGAACGTCTCCCCACGACACACGCGGCATTCGTTGCATGGTTGTACTCGGGGCGAGCTTGCGCCAAATCCTCCGATCGCTCTTCGACATAACGCAGCGCCTCGTGGGGGCTGATATCAGGCTTCACGTTGGTGAAACGCCGGCAACGTTCCCAAGCATTGCGTTCACAAGCTTGTCGGAGTTTCTCCTGTATCTCCCACAAAGGTCGCTGATGCGTCGGCGGGACACGATCTAGATCCGAAAACTCCACATGGTCATTGCAGGTGTTGTGATACCCTCCTACGAACCAAGTTTCTTCAGGAATCGAAACTCCCCTCCCTTGCAAGATACGGCGAACTCGCGGCTCGTTTGCCATCTGCGCCAAGGCTCGGGCATTCGGTCCGCCACGTCCTCCACCGCAGGCTCCGCAGTTGTAAGCCGACTCATGCGGATTGTTCAACGACGATGAACCGTGACCTAGTACAACCACCAACGGTGAGAACGTCTGGAGGCCTATATCTCCCAGTAGCCGTTCGACCACGTCAGCCATTTCGACGTCTGTAAATCCATGATGGACCGACGAAGATTCATCGCCCCCCCCTTCCGCCGGAATGCGCTCTAAGCAAAGGGTCGTCGCTTTCCTCCCTTTGACGACATCCCCCAGCAACTCCTTCGCTTTAGCCGTAAAGCGCGGCGCCAACACTCGGGCGACCATCGGAATACTGGCGATCGACCCTGCAAAGGAGGTTAACGTTCCAGCCAAAAGCGATCGGCTTCCCAGATGGATCTGATGCGAAGCTTTCCCAAGCACTCTCCTGGCCTCGGTTTGACGACGCTGCATCTCTTGGTAGGTGACATGCGCTACCTCATCGACGAAATGCTTCGGCTTGATCACGACCGGACAAAGAGGGATGTAGTGCGCATCCGAAACGGATCGAAAGTACATGGGAACCCCAAAGAAACCGGCCGCCCCAAAGGTTTCAATCCCCGCGTCGATCTCTTCCAAATGCCTGCGAAGCGATTCTTCGCGATCATCGATGCAAGTAATCACTTGAAAAGAAAATGGACTTCGCTGGCTCATCCCCACCGAGAGCTTAGTGATCTCCGAAACCGCATCGAGCAGTTCCTCTCGATAATGCCGCTCAAAAGCAGAATGATAGATCCGCCTCCTGTTCAACGAACCGAATTGCAGAACCTCTTTGACGATTTTCTTCCATTCTGCTCCGGATAACACCGCTAGTTCTAGTGCATTCCAACCCAGCCTCTGTGCAATTTGAAACAAAAGAAACGCCCGTTGTTGCTGCGTCGAGCTCGGCCGATCCTCTCGCTGATGCTTCGACGCCAAGACCTGAAGGGCGGGAAAGGAAACATCGGAACCGAGCGACTCAATCCATAATTTTGGCGCATCACGCCTGAGGGCATACGCAATCGAAGCGCGGTCTAACAACAAGCGGATGGCGAGCATCTCTTCCAACGATCCTTTCGGTAGCGGACGAGGGGTCCACTCCGCATTGGATTCCAACTGCCAAACCATGCTCGTCCAACCGGGCAAGGCTAAAAGTGTGCTCTCGATGTACGCATCTAAGGTTTCATCCTTAACTCCGAGTGCCCTCAAAGAAATTGCAATCGACTCGCGAGCGGTGCGCGCACGGTGCTCTTCGCGCCGCACGATGTCTCGAAGCGGCGCGAGCCGGTCCAAGACGAAATCGGAGGAGGAACCATATAGATCTAGAAACAGACCGAATAATCCAGGGCGCCCAAAATTCCCCTGCCACTGCGAGATCCCTTGATCCAGCGCGTTGGAAAGGAATCGGATCAGAAAGTCGTGTACGGGCTCATCGCAATCGACGTGAAGGATATCGAGTAGCAACTCGCGTTGGCGTATGGGAACCGCCCCATCCTCGTCATGACGGGACCACTGCGATGCCCCTTTGCGACACACGGAGTAAAGCAGGCGAAGAGTAAAATTCGTCCAGGTTTCGTCCGTCCAGGAAGCTCGACGATCGAACTCAAAGTCCTCCGAAAGATCCAGGAGAAGTAGCGCTAAACTCTCATTCGAAACATTCTCAGTGGACGTGTATTCTCGAAGCATCCAGTGCCGCACCTCGTGCACCATCTGATTCGCGGCCGCAACGCTAACGTCTGGTAAAAACTTGGCCATGGCATCCGTCTCCGCCAAGGACCACCGAATCTCTTCGTCGGGTCCCAAACGCAACCGTCTGGCCATCATGGCGAGCCGCAACTGGAGTCGAGTCGTTTCGGGGGCAACGGACTCGTGCGCTGCCTCTCCCAAATCGTGGAGCAACTCTTTCTCTAGATCCGATACCGAGATCCTGCCCCACTCTACTTTGTTCCGGTACCGGCTTTCGGGCCAGTACGGATGCGCCCCGTATTTCTTGACACCAGCCACCACCGCTTCGTCGAATGGTAAATGCTCGAACGCATGAAGCGTGTTGTGATGCACGAACACCGCGATCGGGCCCTGTGCAGGAAGCACATGAAGCCCATGCTCCACCGCCATCCCAATCCGCTCCCAATCGAAGTCATCCGCCAAAATAGAACCCACAAGAAAAAAGACGAACAAGCGATCCGTCTATTTTAGCTCTGTCGCACCGTTCTCGTGAGCGGTCCTACCTAAAGTCAACGATGATTTCTTTTGAAAACCATCGATCGGTTCAATGCAAACTAGATACCGCACTCACCCACAGGAGAGACAAGTTGCCAGCCGGTTTCCTGAATCGCAACAACACCGCACTTCGCTAAATCGCGCATGCTATCTCTTACATCGAAATCGATATCGACCCCCGTCAGCCGCATTAAAATCGCTTCTGCCTGCCGATCGATTTCCTCCAGCGTCATGGGCTGAGAGCTACGGAACAGAACGAAGCATCCCAGAATGGCCTCGCAAATCTCTTGCTGCTCGGCTTCCTCCTCAATTCGAAGCAAAGCCCCCAGATTGTTGTCCAAGTTTTGGTAATAAAGACTTCTGGTGATATTCAGCTGATACCGACGTTTGGTGGTCGTGTACGAAAAGATCGACTTGATGCCGTAGAACAAAGTCGCCACCAAGACGGCGACTACCAGAAAAAAGGAGGACAGCAGCTTGAGCGTGCTAAACAACGCCAGGATCCAAAGGCTCTTAGCGAGCTTGCTAGTCATCATTGCAATCCCCCACAAGGTTGGGATACCAATCTTGCCCGTGTCTAGCCAACTCAATCGAATCTGCGTTCCAGGAAGCATCATGTCGATATCCGCCTTGGGAACGTTTTTAAACATTCGAATGTGCACCCGATTGGGATCGAGCGGTTCTGGAAAGGTCTGCATCTCCCTTGGACGAAAGACGACAACCAATCGTTGATAAATGGGTACGTCTCGATCGACCAGTCGGAAGAAATGTCTCCAACTTCGAAACGATCTTCGCGTGACAATATCTCCCCGCCCGTACACCTCCAACTTGCGGAAGGAAGAGAATCGGATATGAAGCCGAACGCCCCAATGACTGGCTACCCCAATAGCATTCTGAATCTCACGCGGCGAAAGTCGTCGGTAATTGGCATGTCCCAGCGAAGCCGCTATTTCGGAAAACAACTCGCGCGAAGCCTCCCGGTCAGTCAGCCCTCCACAAGATCCCAATTTCCATTCGGTATCAGGAAATTCTCCCTCGACTCCTGTCCCCTCCCCTCGCAATACCCGGTCGGAGAAATCGCGATCCGGATCGTAGCGTTGATAGAGATCCGATAACACCTCGTGATGGGAGTGATACGCGAGGCTGATGTTTCTCTTGATCTGCTCGACCAATGAGCGAAATGGAGTCTGCTCAGGAGCGGAGAGCGGAAAGTCTCTCAAAAGGGAATCGACGAGCGCATTGGGTGTGAAAGGAAGATAATGCTCCCGCCCCCAATGCTCGGGTGGCATTTTGAATTTCACCGACCTCCAACTCTTGGGTATCCATACAGTTGGCAACCAAGTTCTCGGCATGGTTCGGCTTTCATCGAAGGACGGATGCTTTTAAGTCGTCTCGATGTGAAGCGCTCGCTTCCTTCGTTCCTTTCGACGTGCGTCGTCGATCAAGCCAGCGACCCGTCCCACTTCCTCGATTCCAATCATCCGCAACGAGGCGTGGGATAGGTCGGTGCTTAGAATCTTGATCGCCCCGACGTTTAGCATTCTCTCCACGATTCCTTGGCTATACGCGACGTCGTCGATGTCGATCAGTTCAATGCGATCGGTGGTTCGCACCAGCAAACCATGCTTGTGGATGAAACGCTGACTGGTCAATTCGTAGTGAACACTAAACCGCCTGTAAAGATAGGTGAGAGCTGCATAACCCCAAATCGCGACGATCCCCACCAACGCGATCCCCCAAATGACTCGTCGATCCACTTGCTCCATGACACTCGGCAAAAAGATGGCAGTCGCAATCAACAGTCCGGAAGCAACCAAACATCCAATCCACGCTCCAATCATCGCGCGCGGAGAGTACCCGCCCGACCATAGCTTTTCCTCAACGTCCTTGCTGGGGTCATAAGCCGGCGCTGCTTTCGCAAATCTCTGTGCAGGGGTGGTTTCTTCCGGAGAGCTCATTTCGGCATCCTATTCATGCAAGGCCAGTTTCATCCCATTCATGTCGCCAACGCGCAATTTTTCGCGTATTCGCACGGCTTTGCCTGTTCTTGGTCACCGATTCGAAAACAAACAGGATTCGAGCGGGCTTATTCCAGGTTGGCGCGCGGTCCAACCGCGGTCTGCGAAGTATAGCGGCTGCGGATGACGCCCTCAACGTTGCACTAGTCATTTCCAAACGCCGCGCCTAAGCTCTATCACTATGGCAAAGAAATCGCGGTCCTCGAATTCCTCTTCTCCATCCGTTTCCTCGTACGACGCCTCCGGGACGAGCATCCTTGAGGCAAGTAACCCCGCGACCATTGCGCTGCGAACGAGCATGGGCGGACCTGCCATCCACCTGCGAGGAGCGTGCCAACACAATCTGAAGTCGCTAAATATCGATTTCCCGCTCCGACAACTGACAGTGCTTTGCGGGGTGAGCGGGAGCGGCAAATCGAGCTTGGCGTTCGATACCCTCTACGCGGAAGGCCAACGCCGCTACATCGAGAGTTTCTCTGCCTACACTCGGCAGTTTCTACAACGACTGGACAAACCTAGCTTCGACAGCCTCGAACCGCTTCCCCCTTCCATCGCCGTGACCCGCGACTCGCGCGCTCGAAACAATCGGAGCACGGTGGGCACTGCTAGCGAGATTCTGGAATACCTTCGAAACGTCTTCTCTAAGACCGCTTCGCTGTTCTGCCCCCAATGCGGTCAACCTGTTCAAGCCCATTCGCCAAATACCATCCTCGACGTGTTGAGCACCCGCACATCAGGACGCGCAATGGTGGGATTCGAGATCGCCTGGAAGTCGACCGATGAACTTGCCATGCTCCTCGCCGACCTTCAGTCGAGTGGATTCGTTCGCCTTGTTGTCCAAAATTCTACGGTCAACTTAGGGAGCTCGGATCGCGCTGAGCTTGTCGAGCAATTCAAAAACGTCCAACGCGCGACCGTGATTGTAGATCGACTCTCGTGGACGGGAACTCGGGAAGAACGCTGGCTACAGTCCCTCGGCGTGTGCATGGATCAAGCGGCGTTGCATGATGATTCCATCGGGATCGTCTTTCTAGAAAGCGAATCGGGCACAGAAACGATCGATGGAAAGTCCTTCGACCGCCTAGCATTCTCTCCGGTGCTGCGATGTGTTCCATGCAACATCGATTATCCCGCGGCAGAACCCAGTCTCTTCAATTTCAATCATCCCCTGGGCGCTTGCCGAGAATGCGAAGGATTTGGCGAAACGATCGCTATCGACCCAAACAAGGTCGTACCGAACAAAACACTGAGTCTGCGAGACGGTGCAATCGCTCCATGGAACACCCCATCCTATTCGCATGAGCTCCAAGAACTCTTGGCGCTCGCCCCCGATGTGGGAATCCCAACGGATGTCCCGGTGTCCAAACTCACCAAGGCTCAGTGGCGCCATATCGAGGAAGGTGTCCCATCCCATCGCTTCGGTGGATTGAAAGGATTCTTCGCTTGGCTCGAAAAGAAAAAGTACAAGATGCACGTCCGAGTCTTCTTGTCGCGATGGCGCACCTATTCCACCTGCAAAAGCTGCGAAGGGAAACGATTGAGCCATGAAGCACTCGCCTACCGATTGGCGGATTGCTCCTTCGCCGACCTCTGCTCTCTTTCGATCAACCGCCTCGCGCAATTGATCCGCGAATCAACCCAATCCCGATCGATTCAAACCGCCCACGAAGACCATTTCTCGTCCGATACGCCATCGAACTTTTGGCTCGCGGCCGAGGAACAAGCTCAATACAACGCATCCGAACCAGTTCGACAAGTCCTTTCGCGTCTGGAATACCTTCAAGACGTTGGTTTGGGCTATCTCTCCTTGGACCGGCCGCTCCACACTCTTAGCAGCGGCGAGAGCCAACGAGTTAATCTCACAACCCTCCTCGGTTCCAGCTTGGTCGACATGCTCTACGTCTTTGACGAACCGACCGTCGGATTGCACACCGCCGATGTGGATCGAGTCGCCCAAGCGATTCTCAAGATCCGCGATCGAGGGAATACGGTCATCCTCGTAGAGCACGAACCCTCCATGATGAAGCTGGCCGACCGCATCCTCGAAATCGGGCCAGGAGCCGGTGAGTTCGGAGGAGAAGTCGTCTTTGACGGAGCGCCCGAGGCATTGATGCAATCGGACAGTGTCACGGGCAAGTACCTTCGTGGGGAAAAACCCAGGCGTTCCATCCGAAGATCGGGCGAAAAGTTCATCAAACTCTCGGGTGCAGCGGGGCGCAATCTCCAAGGCATCGATATCGAAATCCCCCTCGGATGCTTCACGGTCATCACCGGACCGAGCGGATCGGGAAAGAGTACGCTTATTTTGGATACGCTCCTCCCCGCATGCTCAAAAGCTGCGGGAAAAGAAGGTCCCATCCCTTTGCCTTTTCAGTCTGTTACAGGAGTGAAATCGCTGGGCGGATTTCGGTCGCTCGACCAAAGCCCAATCCCTCGCTCGTCGCGATCGACCCCTGCGACGTATTGCAAAGCAATGGACGCGATCCGAAATGCATTTGCGGATACGCCGGATGCAAAGAGTCGAAAATGGAGCGCGAGCCACTTTTCCTTCAACAGCGAGTCAGGGCGATGTGAACACTGCGAAGGTTTAGGATGCATCACGGTTGAGATGCAGTTCATGGCGGATGTCGCTCTCCCATGCCCCGACTGTCTCGGAAAGCGATTCAAACCGGAAGTACTCGACGTGACGTATCGAGATCGCAACATTCACGATGTGCTTCAGATGAGCGTTTCCACTGCATCCGATTTCTTTCGCGGCGAAACTGAAATTCAAAGCCGCTTGCAACTTCTGATCGATATCGGCCTCGATTACCTTCCTTTAGGTCAAAACCTATCGACGCTCTCCGCAGGCGAATCGATGCGACTGAAATTGGCGACCATCCTTTCGGAAACGAATCGATCCAAACGGGGTGAGCTGATCGCGATGGATGAACCGACTACCGGCTTGCACTTTGTCGATATCGATCGACTCCTCGATTGCTTTGATATCTTGCTCGAGAAAGGACACACACTGGTCGTGATCGAACACAACCAGCAACTGATCGATGCCGCCGACTTCGTCATCGAACTAGGGCCGGGTGCGGGCCCCGACGGTGGGCAAGTCGTTCGGCAGTCCGTTCGCGGGAATCACTCGTAATACGGCCAGCACCAGGGCCTGCGAGCGAATCCCTTCACCACCATTGCGATCGACATCACCACGAAGAGCAACACGCGAATGGAGAATTGGTATTTCTCCTTTGGGTGCCCAAATAGGTCCAAATCTTCCAGGCCATCCGTGCAAGGAATCGTGGAAATTTCCGCGTTTACCACACCTTATTCAGCACGATTGCGACGCGACTGCGACCAGTGGGTTAGATGAGACATGCCAGCACACACGGTCCATGGAAGAATGACATAGAACAACACCGTTGTCCCCGCTCGAATCGAAGCAGAGACACGATGCGAGTTCGTGAGGGGAATCCGTTTTGGCGCGAATGTGTCGGGATCAAATGAGTTGGAGCTCGACATTATATTGTGATCATAAATTGTTACTGCCGCTGGTACAGCAACCAGTAGTGACCATAAAAAACCGTTGCGAGCACCTATCAAAAACGTAGATATCCCGCTTTCCCTAAGAGGCGTATGCACGGTGGCGGTGGCTTGGTACGGATTGCTCATCTATTGTCCCTCATTGAAGAAGCCCCAAGTCAACCGATCAATTCGCTACTCATTCTAGGGCCTTCTGAAACGATCCCCTCTTGCAGCCCTTGCTTCAATCGCAGTCCCACCTCATTCGCATTGCCTTCAACGGACGCGCCCGTGATAGCAGCTTCGATGGGCCAACGAAAAACGCCTCCGAATCACCGGAGGCGTCTCAGCCTAACAACTGTCGTGGGAGAATAGCTCTAATCGAGCATTCGAACCGCCGCGTCGCTACTACTCTTTCTTTTCACCGATCGCAAAAATGCGGTTTCGATTCGCGACGAAAATCTTGTCATTCGCCGCTACAGGAGTCGTATACAAGGCGGATCCTAAGTTGATTTCAGCGATCTGCTTTTGTTCTTTCGACAATTCGAAAATGGTGATGTCTCCATCCTCGTCGCCGATGAAAATCTTATTGTCAGCGATCAGCGGGGATGCCCAAGATGCCGCAAGCATGTCATAGGTCCAATGGGGCTCTCCTGTTTTGCTATCCAAGCAATGAACCAAACCGCTGAAGTCAGCAATCACGAGGATATCATTCTTGATCGCCACGGTTCCGCATGTTCGGTGCATGGTCGTCTCAAACTCTTTCGGATTGCTGCCTACGTAATGCCAAACCGCAGCAGAGTTTGGATTATCTCGCTCGAGATCGCCAGCCGCCGCATCGAGCGCTTGCTTTCGCTTGTGAGGGATCACGACATTCGGATTCGAGGAGTTGTAGACCAACGTTGGGCTGACATCTCCACGCTTGTTCGGGTCGATTGCCCAAAGGTGGCCATTCCCTTCACCGTGCTCGGGGTCTTCACCGACGGCGACGTAAATCAAGCCGTCATAAACGACAGGGGTTGCGATGATGTGGTTTCGGGTCGCACCGTTCAATCGATAGACGGAATCCTTAGGATTGCAGTCGAACTTCCATAGCATCTTCGATTTGCCGTTATCCCCAGCGGGATCAAAGCTGTACATCCAGCCATCTCCTCCGCCAAAGACGACTTGTTCCTGACCATTGAACACGCCGTAGGTTGGGGAGGACCATTGTCCGTGGAGGATGTTTCCACCGGGAGTGTTATCGGTCCAAAGAACTTCGCCTGTGCTCTTATCGATGCAAATGAAGCTCGGAGCCTTTTCCTCGGGAACGGTCAAGTGCGAGTCATCGACCCCGTTGGAGGTGTTGACAAAAAGTTTGTTGCCAACGGCGGTCACCGAGCAGCTGCACATGTTGTGCTGGGAAACGTTTAGCTGAGACATCATGTCCAAACGCCAGACCACATCCGCTTCGTCTTTGTTTTCGTTAGGCTCTTTGTTGAAGGGCCCATCGTTTTCACCATCTAGGAATCCATCGGTGTCGAGACAAACGACTTCGCCCCGGCTCGTCACGTACCAGAGTCGATCGCCATCGATCATGGGAGCGCAGCAAATTCCTTGGTTCGGCCAGTCATGGACGCGACCGGTCGGCAGCTTTTCGCTGCTGTGCTGCCAAAGAAACTTTCCGTCTTTCTCGTCGAAACAGATGAGGCAGCCCAAATCGACCGTGGCCGGGTAGCGTTTGATGTACCCGTTCCCATTGTTGGTGCCGATGTAAACCTTTCCATTGGCGACGACGGGATTCCCATAGGTTTCAGAACCGAGGGGCATGGACCAAAGGATGTTCTCTTTCGTCTCGACATCAAAAGAAGTCGGGAGCGGGCCGCTATCCGGAACATTGTTTCGTTCGGGAGACCCACCCCACTGAGGCCAATCCTTAGGCCCAACTTTGAGCTTCGAGATGAAGGCCTTCGCGACGGCGGTCGGGTCGTAATCAGCGGCCGAGAGAGTCGAATGGCTGGTCAAGCTGGCAGCGAGCATCGAGCCGCCAAAGAAACTGAACCATGGAAGTCTTCGAAACAATCGTTGTCGCATTCGGAGTCACCTACGCAGGGGAAGGGTGGGGGGATGCGGAATTTGCCCGCATGTGGTTGGATCTATGCCCGCCATTATAGCCGATTGACTACAAGGTTGGACAGGTTTCCCCCAACTTGTCGATTGCGACCACTCCACGTACCAAATACAATTTCGGTCGGCGTTCCGCTGGCGATCGCCTCCTCCGACTCCTCCCTCACCCCCCAGATATCCATGGCAAAAACAAACTTGCACTCGAGCCCCTCCTCCCGTCGACACTTTTTGGCGATGACAGCCGCGGCTACCGCAGTCGCTTCGACCAGTTCCCTATTCGCCCAACAAGCGAAGGCTGCCCCGTTCAAAATCTCGCTGGCCCAATGGTCGCTTCACAAGCCATTGTTCGCGAAACAAATCGACAATTTGGACTTCGCCAAAATCTCGAAGGAAAAGTTTGGCATCGAAGGGGTCGAGTACGTCAATCAGTTCTTCAAGGACAAAGCGAAGGACGAAGCCTATCTCAGCGAGATGAAAAAACGCGCTGCAGATTTCGGGGTAACAAGCGTCTTGATCATGATCGACGGCGAAGGCGCTTTGGGAGATAAGGACGCAGCCAAACGCACCACCGCCGTAGAGAACCATTACAAGTGGGTAGAAGCCGCCAAATTCCTCGGTTGCCACTCGATCCGAGTGAACGCCCAAACCAACGCAGAATACGAAGAAGGCAAAAAGCTCGCTGCAGACGGCCTGCGGCGATTGTCGGAGTACGCCAAGCCGATGGGAATCAACGTGATTGTCGAAAATCACGGGGGATTGAGCTCGAACGGCAAATGGCTCTCCGAAACCATTCGCATGACCGAAATGGCCAACTGCGGGACCTTGCCCGACTTCGGCAACTTCTATGAATACGATCGCTACCAAGGGGTCACCGACCTGATGCCGCTCGCCAAAGCCGTCAGCGCAAAGAGCTATGACTTCGACGAAAACGGAAATGAAACGAAGATCGACTTCCGCAAGATGATGAAAATCGTTTTGGACGCGAAGTACCACGGCTGGGTTGGCATCGAATACGAAGGCTCCAAACTAAGTCCCGATGATGGAATCATCGCGACGAAAAAGCTTCTCGAAAAGTGCATGGATATCGTGTAATCGATTCCCCATTCCCACCGGACCCGCCCCGTCCAGGCCACACTTTGGTCCTTGACCACGGCGCACAGTGACCGAGTCCAAAGGGATTCGTCCAATCGTTTCGTCCCGCACAAGGGCGATTTTCGAACCGGGACGAGTTTCGGTTGCTTCCCGAGGGGCTAGCAGCTAGACTTGTACAGTGATTGAATTTTTTTCAGCTGCTCGGTTCGGAACCGGGCGGCATCGGAAAATCGCTGAAAGCCTCACCCCCTCCCACCTTCCCAATTCCCCACCTAACCCCTGCTGCCTTGCTCGACGCCTTGCAGTCGCAACGATTCCTGTTGTGCTCCAAAAGCCTCGTGCGTTTGCTCTCGAAGATGCAGTCCATCGTCGCGAGTTGAATTCCATCCCTCTTGTCCCTCTGAGTGATCGGGGGCCGACCATGGGATTGCAGCGGTTCAGCCTGCTGGAACTATCATGAAGAAGCCTTTTGCTTACTTGCTCGCGATATCGTGTTCGACCTCCTTCGCTAGCGGTTTGACTGCACAGGACTCCGCCGGCACCACTACTCAAGCCGCCACGGCGCCCGCCCCAGCCGCCACCGCGCCAGCCACGACTGCCCCAGTTGCCACTCAGCAGTCCGTTGAAGCAGCCCAGCAGTCCGACACGGCCGGCCAATCGAGCGACGCGGTACCTGCTCCTGTAGTGGTTCCACCCGTCTACGAACCACCGGAGATCATCGAACCGGCTGCACCCGGAGAGAAGGTTCTTCTGCAGTTTCGCGACCAAGATTGGCAAGTAGCGCTCAGTTGGCTCGCGGCCAAGCTCGCGCTCAATCTGGATTGGAAAGAACTGCCAACCGACAAACTGAGCCTTTCGAGCACCCAGGAGCTTACCCTCGATGCTGTCGAAGACCTCTTCAATATGCAGCTCCTCGCGAGAGGCTTTGTCCTGCTCAAGCGTGAAAATGTCCTGCGATTGGTGAGCTTGAAAGATCTCGATATCACGCTCGTTCCTCGTGTGGAACCTGAAGAACTCGCAACCCTTCCTAAGCATTCCATCGCTCGCGTCTCCTTTCCTTTGGATTGGATGATTGCAGAAGAGGCGGCCAATGAACTCAAACCACTTCTGAGCCCGTATGGCAAGGTCTCTCCGATGGCCAGTGCCAATCGGCTCGAGGTCGTCGATGCAGTCGTCAATCTACGCGAGTTTCACCGCCTCCTAATTGATGCGGAAGAAGATGATTCCCGAAAGGAACGAGTTGCCGAGTTTCGATTGACCCATCGCCGTGTCGAGGATGTTGCGCCCAAAGTTCGCCAACTGCTCGGCCTACCCCCCGATTCGGCTTCGAATCAGACGCCAACCCAGTTGGATGTCGAGCAAACCCGTTTCAAAGCCGAAGCGATGAAGCAATTGGGGCGCGAGGCTCGCGAACTCATTCAAGACAGCAAGAAGGTCACGATCTATGTCGTTGTGAACGAAAAGGAAAACAGCCTTCTCGTCAACGCGCCTCCCAACAAAATCGAAATCGTTCGGCAAGCCGTCGAAGCGATGGACAAGCCTCTCGCGGAAAAGGAAACAGCTTGGGAAACGATCAGCCGCGTGAAGGTATACGATGTCGCTGGCTTCGAACCCGATGCGGTCACAAAATTGGTCGCATCCCTGCAAGAGCGTGGCACGGTCGGAAAAGACACGCGAATCCAACATGAAGCCGCTTACAATCGCATCATCGTTTTCGCTTCGCCCGAAGATCAATTAACCGTTGCACAGCTGATCGAGTCTTTCCGCTCCGAAAAGCGGACCGCCACCGTCCTGACCCTGGCTAACGTGGATCCTACCTACGCGGCGAAAGCGGTCCAGTTGATCCTGAAATCCCCCGATCGCCCCTCCTCTGCACCAGGCTTGCCCAGCGATGGCAAGTTTCAAATCGAACCCGATCCACAGAACAATCGGCTGCTCCTATGGGCAACCCCTGGTGAGTTAACCGAAGTCCGAGAGTTCCTCGCGAGACTCGGCGAAACTTTCTCCGACCAAAAGCTTGATTCCAAACTCCACGTCATCGATATGCGTGGCCAAGATACTTCGGAGATTACCGAAAAACTGAAACGCATTTGGGCCGAAATCAGCGATAGCCCACTGCTCCTCGATCTACCGGTGGATGCCAAGGAGGACAGCCAATCAGCCCCTTCCGAAAAGCGTGCCGATACGACTCAGTCCGCATCGGACGAATCCTCTATTGAGAAGAAAAGTGATTCGCGCTTCGTCGCAGCCATCACCGCTTCAAATGCAACGGATGCCGCTCGTGTCCCAGAAAAGGAACACCCTCCCGTTCGTTTGATGCGCAATGGAAGTGGTGATTTGGTTGTTCTATCCAAGGATCCTATCGCTGCGGAAACCGCCAAGCGATTGATCGACCAGCTCCTCAAAGAAGGAACGGAATTCCGCGCCATCGCTCTCAAGCATTCGCAGGCCTTTGCGGTGCGCCGGCAACTGGGAACAATGCTGCAATACTCCACAAGCAATGTTTCTTCCAAATTGGCATCGGCCCCCCAAGTGATCATCGATGTCGACACGCGAACCAATCGTTTGATCATTCAGAACGCAAACGAAAAGCAATGGAAGACGATCAAGGAATCGATCGAGATCCTCGATCAACCCAATCCGGAAGACGAGAAGCTGGTTCGCGAACGAGTTACCTACCGATTCCAACACCGCAAAGCCAGCGTGGTGGCCAAAGCTCTGGAAGGGGTATACGAGGACTTGCTCCGTTTCAGTGAGCGATCTCTGTCGAACATGTCCTATCGAAACTCTAGCTTCAACCGAAATATTGCGGCGACCACGTCGAGCCCCGAGTACCAAGGACTTTTGGCTATCAGCGTCGACGAGCAAGCCAACCTGATGATTATCTCGGCTCCCAAATATCTGCTCGAAGAAGTTCTCAAGCTCGTGGAGTCGATGGATACCCCGACCGATGGGAATGCCATCGCCATCCTCAATGCAGCGGACCTTCCTTTCTCATCAGACAACAGTGCCAACAAGGCCTCGGATAATCTCCGACGATTGCTCCGGGGTGGGCGTTAGCTTTCGAAACGTATCACGAACGCAGCCGTTACTGGAGCGGCTGGCATCCCCGGATTCCTTCGATGCCGTCATCCAACGACGAGCACGGGCCAAGGCGAAACGTGCTGAACCAATCTGGCTTCTGGAAACGACGGGACAAAAACAAACCCCGGAGTACGCCAGTAGCGAGATAGCCTTACATCGTCAAACACGCGCCATTCGCGTTCGAACCGCCAGTCCTGCCCCCCACCCGTGTCGTCGACGAATTGGACCATCGGCCATTCGCTCGATGGAGTTTGATGCGCGCGTTTTTTGTCTACGTACTGCACTGGGATAGCCCCGTTCTCCTGGAGTCGATCCAGCGAAAGGAGCAGGCCGTAGGGTTCCCAGTCCCAACGCCCTAGATGGCGTTGATACTTACGAGCCCTAAGCAGATCTTTCAAGTTCTGTTGAGAAAACGAGACCGAAGCGACACCGCCTGGTTTACGTGGCCGCGTCGCAATCAGCTTGCCAGTCGAAAGGATGCGCAACAGTGCCTGCAATGGCGTTGCGTCCGCACGCTGCGGTTCCAACAGCAATTCGTCGCAATATTGTTCCCACGATTGATCGGGCCAAGGTCCCTGCCTCGCTCTTGTGCAATGGACTAAATACCGATCGCTGGTTGGCCGCATGAATTCTGTGGCACGCGCAATGGGCTGATACGTCACCTGAGGAAACCTCAGGCAAGTCGACCATGAAGTCTCGATGCCCGCAACATTCGGTGAACTTTGGGAACTCCAAGCTCCAAACCAGCCCACAGCCCCTCGCTGGATCCATCGACTATCGTTGGAGGAGGTCCATGCCACCTTGATCGTAGAGGAGGGCACCTCGCGCAGCTCCAATCGCTTCGATAAGAGCTGTTCTATTTTTCCCCCTTTGGACACTTGCACCACGAATAGCAGATTCGAAAGTCCAATCAGACTGCGATCCTGAAGCGGGATAGCGCGTAGTTGGGGATCGATCGCGTCGACGTTCTCTTCGTGAACCAAAAAGTTTTCCTCTTGGGTCGACGCCACTTCCAAGATTCGCTTCGGTAAACTCACTTCCGATTCTGGGGCCAAGAGTAGTGAGAAAGAGGTTCCTAATCGTTTACACACATGGACGATCGACGGGGCGTAAGGTGCATCGCCCGGGATCAACACACGGTAACCATGCTGCTTCGCGAATTGAACAGCGACCCACGCAGGTTGCTGCCATCTCGAATCCGCGAAACCAAAGCGCTTCGAATGCGAAGAGCAAATTCCTAAAGTTGGCTCCGACCAAGGTGCCTCCCTTCCGTAGATTGTGGCATGCCCGGTGAACTGCGCCAGCATGTGGCGCATCGGCTCGGGAGCTTGGTCAGCGCGAAAGGAAGGAACGGTCGCTGAATTGAGGCATGCTGCGTGGCGGTGGGTCGACGGGCGTGGATGGTTATCCATCGTCGCAACTCCTGGGCGAAAAAGGTTGCGTTGGAACGGTCGCACAGACCCTCTCATCATAACTCATTCACGCACCGGAGGTGCACCCGGGAAGGATTGGGTTTCGCCACCGATTATCTGGATGGAAGACTGGTTCGAACGGGCCGCACCGAAGCTTCGTGCAACACAGATAGCTCCCCAACGTCCACGTCAACGAATGACATGCCTTGCGACGGCAAACGAATCCGCCTTGCAAACGAGACGATTCTAGGGGCGTAATGCGTCAGGATACGATCGCTCGGAGGTGTCGCCTGAAGGTTATGGAAGCCTTTTCACTCGGTGGATGAATCGAAGGACCGGCGAGAAGATGAGATGTGCATAGACGCATTGTCTCGCATCTCCCCGTTTAAGAACGCATGTTGCCCGAATGTCGCGTGCGACTGGAAGGTTGCGATTGCATTTGCAGTAGGGCGAATCGAAATTCCCCCAGAATCATCGCGGTCGCACCCCAAACAAAATGTTGGCCCACCCAGAACCCGGGAGCATTGAACGTGGCGTTCCCACGCTTCATCACCCCCACTTTGATAGCATCATGCAGCAAGAGTTGCTCAAGGGGCAGAAATAGCAACTCCGCAACTTCGTCCGCATTGGGCAGAAATGGGGTTGGCTCTTGGCAAACGCTTAAGACCGGTGTCACCACATGGCGGCTGGCATAGACGTATAGAGACTTCAATTGCCCTACAGGTTGTAGGAAAGAAGTTGTGCAACCCAATTCTTCGCCATATTCGCGGCAGGCCGTTTGCCAAACGCTCTCACCCTTTTCGGATCTTCCACCTGGCAAAGAGACTTGTCCGGCATGGTCGAGCATCTGCGGCGGTCGAAGTGTCAGCGGGATCGACCATCCTCCGTTACCGTTCGGATAAAGCGTGAGCATCACGGCAGCGGGGTGCGCCAAGCGAGGAGGTGGTCCACGATGTCTGCCATAAGCATACTGCGGCGCCAGCATTCGATAGGGATCGAATTCGTCCAAAACTCGCGTCGCGAACACACGCCAAGAAGGTTCTGCACTAGGCGGCTCGCCGAGAAACCGACGCAAATCCTCAGGCAATGTTCCAGCGAGCATCATCATGAAGTCTGTTCAAAGCTATCGATCAAGAATTTTCGAACCCAGTATTTTAAGCCAATTTGATCCAGGGTGCGATGCTGAAAATGGGAATTCGGTGGAACTCCTAGGGATGCTGGTTAGAACCGGAATTTCGCCTTGTCAAACCAAGCCTGCATCGGGCAAACTACTGGACTTGCTCAGAGCTCACTTATACGGACGGAACGACATCGAATGACGAACTTGGCACAACTGGACCCTCCCAAGGCGACCGGATTGATTGTCCATATACTCCAAGCGATTGCGCAGCTCGAGAGAAAGATCCGCCCTCAGCAACTGCTGATGGCCCGATATTACTCCTCCAACGATATTCCTCGTCTCAAGCGTGCAGAGTCGACGCTCCAGTGGGATTTCGAGCTGCAAGGTGTCTCGCCCGTTCGCGGTCAGTACAACACCAGCATCCTGTTTGATCTCGATACTCGCCACCTGAGCGCATCGGTCGACGATCCCAGCGTGCGCGTTGTCCGTCAACTCAGCGCCCAGTGCTCGTGCACCGAAGAGATCAAACCCTGTGTTCACCAGATCTTCTGCTTGCACTATCTACGCCGCAACTTGAGTCAAAAATCGACCGATGATGCGATGCAATGGATGGAGAGCTGCATCACCGATGGGCGGCATGCCGGCAAAAAGTTCGTTGAGTCGCTCGACTACTTGAAAGTCCCCGAGCTGGAACCGAGCGAAGAGGAACCACAGGAGCGGGAAAGATTGACGCGCATCCAATGGAGAGTCGCGTTCACTCAGCATTCCGTTCGGATCAATCCATACTTGCAAACAATGCGAAAGCGAGGAGGCTGGAACAAAGGGCGACTGGTTCGCGAATCCCTCGACACCGTCGACGAAACGACCCTGAGCCACGCCTCGGACCGAACGCTGGTCCTACTTCTTCAAGCCGCCGAGGAGTCCTACCGTGGCCAAACCCCACGTATGATTCGCGAGTGCTTTAAGCTGCTTTACGATCATCCCAACGTAACGCTCGACGATGAAAACCAAACTCCTATCCGAATCCGAGAATGCCCTCTCGAGGTTCGCGTCGAAGAAGAATCCGAAACGTATCGACCCAGCGTCTTCCAAGGGGACTATCAGATTGTTTCGACGCAAGATGCTGCCAATTGCTCGATCGGAAGCATCAATAACAATGAATCGGTAATGTTTCGTTTGGATCGAGATCAACGCTGCATCTTGGTCAGCACGCTGGACCAAAAGATGAAGCGTCTGATCGACGATTTGCAGATGGCGGAGCGACGCGAAGCGGTTTTCGATCAAGAGACGGCAGAGCGATTTGCAGATCTGGTCGCCGCTGCGGCGAATCCCCTTCAAGTCCAGATCAATCTGCCCGAACGATTGGCCGGTCCCGAACAACCGCTTGAACCGAACATCGAGCTGCATCTTTCGCCATTTGCAAAAGAAAGCTTGATGGTCTCCCTCCGCGTGGCTTGCGACTTGGTTCGCGAAGCGCCGGTCCCCGGCATGGAGCCGGATCGATTGCGAGTCGCGACTGCAGCCGGACGATTCCAATTGCTGCGCGCGTTGGAAGAGGAAGCGATGCGAGCCGATGAAGTCGCAGGGGTGCTCGAGCTAGGTCGGCTCTCCTATGAAAGCCCCTACACCTGGATTGCCGAAACTCCGGACGAAGCATTGGACTTGATCCAACGCATCCAGCAGCTTGGAGAAGACGCACCGACGGTCTGCTGGCCTAAGAGTCAACCGATGCGAATCATCGGCGAGATCACGCCGCAGCGACTTCAAGTTCGACTGACGAGCCAGCGAGACTGGTTCGGAGTCGAAGGCGTCGCGCAACTAGAAGGCCTTGAAATTCCCCTCGCGGAACTCCTCGCAGCACTCCGCGGCGGTCGGCGATTCGTGCCATTGGGGGATGGGCAATTCGCCATGATATCGGAGCAGCTCCGACAACGGCTAAACAGCATCCAAGATGTTTCGAGCACCGAATCCGGACAAATTCGCGTATCCCGAGCCGCGACTGCGGTCATCGAGGAAGCCCTCGGTACGGATATCACCTACGAAGCGGATTCGTCGTGGCGCGATGCGTTGGACCGCCTTCGTACCGCAAAGACGCTGCAACCTAAAGTTCCAGAGAACTTGATGGCCGATTTGCGCGAGTATCAGAAGTCAGGCTACAGCTGGCTTGCTCGTCTAGCACACTGGGGAATCGGCGGATGCTTGGCGGACGACATGGGTCTCGGAAAGACCGTTCAAACGCTGGGTGTGTTGCTCGATCGGTCGAACAAAGGGGCGGCGTTGATCATCGCTCCCACGAGCGTCGGCTCGAACTGGCAACGCGAAGCGGAGCGATTTGCTCCTTCGCTCAAGCCAAAACTATACCGGGAACATGATCGTCAAACTTTGATCGATAGCGCTGGACCTGGGGATTTGATCATCACCAGCTACCAGTTGCTCCAACGAGACGTCGACCGATTCACCGCCCGATCTTGGTACACCCTCGTGCTGGACGAAGCCCAATTCATCAAAAACTTTCAAACGAAAACGGCACAAGCGGTTCGACAGCTCGATGCGGACTGGAGAATCGCGCTTTCCGGTACCCCGCTCGAAAATCATCTGGGCGAATTGTGGAGCCTGATGCGGACCGTGAGCCCTGGATTGCTAGGGTCGTGGGATCGCTTCCGAAAGAACTTCGCAGAGCCGATCGAACGCCAGGGAAATCGCGATCGCTTGCAAGCTCTCGGTCGCGTGGTTCGCCCCTTCATCTTGCGACGTACCAAAAAGGAAGTTTTGTCGGAGTTGCCGGAACGAACAGAAGTCGTTCGATACGCCGAGCTTTCCACCGAAGAACGAAAGAAATACGACTCCGCACGATTGGCCGCGATCAATGAACTCACGCAACCCGAAGGAGAAGACAGCGACTCCCAAATGCGCATTCGCGTTCTCGCGTGGTTGACGCGATTGCGACAGCTCTCTTGCCACCCCGCCCTGGTCGACAAGCGCTGGACGGAATCGTCTGCCAAACTCGATCTCTTCATGGAGATCGTCGAAGAACTTCGCGAAGGGGAACACCGCGCATTGGTCTTTAGCCAATTCGTACAGCACCTGTCCCTGCTCCGCGAAGCGTTGGACAAAACAGGCGTTACCTACCAATACCTCGACGGTTCGACTCCAGCCGCAAAACGCCAAGAAGCCGTCGATCGCTTCCAAGCAGGTGAAGGGGACCTCTTCTTGATCTCCCTCAAAGCAGGTGGAACCGGTCTCAACTTGACCGCCGCCGACTACGTGATCCACATGGATCCATGGTGGAACCCAGCCGTGGAAGATCAAGCGACCGACCGAGCCCACCGCATCGGACAACAACGCGCCGTGACGGTCTACCGACTCGTCGCCAAGGATACCATCGAACAGCAGATTCTCGCACTCCATGCCGACAAACGAGAACTGATTAGCGGTGTACTCGATGGTGCGGATCGCGCGGGTCGTATGTCGACCGACGAACTCGTCTCATTGATCCGACTCAGTCAGGTGGAAACCGTCTAATCAGCCGCCTCGCGTCAGATGGTTGATCCTCGATAGACTGATTTTTGAAAGAGTGGCATTTTCTTAGATCGGCTCAACGCAGTGCCGATCGACCAAGGGCTTGGCGCTGCGAATTGACCCATTCGAGCGCCGGACGGGACTTGCGCAGGAGCTTGATAACCTGAGAGGTCGTCGTGCTCAACTCCACGGCCGCAGGAGGTATCTCCCACTGATGATAGGCCAAGCGGTTTAGCAGCTCCGCAAGAATCATCGGCCATTCCCAGTTCCCTTCCGAGATGTTGATTCGCCCCAATCCATCGGTGTAACGATTGGTTACGAGCCTTCCTGCTTCGGTCGGCTCGGAGCGCACATGTACCGCGAGCTGCTCGCGGAGCCGGTGCACCGCCACGTCGCGATTTTCTTTTTGACTGCGACGTTCGGATGCTTTTCCACGGCAGCCGGAGGGCAAATGGATCCATTCCACAGCCGTTTCCACTTTGTTTCGATTCTGCCCGCCAGGTCCGGACGCACGCAGATGCGTCAGTTTGCACTGCTCGAGCAAGACGGCCTCAGTTTGGAATACCGGGTGCACGCGGGGCCTCGTTGGTACCGGCTCGACGTACCGGGGAAAGATGAAAGGAAAGTCCACGAAAACCGCATCATCGATACGACCGTGCAATCCGTCAATCTCTGCCCACGCGATTCCTCTTTCCACCACCTATCGCTTGCTCCTAGGAGTATTGAGAGCTATATCCCCAAGGCTCGATGGTAGGGGGTGTTCTCCAACCAAGTCGGCCTCGCATCGGAGAAGTCATGGTTGTCATCGTTGGATGTCTAGTCGTTTGCGGATGTGTTCTCGGCGGCTTTATGTGGGCCGGTGGACATATCGAAGCATTGATCCACCCCTCCGAAGTGTTGACCATCGGTGGAGCGTCGATGGGCGCTCTGATCGTGATGTCCTCTCCCGCCGTCCTCAAAGGGCTTGTGAAGGGGATCCTCCAAGCGTTGAAGGGGTCGCCGTACAGTAAACGATCTTACGAGGAAACCTTCTCAGCGCTCTACGAACTGTTTCGAATCGCTCGGCGCGATGGGTTGCTCGCCCTCGAAGGCCATATCGCAGACCCTCATAAGAGCGCTGTATTTGCCAAATATCCCAAACTGGCTGCCGATCACCATGCAACCGACTTTATCAAGGGAGCATTCGGACCGGTAATCGACGGATCGGTCCGCCCTGAGGATGTCGGTAACCTGATGGATATCGAACTGAAAGCGATGGAAGAAGAACATCACCTTCCTATCGGCGTCCTCTCGAAAACCGCGGACGGTCTCCCGGGCTTCGGAATCGTCGCCGCTGTTCTCGGTATCGTTATCACGATGGGACACATCGATGGCCCTCCTGCTGAAATCGGTCACAAAGTCGGTGCGGCACTCGTCGGTACGTTTTTGGGTATTCTCGCCTCCTATGGCTTCTTCGCACCACTCGCGGGAAAGATGGAGCTGATCGGTCACGAGGAAGGCGCGTACTTCAAAACCATCGCATGCGTCTTGCAAGGGTTCTTCAATGGTATGCAGCCTAAGATGGCAATCGAAACAGGTCGCCGCGGACTCAGTCAAGATCTGAGGCCATCCCCTGAGGAAATGGAAGCGCTCTTCAAAGCTGTTGACTCGGGAGGCTCCTAATCATGGCGGGTAAAGGTGGTGGTGCATGGAAAGTCGCCTACGCGGACTTCGTAACCGCGATGATGGCCTTCTTCATGGTGATGTGGTTGACATCGCAGAGCTCCGATGTGAAGGAAGCGGTCGCGGAACACTTTCGAAACCCCAGCGGCAAACGAATGACCGGCAGCGATGCCAAGTCGCTTGTCAACTCTTCCGCGGTCGGTAATGGAAGTCGCCGAACGGTCAAGTCGCGAGGTTCCAAAAAGACCGAGGAGGAGGCCAAGCATCGCGAAATGAGCGATGAAGGAGAACGTTCGAATGTCGGCAAAATCATTCGATTTGAACTCAATTCCATCGAACTATCTGAAGACGGCAAGAAGGAATTGGTTCAATTGTTGCCCGAACTCGAAGGGAAACAACACCGGATCGACGTGCGCGGCCATGCGGCCAACAATGGCGGAAACCCAGCCCAATCGGCCCTAGACGCTTGGACCATTTCGTTCCGCCGCGCAATGATCGTCTCCCAATTCTTGATCGACGAAGGAATCGACCCTCGCCGCATCCGAGTCAGCGCTGCGGGCCACTCCGAACCCCGATTCAAAGGGGACGAAGTAGACCCCGAACTCGACTCTCGCGTCGAAGTCTTCGTCCTCTCCGAGATTTTCGAAGCACCTTCCTCCCAGACAGAACGACTCATCTCCAACCGCAACTTGGACACGGAAGCAATTCGACTGGACGAAGAAGAAAAAGCGCGCGCTGCCGCGGAAGTGAAGCCCTCTGGGGGCCACTAACAGGTCAAATAGAAATCCGCACATTACCCCCTTATCAAACTCGCGTTTGGTAAGGGCACGCTCGATCGAGTACCATAGAGGGTTCCACGTTGTCCCACCTCAGGTACTCCACTCCAATGCCATCTCTTTGCCGACTCCGCGTGCTCTCCATCTTCGTTGGATTGTGCGCTCTCGCGTCTGTGTGCCCCATCTCGACAGCACTCGGGCAACTCCGTTTCAACGACGATATTCGCCCGATTCTCTCCGACAAATGCTTTTTCTGTCACGGACCGGATGCCGCAAAACGAGAAGCCGACTTGCGTCTGGACCTGCGCGACGAAGCGACCGCGTCCGGAGCCATCGTTCCCAATCACGCCGATCGAAGCGAGATCATTAAACGAATCCTCTCCACAGATCCCGACTCCCAAATGCCTCCCCCACATTCGAAGCTCGGACGTCTCTCCGAGTCCGACATTTCCAAACTGAAACAGTGGATCGAAGAAGGGGCTGAGTACGAAAAGCATTGGTCGTTTTTGCCTCTTCCCTACGAGTCCCTTGCCCAAGCGGCCCAGCAGAATCCGATCGACCCATTCGTAGCGGCCAAACTCAAAAGCCGTGCATGGAGCATGCAACCGCGCGCGGACGCGCGCACGCTGGCCCGACGAATCGCTTTGGACCTTACTGGATTGCCTCCCAGCGAAGAACAACTTGTGCATATGGAACAGCATGATGCACCGGAGCACTGGAGCGATTTTGTGGATCGCCTGCTAGCGACACCCCAATACGCAGAACGGATGGCGGTCGATTGGCTCGACATCTCACGCTATGCGGACAGCTACGGATTTCAAGTCGACCGGGAACGGGCGGTTTGGCAATGGCGGGATTGGGTCGTGCGTTCATTCCGCGACAACAAGCCCTTCGACCAGTTTATTGTGGAGCAGATCGCCGGTGATCTCTTGCCCAATCCCACATCCGATCAGATCCTGGCGACCGCCTTCAATCGGCTTCATCAGCAAGAGAGCGAAGGGGGAAGTGTCGAAGAAGAATATCGCGTCGAGTATGTTTGCGATCGCGTCCAAACCTATGCGACCGCATTCCTAGGCCTTACCTTCGAATGCGCACGTTGCCACGATCACAAATTCGATCCGATCTCCCAAAAAGAGTACTACCAACTCTTTTCCATGTTCCAGAACATCGATGAAGCCGGACTCTACTCTTACTTCACCGATTCCCCTCCTACCCCGACGCTTGGTTTAATTACTTCCGAACAACAGCAGCAGTTGTCCCAAGAGGAGGAAAACGTTCGGAAACTGGAATCCGATGCAAAGGAACTCCTTGCAGAGGAACTTGTGGGTTTAGCAGCCCAGGAGCCCTATCGCGATTGGCTGTCAAAATGCAAAGATGCCCTTTATAAATCCTCGATGATTGCCAACGAGAGGAAAGAGCTGAATTGGGACACGATTCAGAGCTTCCGCCTAGCGGCTGGAGTCCGACCTCCCTCACTGGCATTGAGCATGGATGAGGTGAAGGATCGCAAGACGGCAAGCCTCCTACCGGATGGCGCGACAGCATCGGTCGAGGGTGAAAACCGAACGGTTCCGGGACGATTTGGAAATGCGATTGAATTCACCGGTGACGATCCGGTCAAAACCAGCATTGGGAATTTTCAACGTCACGAGCCGTTCAGCGTTTCACTCTGGCTATTCGTCCCCGATCATCGGGATCGAAACGTCGTTTTCCACCGCTCGAGAGCGTGGACCGATGCTGCGAGCCGCGGATACGAATTGCTCATCGAGGATGGCAAACTGAAATGGAGCCTCATTCACTTTTGGCCGGGAAATGCCATTTCGGTCCGGAGCAAGACGCCATTGCGAACTTCGGCATGGACCCACGTGGTTGTCACGTACGACGGTAGTAGCCAAGCACGGGGACTCGCCATCTACGTCGATGGAGTTCGATGCGAGTCGGACGTGATCAAGGATTCTCTAACAAAGAATATCACCGGCGGTGGATACGATTCAATCGACTTGGGGGAACGGTTCCGCGACCGAGGCTTGCGAGGTGGCAGGATCGACCAATTCGAAGTTTTCTCGCACGAGCTAACAGCCTTCGAAGTGGGGTTTCTCTTCCCTCCCAGCGTGCATGATTCCGATTCCAAATCTTTCGAGCCAGGCATGGACCACGCCGCGCTGACGCATTACGCCACCACGCACTCGTCGCCCCTGAAGTCGACGAACGACCGATTGAGGGACGCTCGCAAGAATCAATTTGCAAAGCAAGATAGCGTGGGAGAGATCATGGTTATGAAGGAGTTGCCGAAGCCCAAACCCGCCTATGTGCTGGTGCGCGGTGAGTACAATCGGCAGGGAGAAGAAATCACGGCGGGGACACCCTCCGCGCTCCACGCGTTTCCAATCGATTCTCCCTTGAATCGATTGGGCTTGGCCCGTTGGACGGTATCCCGGGACAATCCTCTTACCGCGCGCGTTCTCGTCAATCGCGTATGGCAAAGTTTCTTCGGGTCTGGTCTTGTGAAAACGTCGGAAGATTTTGGTAGCCAAGGATCTCGCCCCTTGCATCCCGAAGTTCTCGATGCACTCGCGGTCCGATTCGTGAACTCGGGTTGGAACATGAAGGATCTTGTAAAAGCGATCGTACTCAGCCAGACCTATCAGCAAAGGAGTGTATCGACCGAGGAACAGATGGCGGAGGATCCGGACAACGAATGGTTGGCTCGTGGCCCTCGATTCCGATTGCCTGCGGAGATGATTCGCGACCAAGTGTTAGCGGCTTCAGGACTTCTCGATTTGACCGTGGGAGGTCCTCCCGTGGTGCCGTATGAAATGAGCGAATCCTTCAAGCCGGCCCCGGCTAGTGAAGGGAGCGGTGTACATCGACGCAGTCTATATACGCAGTGGAGACGCACGGGACCGCCTCCCGCGATGATCGCATTCGATGCACCACGCCGGGCTGTTTGCGTCGCCAAACGAGAGCGGACCGATTCCCCGCTGCAATCGCTGGTACTCCTCAACGGTGTCCAGTATGTCGAAGCGGCCCGCGCCATGGCGATTGCGATCCTCAAAGAGGAACCTAGCCAAGCTCCCATCTGGGTAGATCGAGCATTTCGCAGAACTCTCTCACGTCCTCCGACCGAGCCAGAGGTTGCTATCGGGCAAAGGATGATCGACGAGCAACGGAGCTACTTTCTCGCGAATGCCGGCGCCGCTGAGGCATTCTTGAAAATCGGTCGTGTGCCCATTCCCGACGGAATGGATCGAAACGACCTTGCCGCGGCAACTATCCTATGCCAAGCCCTATTGAATCATGATGCATGTGTCGTGAAACGATAGAATAGTTTGTTGTATTCCTTTTCCTATCCATTTTTGCATTGCACACGAGGCCACGATGTTTCACTCCCTTTCCCGTTTTATGGTCATGACCGCCGCATTGGTCGGCGCTCCTTGGTGCAGTGCCCGCGAATGGAAAGACTCGACGGGAATGGTCAAGATTCAGGGAACGCTGCTCGCTGCCGACGATCATGAAGTCGTGATCAAATTGGATCAAAAGCGAAAGGAGCACGAGCTGCTCGCGGTTCCGCTCGAAAACTTGTCGAAAGAGGACCTCGAATACCTGAAGTCCCAAGAAGTCACCGATCAGCTTGCAGCGGAAGGGCAGAAGCAAGTTTGGGAGCTGGCCAACGGCATGAAGGTCTATGGCAGGCTGGTCCGATTTGTCGAGAAGGACGTCTCCTTGCAACGCCGCAGGGGGCGATTGTATGTAAACGATCGCCCGATCAATAACTTGCCCGAAGTGTATCAAAAGATGATCCCTTCGATTGTCGCGCACTTTGAGAAGACCAAGTTCACAGATCACATCGCATTCGATCGGTGGGTCGCGGCCCAAAAGTCGAACGTGCGAACTTTCCATTGCGAAGGGGTTATGGTCGAGTTTCCAAACGGGGACGAATATGCATTGCCATTGTTCTTCTTGTCGCCGAGCGCATCCAAACTATTGAATTCGTCCTACGAGCAGTGGAAATCGGAACGTCAGCAAGATCGAGCCCAGGAGCAAGCGGCCGAATCGGAGCGACAAAACGATCTCTATCTTCAGTCGCAGGCGATGGCGATGCAGCAACAACAGCAAGAGATGATGCAGATTGCTAGGTTACAATTGCTCATGAATACCGTGGCCGCAGGGGTAACTGACATGTGGGAAGTATACCTCTATCCTCCCAATGGAATGTTTGGCTACCCAATCTCCGTGGTCGTCCCCGCCCGCAATAGCGCCGACGCGTCCGCGATCGCACTGCAAAGAAACCCCGGCTTTGTTTTGGGCCCGGTCCGCAAAATATCCGGTTACTAATTCCCACGCCGGCGAAAGGCACACGTTTCTCCCACGGCCCCAGGACCGGCAGCTTTGCATGTTGGTGACAAAGACAACTTTTACATCCCCCAAGCAAACGGATCTTCCGGATCCACGACGACCTGGAGATCCCCGTTCACGAAGGCCCTCCCTCGGACCGTGGGGATAATTTTTCCGCATTCGCTGTCGTACCATTGAAAGGTACCTTCGAAGCGAGTGCCGAGAACTCCTTCCTGGATCCAGCGCTGACCGACGAGCAGTTCGCCGTCGGCAGCGAGGCACGCCAATTTAGCGCTCGTCCCGGTCCCGCACGGAGACCGATCGTACATCGCGCCGGGGCAAAGAACAAAGTTACGAGCGTTCGAGGTCGGATGGCGAGGCGGTCCCACAAGCTCGACGTGATCGACGTCCGGGTATTGTTCGCGGCAAGCGACCATGAGTTCTTGAGAAAGACTCAACAGTTCGGGAATGGGCGCATCCAGATTCTTCATCGCATCGGGTTTCGCCAAACAAAACCAGTTCCCTCCGTAGGCGATATCGCAGGGAATTGTCCCAAAGGATTGGGTCGCGATGGGGGCATCTTTCGCGATTCGGTAGCTGGGTACATTTTGGATGCGAACCGAGTGGTCTGGGAGTAGTTCCGCCTTGACGATCCCCGCGACCGTTTCAATCGTCTGGATTCCCGGCTGGATCCGGCCGAGAAATCGCAAGGTCTCGATGACACCGATCATTCCATGCCCGCACATGCCGAGGTAGCCGACATTGTTAAAGAAAACGACCGCGGCGGTATGGTCCGGGTGGATAGGAGGGAGGAGGTGGGCTCCCACCATCACTTCGGAACCGCGAGGTTCACGAACGATCGCGCGGCGAAAGTGGTCGAAATCGGAGCGGAGGATGGCCAAACGCTCGTCCATGGTCGATGCTGGGAGGTTCAAGTCGCAATCGACGATCGTTCGCGTCGGTTCACCTGCGGTATGAGAATCGACGACACGGAATCCTAGGTTGGACATCAACAATCGACCTTGTTCGGGGGGAAGATAGTTTTACAGAGCCCAGCGCGCAGGCCCCGGTTTGCGAGGGATGGGCGGGCCATACAGGCGAAACGGATGATACCCATTTTGCAGCAAGTCAGAATTGGAAACAGGAACTTTTTTCGAGTAGCGAATCGACGCCCTTGGCAACTGGCAGGGTAGCCGTTACATTTCTGGGCACAGCGGTCGAGGGGTCCTCCGGGCAACGGACTCCCCCTCGAATGCGTTGCCTTCCTCCGTTGAAAAGACCCTTTGCAGCCCCTCCTCGAGCGAGCTAGCAAGTGGTAGAAAATGTGGGGTGGGAAACAATTTGGCGATGTAGCTCAGTCGGTTAGAGCAACGGCTTCATAAGCCGTGTGTCGGTGGTTCGAGTCCACTCATCGCTACTGAAGACATCCTTGAAACTCTATGAATTCCACAGGGTAAACGCGATCCGTTCACCCTAATCGGAAAATTTAGAAAATCAAGCGTATGTCCTTTTTTTGCACCTCCGAGTGGCAACAAGAGGTAACACATGGTCTCCCAAGACGACGAATGGTTAAACAGTTTTTCAGACTGGGTATCTTTGTCTCAAGCTGCTGAAATCATCGGGAATACTCGCGCAAGTGTCCTTCGAAACGGATATGCAGGTCGGTACCCGTTCCGCTGGAGAGGTGGGCACTTGTTCTACTACCGCAAGTCCCTCGTCCGAGCTGAGATGGGTGGACCGAACGTGATCAAGAAGGAGAAGCAGACCCTAAATCGGACCAACCAAAAGCTCGTCATGCAATATCGCGACTTCCTCGCTCTTGAGTTCGACGACTTCATCGTTGAAATCCGTAACGACTCCGAGGGCTCGCTCCACGCGCACGCGATTGTCTGTGTCAACGGGCGGTACCACCAAATGCCTCCCAAGATGATTGTTCAAAACGGCAAGGCAAAAAAGTCCGCTTAATTTCTCCGAAATCTTGGTAACAGAATTGCCTCTTTCCGGCCTATCTCTAGTAGACGATCTGTTGTCGCTGTCTGGTGAGATTCTTTCCTCGCCGATCGACGGGCCAGAAAGTCCGTCGTGGGGACGGCAAGCATCGCGACGTAAAAAAAGATAATGCGAACTGCGCGCGAAAGGGCTTGGACGTTGTCGCTAGACCATCACGCGGGCCACTCATCCCGGTATTGGGGGATAGAGGGGGTCTGCCCGCGTGGGCGGAACATTATCGCTAGATGTTTTTCTTCTTAGTTAGGTAAGAGAATCTACTAGATCGCGCGAGATACCAGCACTGGTTCGGCAAAAAAACTTTTCGTTCGTCTGTCACAAACGCAACATGCTTCCGGCCTTTTAGGGTGAGCGAGTTGATCTCGCACCTAACAAATGGAAACGGAACAGCGACCAGCCGCTTAAAGCTGTGGCTATGGAGTGACAGATGAGGAATCTCTTTGAGCAATCCTGCTCAGCCGAAGACGAAGCAGTTGACTCTGCTCGCAAAATGGATCGATCTCGTATCAACGAGTCATTCATCGATTCTCGGACTAGCCAAGACCTTCCAAACCGTTGGTACGAACTAGGTTCCGAAGACAAGCTAGTACTGGTTGGCATCGGCGTCTTGTTGTTTGCTTTTTTCTTAGTCGCTATTGTCGCTGGCGGTTTGTTCCGAGCGTAGCGCCCCACTCTGGTGGCGTGTCTTTCTTCCGACTAGATCCTGGTGGTTGTTCGTATGCCGAGCGTATCTGTTTCGATGAATCGTTTCCCAAACTACGACTTCCATGAGCTGGCGAACTGCTGGCCGCTTGCCACTTCGCAGGAGCACAAGGAACTTGTCGAGAGCATCAAGAAGCACGGGCAGAAAGAGAAGATCACCCTCTTCGAGAAGAAAATTCTCGATGGCCGAAACCGATACACCGCTTGCAAGGAAGCAGGGGTGAAGCCGGAGTTCGAAACGCTCAAGGCTGGAGAAGATCCAGCAACCTTCGTGATCGCGAAAAACAATCATCGAAGGAACTTGTCCGTTTCGCAAAAGGCCGTGGTCGCTGCGAAACTCAGCGAGTACTACGAGTCCGAGGCCAGAAAGCGAATGCTGAGAGGCAAAGCTGACCCTATGGAAAATTTTCCACAGGGTCAGACGGGGACTGCTCGCGATATGGCAGGCAAATCCGTCGGTGTGTCTGGCAAGACCGTCGATTTCGCAAAGAAAGTGCTAAACGAGGGAGCAGCAGAGGTTGTCAGCGCGGTTGAGTCCGGCGAGCTGAAAGTGAGTACGGCTTCCAGGTTGGTAGACGTTATCCCCGACAAGACGGAGCAGAAAAAGATCATTCAAGAGGGGGCTGCTGCTGTCAAAGCAGCGGTTGCAGATCCGAAGCCTCCCAAACTGAAGCCTGAGAAATCTCGTGAGTTGGTTGAGCGCTCGCAACCGGTTCCGACTGCTTCGCCGATCGTGCAGATCCAGGCCCTGTTGGCAAAGGTGGATCTCCTCGACGTTGCTGAGCTGATCTTGGAGAAGCTCGATGGGTGCGAGGAGTTTGAGAAGCTGCTTCGCGAGAAGTGCCCCGTAACCACGGGAATCTTGGCGAGGCCGAACGAAGGTGAGTCAGATGTCACCCTCCATGACATCGACTCGAGAACGCCGTCGGAATCGGCCTCGCCGGTTGCAAGCGACGATCCTGAATTGGAATCGCAGAAGCTATTCGATCGCTTTGATGCGAGCGGGAGGGCTACTGTCTACGCAACCATCTCGGATCTTTGGAGGGTCGAAAGCGGTGGGAAGCCCAAGCGTTCGAATGTGTTCATAAAACCAACCCTCGAACAAGTGACCCAGTACTGCAACGAGAGAAAGAACAGCGTCGACCCTGAAAAGTTCTATGACTACTACCAGACGCAAGGCTGGAAGCTGGCGAACGGAAACTCCATGAAAGACTGGCAATCTGCCATTCGCACGTGGGAGAAATCGGCTGGAACCAAATCGGTTCAGACTCCGGCCCGGCCTGGTGGGATTCCCCTGGTAGGCATTTTGCCTCCGGCAGAAGAGCAACCGCTCCGGCCTCGTAAGGACCTGATGGATCAATTCAAGAAACTCAAACCATTCGAACCCGTGGAGAGTTGATGACAAGCGTCAAGGATGGTGCGATCGAAGCACGTGTCGAGGCAGAAGAGAGCGTGATCTCAATCGCTTTTATTGGGCCTCACTTGATTGAAGCAATGAGCGCATTGGTTTCGCACCGAGACTTCTTCGATAGGACGTTGGCGGATATCTGGGGGGTGTGCCTCGATCTTCGCGTCGGTAATGTCGACTCCGATGCCAGGATGCTCATTCTTGAGCTCAAAAAGCGAGGGTTGTTGGAACAAATCGGCGGCATGTCGGCGCTCGCGAAGATCATCAATCGCCAGCCAACGGTCACGCACTATGAGTACTACTGCCGTGAGGTAGCGCGCTACGCGGAGTTGAGACGGCTCGAATATGCTGCTGGGTCGTTACTGACTGCGTCGACGGATCCAAAAGCAGACCCTCAAAAACTTCTCAACGCGTTTACGGCAAAGACCGAAGGCGTGGGGAATAGCAAGGACGCCGGGTTCAGGCATTTTAAAGAGATCGTTGACAGTGTTGTGGAATCCAAGATAGGCGGGTCCGATGAGGAGGATGCGGCGCGTGTTGGATTCACGACGGGCCTTCCTTCGCTCGATGCGTTAATAGGTGGGTTCGCTCCGAGTAAGTTGTATTTGCTTGGAGCGCGAACCGGAGTAGGCAAGACGGCGTTAGCAGCCAACTTCTGCATGAGCGCCGTCGCCCAGGGGAAATGTGCGTGGTTCTCCTCGCTCGAGATGAAGAACGCAGAGGTGACAGAAC
This sequence comes from Pirellula sp. SH-Sr6A, assembly GCF_001610875.1. NCBI lineage: Bacteria > Pseudomonadati > Planctomycetota > Planctomycetia > Pirellulales > Pirellulaceae > Pirellula > Pirellula sp. SH-Sr6A. Next base: position 6,464,530 of record NZ_CP011272.1, on the reverse strand, counting down.
GCATTATGTCTTCATACTTGAAGATGAATCACAGGCGATGGCTTGGCAGGCTTTCAGACCAAGAGTTGCTGGCGGTAAGAGAGTTTCGCGATACGGTTGCCGCGTCCGCGCGTTTATGGATGACCGACGTAAAAGAATCCTACCAATCAATCCGGGCGAAATGCCGGTTAAGGAAGTCTTGCGAAGGTTTGGAATTCCTGATCGTTGACAACCTCCAGCTCGTTCGTCCGTTCGATTACCGAAGTCCCAAGCATGAACGAACCAAGCAACTCACCGAGGCGTTCAAGGATCTTGCGAAAGAGATGAATATCGCGGTGCTTGTTTTGTGTCAGTTGTCAGTCGATTCGGAGATCACAAAGGGCCGAAGCGGCGTCATGGAGGAGCCGGACAATTCTAGCTGGGCCGATTCAAAGCGAATTGTTGACGACGCAGACGTGGCGATGTTACTGCATCGAGCATCTCGAGAGTCCACTGACTCCCGGCTCATTATCTCGAAACAACGGAATGGACCGCTCGGTGCGGTTCCATTGAACTGGGCAGGGCATTTTCAGACTTTTTCCGACGCGAACGTCGACCAACTGGGGTGAATAATGGTTCCGAGCAAATTGACAAGCAAAGAATTTGAGCAACTCGTGCTGGACCAAAGTGCCTGGTACGAAGAAATCAAATTCGCGGTGATCGGTCGTTATGGGGTCCAAGCAACTGTGAGACCGTCGCATACAACCCCAGGGGCAATGGAGACGCAGCTCATACAGTCTCTTCCGGACTTCGAAGGCATGTACCGGTGCCTCGAAGGCGAAAGCAAAGGCCTACCGCATACTTTTAGGCACGTTATCTTTGACGCAAAGGTTTGCTCTTCCGCATCGTTTCCTTGGAACAAATATCGAGCGGAGACTCGCGGGCCGCGGGCGCGGCAGTTGAAACACATGCTCCGCAGAAGCCGCTTCGGCGCAACGTGCTTCTTTTTGTTCCATTGGAACGAAAGATCTCTTGCGAAGCGCACCGTTCCCGCTCGAACATTTATCTTTCCGGTCTCAGATCAAGACGATTACTGGGATCGTGTGGAGAGCTTGGAAGTGAAGTCTTTGACGCTATCAGACTGCGAAGAGAAGGGAGTCGAAGTGGATTGGGTTCTCAATAGCAAACAATCAAGAAAATACCGTCCTGACTTTTTGTTGTTAAAAAAACTGGAATCTATGTCACAAACCGCTGCCCATTCCGGCCTCTTTGTATGAAGGGTTCAAGTACAGCGGGGAGAGTATGGCAGACAAGAAACATCGAATATCAATAGTGACTCAAGACGGAACGCTATTCGTCAAAGAGCAGGCGTTCATTCTTCCAGTGTGTGACCTGCCGATACGCGTTAGCGTAAACGCGTGCCTAGCTGCGATCGGTGGAATCAAGTTGGGTGCAAAGAGTTGGAACGTACCGGTAGATCTTCCGAGCGTGTCCGAGTACCTCTGTTACGTCAACAGTTCCGACGAGAGCGAGACTGTGGCGAGGGGGAGGTGGATTCGGAAATTCACCGTTCGCAAGGCAGTGGATGAATCCACAATCCCGTTCAAAGAAGGAAAGGTCGATTGGTCGGCTTTCCAAAGGTTGATCGACGCGTCGGTCGCACGAGACTTCCCGTTGTGTTCTTAGTCTATCGAATTGATGATCATGGTTGATACTAACGCTCAAGAATCCGAGTGGCTTAGCAAAAAGTTGCGACGTATCGGGTCATCCGATGCAAGAGCAATCTTCGGCTTTGGTTACGACGATGAAGACATCGTTACCGTTTGGGAGCGGCTAACAACTGGGAAGCGAAAATCTTTCAATGCCAGTCAAATTAGCTTGATGAACGAAGGCAAGATATTCGAGCCCTCCATCATTCAGCTCTTCAAGCAAAAGAATCCCGAGTGGGATGTTGAGTCTGGCGGATTCAACTTGGTCGTTCCGGATCAATATCCGCACCTTTGCTGCACGCTCGATGCGTCTGGGTTCAAGACGTCGACCAGTGAACGGATCGTCATTGAAGCCAAGTTTGAGCAGCATGGGAATTGGGCGGACTACGCGGACGACCAAATCCCCATGAAACATTATCTGCAGATTCAACATCAGTTGATTTGCACTGGATACAAGGCAGGTGTGCTCATCAGTTTGCTACGTGGCACGTACGTTCAGCGTTGGGTTGAACGCAATGAAGAGCTCATTGAGCAAATGCTGATTACCTATGCCGATTTGATCGACAAGGCTGCCAAGGGCATCCGCCCAATGGTGCATGGAAAGACCGCGTATGAAGCGGTTCGTGCCGAAGCAGATCGGTACTCGGCCAAATACGTCGGGCGCGAAATCAGCCAGACCGTCAAAGAGGCTGTTCGGTTGCAACAGCAGATCAATGAAGCAACTAAGAAACTCGAAAAGAACAAGCAAATAATCGCTAAGAGCTCGAGCGGTTGTACCTATTTGGTGTTGGATGACCAGCAGGTGGTAAAGCTGGGTAAATCGTTATCCGTATTGGCGAAATTGCCTTCGAATGTAAAGGTGGAAGCATGACAGCAGCAGCTGAAGAACGTACCGAGCATGTCAGTGGTGCAAGTCCGAAAAGGTCGGAGGCTATGATCCTATTGGAGGATCTCCAGTCGGATGACACTTCCAGGAAATTATTGCAAATTCTGCCTTCGCACATGAAGCCTGAGTTCTTCGTGCGCGTGGTAATCAATCAGCTCAACAAGAATCCAAAACTCGCTTTGTGCACACGGCAGAGCTTCATCGGCTCCGTGCTGGATCTTGCTGCGATCGGCCTCGAGCCGGACGGTAGGCGAGCGCACTTGATTCCCTACGGGCGGACGTGCACTTATCAGCTCGATTACAAAGGGATCGCGGAGTTGGTTCTGCGATCGGGGAAGGTGTCGCACGTGGCTGCCGATGTGATCCGGCGTGGAGACATCTTCGTTTGGAATAAGGGGCAGCTCAAAGAACACGTCCCGCACTTCCTTAGGACAGATGCGAAGGCACCGAAAGAGGCCGGAGAAGTCTTTGCGGCTTACTCACTGGTTGTGTTCAAAGATGGTACCGAGCGAGCGGAAGTGATGTCTCGCGCGGACATCCTCGCGATTCGTGATGGTTCACCCGGGTGGCAGGCTTTCGTAGCCAAGAAGAGTAACGACACCCCTTGGGATCCGAGATTTCCGCACAAAGAGTTTGAGATGTGGAAAAAAACCACGTTCAAGCGGCTAAGCAAATGGCTCCCAATCTCCGCGGAGGCCCAAGCGGCGATCGAGAAGGAAGATCGCAACGACTACGGTGATCGTAACAGCAATGTCATCAACTCCCCCAGCGTGCGAACTGTTCGGTCGGCGGACGACTTAAAAGAGGAATTGAAACGACGGAACGCGGAGTCCACCAGTACTGAGGTGATCCATGACACGGAATTCGTCGCTCCCGAAGGCATTTCGAAGCAGGCTTTGCTCTTGGAGCTCAAAGCAGCTACCGACCCGTTGACTATCATCGAAATCGAGCGAGACTTGGAGCATGTCCGAGCTGAAGATCGAGATGAAGTACTCGCTGCGATCGCGTCGGCTAAAGCCAGGCTGTAGGAACCACAAAACGCAAGGACGCTACAGTGCTGGAACGAGCTGCAGGTACAATTAAGCTCCCGGTCAGTTTCTTTGACTGGGTTACAAAGTTCGGAGATGACTTTGGATATCTTCCGTTGGTGGATGCCGACGCGCCTAACGATGCGATGCCGTCATCGATGGACCGCATTGATGTTATGCGAAAGCGGATGCGAAAGGGCATGCCGCTATTCTCCAAGAGCGACACGATTTTTTTCGATGGGACCAGGAGTGAGCAATTCGATGCTTACGCGACTGATCCGACCTGGACCACATGGGATGGGAATGAGGATCGGGGGATCGAGAAGAGCGTTGACGGTCGGTACGAGTATCGAAAGTGGGAGATCTGGGATAAGTCCAAGCCGATCGCTTGCTTCATAGGTTTGTTCCCGGATCCTTCGATTGACAGTCGCAAAGAAATGATGCTCGCAATGTCACACGGGTGCGGCGGCTTCCAAAGACTAAACCTTTTTGCGAAGCGGCTTAAACGAGTGGACGAGCTTTGGGGCGACGAAGATCCCATTGGGGATTGGAACGACCGAGTGATTCGCTTGACTTGTTTGTCGACGAGTTTCACCGTCCTGTGCTGGGGTAAGGCGGGTCGGTTTGTTGGTCGGTCTGCCTACGTTGTTTCAGGCGTGAAGAACACACTCAAAGAGGATCGCGTGTTTTGGTACGGGGCGACTCCGGCCTACATGTCCGAAAACGGCACGGGCAATCGGTTTGTCCAGCCTGTTGGGTTGAAGGACGTCGAGCACGGAGCCTCGTTGCACAGCATTCGATTCAAGTATCTGGAGTCTCTCGATAATGACTAGAAGAGTTGTCGCCATTAGCCTGAGCCCGGTGAGTATTGGTATCGCTGGCTTCGATCTTGTGTTCGGTCAATACAACCTTCCGAGCGGAGGGAAAGCCAAGGCCATCGGTTCTTCCTCGCTCGCAGGAGCTAGGCTTCTCGAGTTGCATAACTACCTCGATAAGCACATCCTCTCCGATCGAAGGTACGACATCGTTGCAATTCAGTCGTCTCAGTACGGTATTAACGTCAAGAGTTTTAACGACGCAGAAGCGAATGCTCGAATGGCCGGTGTAGTGCTCATGGCGTCGGCTCGGCACAAAGTTCAATTAGTGGAGTTCGCTCCCGATGCGGTTTCGCGGATGGCGATCGGTCGGAAAGGTGCTACACCGGCAGACTACATCGATGCGGCGGGAAAGAACGGCGTCCAGATCAAGATTAATAGCCAGTTAGCTGCGGAGGCCTACTGGATTATGTGTTTGGCAAGTAATCAAGGATAGAAGGCAATGACACCTGAGCAGTTTGCTATGCAGGAAAAGTGGCAGAATGAAATCATGTCCGTATCAAGAGCGATCACCGTCGCTCAGGTCGAGTATGACGATGCGAAGAAGATCCGGCTCGAGAAGCAGCACAAGCTTGAAGAGCTCAAGACGCGGTTGAAACAGTTGGGAGATCGAGGCCCATTCGGGGATGAGGACGCGCAACCAACGCTGTTCGGAAGCGTGGCAGAACAGCCCGACAATAAAGATTCGATTCGGAAGCTTAAGCTCCCTGCACGTATCTATGGGTTACTCGAAAAAGCAGGCGTGTCCACGTTCAGTCGTTTGGAGTTGATAACCAACGGGCTGGATCCAGAGTATTCGTCTGGCTTGAGGGACGTTCCGAATCTCGATGAGGATGCGATCAATCGAATCTTGAGCGAGTTCAATGACCTCTGCGAAGATGATGACGATGACTCACCGACGACGATCCCGTACACGGCTCCAATTCAGAAGGCCAAGGACGGGGATCCAAAGAACACCGAATCCAAGTTCACCATCGTGGTTAAGGTGGATCTGGATGGTTCTGGGATCAAGAAAGGGGACACGGTCCAGGCGGATGTGCATGATTCCGGGCAAGCATTCGTCCAGTACGGGGAGAGCGAAGACGACGTGCTGTTGCTCGAGTCTGGCGAGTTTGAATTAGTCGGATCGAACGCGTAGCATGGTAACAATGTAACGCGTGTCTTAGCGTATTACAGGAGCGGGGGGACGGTGTTAATGAGTAACACCGTCCCTTTTTTCATTTGCACTGTAGGTGGGGTTTTTGGCAGCATCGTTTACTTCAATCCGTTTCGAGTCGCAATCACTGTGTGGAGTAAGACGATGACAGAGATGAACGTTTTTAACAGAGATACCTTTGCGTTGGATGCAGAGGGATGTGGAAGTCAGTTGGCCGCTGCCGGGTCGCTTCTTGAGAAGGTCAAGAAGTTTCTGGAGCAAACCCGAGTCTCTCTTCCGCCCAAGGATCAGTTCCTCAAAATCGTCGCGGACGCATACGACACGTATGTCGCTCCCATCGACATCCCTGGTGTTCCAAACATCGTCGAGCCCTGGGTGGATAACGCGCTGCGAGCCATCGTTCTGCAGCAATCTTCCATGATCTACGACTACTTCTCGACAGTTGCCTAGTTTTGGGTTTCAGGTCTTCGTTGTAGGAATCAGGGGAGAGCGTGAGATGAACGCACCGGTATATCGAATTCCGCCGACCATTGTGCATGCGAACGAGCCAATGCCACTGAGCTCGGTTCCGTGGACGCGGAAGGCGGAAGTAATGGAGCCCGTTTGGAGAGCGGGTATTACAGGTAAAGGCTGCATCTGTATCAATCTCGATACCGGCTATCGTCCTCATCCAAGTTTGCCGGTACCCAAGGCGGTTCGGAACTTCACAGGTTCCGATCGGTCGGACGTCACGGATCGACACGGTCACGGCAATCACACGATCGGATCGAACGTTGGACGCAACGGACTCAGCGCGGCACCCGAAGCTGACATAAAGGTTGGGAAGGTGCTCGGTGATTCTGGTGGCGGATCAAACACGGCGGCCGGTCTTGAATGGGCGGCCAAGGAAGAAGGCGATGTCGTAAGTTGCAGTTGGGGCGCTAACACCACGCAAGTCGACTCGCGAACGCAGCGTGCGTTGGTATTGGCTGAGGAGTGCGGGAAGTGGATCTTCTTCGCGGCTGGCAATGAAGGTTATCGCGGTTGGAACACGGTCGGTTCACCAGCTAGCTCTCCCAATTGCGTTGCGGTCGCTTCTGTGACCGAGGCTGGAGCTCCTAGCTCGTTCTCGTCGGGCGGTCCTCGCGTGGATGTCGCGGCAGGCGGCTCGTACATCCTTTCGTGCGGCTTGAAAGGAAACTTGGTGATGATGTCGGGGACGAGCATGGCTTGTCCTACGTTCTGCAGCGATGCCATCCTGCTACGTCAAACCATGAAGATGCTCGGGATGTCGGTGTACCTGACGTCACGCGGGCTTGTGCAATTCTTCAAGAGCGAAAACTTCCTCAAGGACGCCGGTCCCGTTGGAAGAGATCCTCGCTTCGGTGAGGGGATCAGTGTAACCAGTCAAAACATTCTCAATTGGATCAAAGCCAGAATTACGGAGTTCGCATGATACGCGCTTTCCTCGCATTGCTACTGTTTGCTAACGGCGTGGTGGCTCAGGACCTCTGGGATGTAGTCGCTCCAACGGAAGTCACGCAGACTCAGGTCGTGTTTCTAAAAGCGGCCAAGGCGGAACTGGCGGAAGTCAACGGCAAGGTCGCGATCATCGCCGAAGAGCTTTCTGAGGCTCGCGAGTATGGAGTGATCGTTACGCTTCCTGCGGAAGTGAAGTGGATTGAAATCCATCCGGCCGCAAAGCCTTTCCCTCCGACGGTGCAGATGCCTTTCAAGGACGGTCGCTTCCTGATTCGGGGGATTCCGGGCGAGCGGTTCTATGTGTCGTCCAGGGGGTCGGATCGTCCTCTTTGGTTCGAAACCATCGTCGCGGCGGGGGAGAGTCAATTGCCTCCTCCAAGCGATCCGCTTCCTGTCGATCCGCAGCCGGAACCGGCTCCTCCAAGCGGTCCAATCCTCCAACAGCTTCGCGAGCTTAGCCGGCAAAAGTCGCAAGCCTTGGGAGATGCGGCGACCGCGGTGGTGCTAAAAGGCACAATCCAGCAAGTCGCGGATTCAGTGCGTGCAATGTGCCGATCCGGCCAGTGCCCCACTCTCGATGGAGCCAAGAACATGATGGTTCAAGCGATCGATGTCGCGATGTTGGGGCGTACCAGTCCCAACCGCGATTGGTGGTTGAATTGGAGGCGTCCAGTTTCGGACGCGATTAAGAAGGCGAGTCCTGCTGACGTCGAGACGTACTTGAGCATGATGCTGGCCGCGGCGGAAGGTTTGTGATCAAAGGAAGGATTGTTACATGTGGTTTGCTCAAGCAGCTCTCGGGGATATCGGTCAGATACTCCAAAGTGTCGGAGTTCCCGGCGTCTTGGTTTGGTATCTGTGGCATAACACGACCAAGACGATTCCCGATTTGGTGGCACAGCATCAGGCGACGATTGCGAAGCTCACGGAGGATTTTAGTAAGGCTTTGGAGAGTGAGCGTGTTGCTCGCAAGGTTGAGGTAGACGAGTTGCGCGATTGGATCCGAGATGAAGCGGCCTGCAAGCTGAAGAACATACCTCCCGGCGCGACATGTGTGATTGACCATGAAGCGGCTCACGGCTCATTGCATGGCATTAAGAAGAAAAGCGACTAATGCCGTTTTCTTTCGGCGATTGACGATTCAACACAAGGTCGGATCCGGCCTTTCTAGTTGAAAGGATTTGCTGATGGAGAAGCTAAAAGTCGAGTTGATTGGAAAGACTGTCGTGATTGGCAGCCGAGAAATCTACGAAGTAGAACTCCGCGATATTGAAACACCTCAGTCCCTTCTGGAGTGGGTCTTTCATCTGAGTCGCAAGGAATGGGTGAGCCCAGAAATCATTTCTCAATTCATTGAAATCGTGTCTCGGAACAAGGGCTGGCGGTTGCACGGCAATGTTCCGTTTCGCATGCCTGACCTTTCTTTGAGCCGTTAGCGCTGCGCGGGCGCACGAGCGACCAAACCAAATTCTCGACGCGTCAGGCCCGTTTCCGTGTGCCCTTCAACAGGAGATTTCAATGCGTTTAGAAGCACAAGCCAAGAGTGGGTATTACCCGCTCGATCTACAAGCGGTCCCGCATATCGCGGCCAAAATAGAATGCAGTTCAAAAGCCACGATCTTCGATCCGTGCTGTGGTGCCGGTGATGCAGTTGTGGCGATTGCAGAGGAGATGGGGATCGATAAAGCGAACGTGTACGCGGCGGAGATGGACGAAGGTCGTCATGCTGTTGCCAAGACTCGGATCCGAAATTGCTTCGGTCCAGTCGATTGGCTCGAATCGCCGAGCTATGGCAATGCGTCGATCTTCTACGTGAACCCGCCTTTCGATGACGAACTCGGTGGGGGTGGTCGTGTTGAATGGCGGTTCCTACAGAAGATCGCGAACCAGGCATCCCCTGGGTCGATTCTGGTTGCCGTGTTGCCGGAAAGAACGGCGACAAGTTGGCGGACTTTCGAAGTGTTGACTCGATACTTTGACCGTTTGCGATGCGCTCCGTTTCCCTTCGAAACAAAGTTCCAAGAGCACTTGATTTTCGGCGTTCGCCGGAAGTTCGAGGCGCGTGCCGATTACAACCTGTTCGATGACACGTACTGCTGCAAATCGGTCGATTTGATACCGCCGTACTCCGCGATGGATGGTGGATGCGTTCGAGTTGAAAAACGATTCTATACGGCTCAGGAGATCGAACAGGCGATACGCGGTTCCAAGGCAGATGAAATACTCAAGCTAAACCATGCAGAAGCTGCGAGAGAGCTTGTGCCTCCGATGAGGCTGTCCAAGGGGCATATCGCGTTGCTGCTGGCTTCCGGAATGCTGGATGGAGTCGTCGAGCCACCAGGCGAGAAGCCGCACGTGGTTCGAGGTTCGACGCGTAAGATCGTCACCGAGCAGACCGTGAAGGAAGAGAAAAAGGTCAAGGTGCACAAGACCGAACAGATCAAGCTCACGATCAAGATTGCGGACGAAACCGGAATCACGACGCTGGAGGACAAGATTGAGAACGAAGCAGAACAACCACCCGAGAACGAAGAGGAAGAGGTGAGCGATGAAGGCGACTGTTAAATCAAGTGATCTTGAATTGACCGTGGATGTCGATCGGTTCACAACGGCGGGAACCAACATCTTCGATCGTTCCTACATTGGGATGATCTCGTTTGTAGCGACCGAGTCGGTTGCCAAGTCGGTGATCGCCGTTCTTCACTTGGGCAAGCGTGGAGGTTGGATTGAGATGGAGGACGAGTCGTTTACCGTTTACCCAGAGGGTTACGAGATTCGTCGGATGAAATTACCGCGGTACCGAGCGGTACACGTTGTTGCCGTTGCAAAGGTCAAGGGCTTGTTGTTTGGTGAGCTAGAGCCGGCGTTGGCAGCTTATTTGAAGTCGCCGGAAATCTCGACGCCGATCTTGGACGAATGGATCCCGAATGTGATCGAAAGCCTCAAGGACTTTGGCTTAATTGCTCCCGTTAAATCGTTCGGGATTTCGGCTCACTATTGCACAGTGACATCCGAGCAGCTTGATGAAGTGGTCACGAAGTTGCTCCAAAACAAAACCATCACGATTCCAAGCAAGAGGCATCTTCATGCAGGCTGAAACACTGGCGGATTATCTTCAAACCTACGGTGACTTGTTGATCCAAAAGGTCGAGGAAAGTTCTCGCCCGTTGATGGAGACGTTCGTTCGTCCCGACGTGCACTTGCTTCGCGAGCCTATGGACGCCCAGTGGCATCGAATCGTGGCAGGAGTCAAAGCCTGGCAGGCCGGTCGCAAGAGCGTGCCGTGCTCGATGTCGATGGGTTTTGGTAAAACCCTCTGCGCGATTGCAATGATCCATGTTCATGCCGAAGGGGCTGCGTACCGAACGATCGTTGTTTGCCCACCGCACTTGCAGAAGAAGTGGGTGCGTGAAATCGAGATGACGATTCCGGACTCCAAATGCAAGATCATCGATCATTACTCCGATGTTCTCCGTTTGGTTGGGACCAAGCCCACCGGGACTGAGTGGTTCATCATGTCCGGCAACAAAGCGAAGATGTCGACGAGTTGGAAGCCTTCGTTCATAAAGTCGCAGCGATTTGATATTGGGATTCTCAAGTGCCCGAGGTGCAACCAGCCGATCGAGAAGAAGGTGGTGCAGGAAGGGTCCGACGTTTGGGTGTTCGCCCAGGAAGCGGACCTCGCGAAGAAACAGCAAAAGTGCCGTCATTGCAGCGAAGCGTTGTACCAGTGGACGCACGATATGGATCGATGGCCTGTGGCCAACATCATCCATCGGCAGGCTCGCAAGGTGTTCAAATACCTTGTGATTGACGAGGTACACGAGTCAAAAGGGGAACGATCTGCAATCGGTCTTTCTGTCGGGAAGCTCGCGGCGAAGGTACCGTTCAAGGTTGCGTTGACAGGGACTTTGCTCAACGGTTACGCCGATTCGATATTCCCCATGTCGTACCGTCTGTTTCCCGGGAAGATGAAAGCACTGGGGTTCAAGTGGAACGATGGGATGGAGTTCACGAAGCGGTACGGACGTATCGAGACGATCGTGAGCTACAAAGACAGTGAGTCGTTTGCTAATCGGCAAAGCCGAGGGGGAGGCAAAACGACGTCGATCAAAATCCGACCCGGGATTGTGCCAAGCATCTACGGAGACTGCTTGCTCGATTGTGCCGTGTTCGGGTCGCTTGAAGATCTCGGGTACAAGTTGCCCGGTCTCGCCGAGGTGATGCACCCGGTTCAGATGGACGCGGAACAAGCGGAGCATTATGAGCAGGTAGAGTCCAGTATTCGAGCCAGCATGAGGCAGTTGATCGCGATGGGCAGCAAAGCGGCCATGTCGGTGCTTCTCAACACGCTCAATGGTTGGCCTGACCATCCGTATGGTTACAACTCGATCGGCTATCGAACTGCAGAAGGGGAATGGGTCGAGGTGGCTACGCCGCCTGATCTCGATGCGGAGACGATACGGACCAAGGAAGCGAAGCTCGTGGAGGTCGTTAAAGACGCGGTATCGCGGGGGCGGCAGGTGTGGATTTACTGCGAGATGACTCAGAAGCGAGACGTGCAGGTCCGCTTGAAGGAGCTGCTCGACAGGGAAGGGCTCGACGTTCGCATCCTTCGATCTCAGAAAGTGAGTTCTTGCGACCGTGAAGAGTGGATCTTCAACAACGGCAAAGCGAATGTGATCATATCCAATCCAACCTTGGTGAAGACCGGCCTGGATTTGTTCGACCGCGGGGGGAATCACAATTTCAGTGTCTTGGTGTTCTACCAAACCGGTTACAACCTCGACACGTTGCGGCAAGCGGCGGCGCGATCCTGGCGTATCGGTCAGTGGCTCGACTGCGAAGTGCACTACATGTTCTACGAAGGGACCATGCAAGAGCAGTGCGTGCGATTGATGTCCCAAAAGACCAAGGCCGCCAAGGCGATCGAAGGCAATTTCAGCCAAAGCTCGTTCGATGCTCTGACCGCAGGAGACGAGTCGGTGGCGATGGCTCTTGCTAAGAAGTTGGCGGATGAGGTGATATCCAGGGTTCCGAGAGTTCCGATGACTCATGTGCAGCCGGCCTTGCCGATGCCGATGCCGGCTCGCGTGGCGATGGCGAAGGTCGATCGTGTCGAAGCCAAGCCCAACGTGGCGTCGTGCTCACCGACCATATTGCCGATGGCAGCAAAATGCTCAGAAGTCCCGATGGCTGCCGCTCGACATGCCAAGAGTGATGTCGTTCATGCCGGGGCGAAACCGACCGTGGCTGTGAGTCCCAGTCGGATGCGTCAGTGGAAGAACCATTTCGAGCACGTGCTAGCTGAGGCCCAGAGTGGGGCGGCGGGTGCAGCTCTCAAGATCCGGCGGCTCAAGGCAAACTTGGCCCGACTGGACAAGCAGGAACAGGAGGAGATGGGTCGCGTGATGGATTTCAAGAAACTTTTTCAGTACGTCGAGGCTTCCGCCAGTGAGTATCGTAGTCAAGCGGTTGGTGTTTAACCCGTCGGAACAAGCGTTCCGGTTTTTCTGGGCAATGTACGTGAGAGACGTTGATCTCTCGGTGCATTGCCAGCCTTGTCTCCTCGGGAGACGCAGCAAGAAGATCTGCACTCCCATGTTCTATCGAAATCGCGACAGATTCGTTCTACGCGATATCGTGCTGGATGAGAGCAACTCGGAGTTCGTTTACATCTGTGGTGTTACTTTTCCGCACGTTTGGATTCGGAACTTTCACCTAGCGCTTCGTCGAAGTCCCGGCCGCGTCGTGAAGGCGAAGTGGTTTGGGGTGTCGTTTGAAATTGAGAACGCGGAGAGGCTAGAAATCCGGTCTAGCTTTATTGACCCAGATTGTCGCTTCAAAGACGACCCGTCTTACATGACGTGTCGAAACGCGCAATTCGCGTGGGCGTTCAAGAAAGGGTTGTATCTTCCCAACAAAGGACAGATCGCCGTAGCTGCGTCACTTCATGGAAACGAAATACAAAAACCGAGTGGTCGAGTTGGTTCGGGTCAAATCATCCGAGCTTCTTAAAAACGACTTTAACCCTAGCGTCCATTCCGATCGTCAAAAGATCGTGATGGACTCCATTCTCGAGTCAACTGGGTTTGCTGATGCGATCATCGGTAGGCGGGTTGGCGACAAAATCGAGATCCTCGATGGTCACCTCCGGGCCGAGCTCGCAGCCGACCAAGAGGTGCCGGTGTTGATCGTTGACTTGGACGACGAAGAGGCGGACCTGTTCCTGCTGACGTTCGATCCGATCGCTGCGATGGCAAAGCAGCAAAGGTCGAAGATGAACTCCTTGCGGACGAAAGCTCTTGGTCTGCAAAGCACCGTGTTTAACCAGATCATTGAGCGGTCTCAGTTAGGGACGGAGACCGCAAAGAAGGAGATCGAGAAAAGACGAAGCACGGTTCGCAACACGCTCTCTTCGGTTTCGATTGGGCCGATCCGAGTTCCATGCACTCCGGATGAAATCGCCGAGTTGACGTTGATACTCGCCGAGTACGGAGATGCAAACGGGTCGTTCGTTGGGTTTGGTACTTACTTGTTGAAGCTGATCGGGGAGGCGTAAGCGTGTTCAAGGACAGAATTGTTGGATTCGAATGGGTCGAGGCAAGTTCGTTGATTGATAACGCGGACAACGTCCGGTTGCATCCCGATGAGCAAAAGACAGCCATGAAAGGGCTTCTTGAGGAGATCGGTTTCGCCGACGCGATCGTCGTTCGAAAGATCGAAGAGGGCTATCAAATCCTCGACGGCCACATGCGTAAGTCCCTTCTCGGTGACGAGAAGGTTCCCGTGGTGATTGTCGACTTGAACGACGAAGAAGCGGCTTCGTTCTTGCTGACCTTCGACCCTGTGAAGGCGTTGGCGGATAAGAACCAGGAGCGAGTTGACTCGTTGCTGGAGAGAGCATTCGCTCAGACGGGGGCGGTTCGTGAGATGCTTAACGGCATGGTGAAGGGGGAAACGAAAGCCGCGCCGATGCCAAAGGGGGGCAACTCGACGCGTGCGCGAGTTGAGACGCTATCGGTAGGAAAGTATCGTGTCCAGCTTACAAACGCTGAGAGCGCCAAGCTGACGCTGATCGCGCGGCGTTATTGCGAGAACACCGGATCCTATTTGGATTTCGTTAGTTGGATTCTAAAGAGAGTGAAAGAAAACCGTGCTGCACATGGACTACCCGTTGGAGGGTCTGAGGGGAGCGGAGTACAACCCGCGCAAGATTAGCAACGAGCAACTTCAAAAGCTGTGGGAGTCGATCCGACGCTTTGGGGTGGTCAAACCGATCATCTGCAAAACGGACGGGCTGATTGTTGCGGGTCACCAGAGAACCAAAGCGTTAAGAGCGAACGGCGTGAACACGGCGCCGGTCTACGTTCTACCTGGTGACACCACGCAGGCCGACGAGATCAAGTTCAACCAACTCCACAACGGTACCGACGTCGATCACCCGGATGCCAACGCTTGGATCCGAGAGCCGCTCAAGCTGGGGTGGCAGCATGTAACGAAGATGGATGCGAACTGGACCTGTGGTATGCAGGTGATTCGCACCAACATCGCCGCTCTGATCCTCAAATTTGGCCCCTGGGGGGCTTGTGTAGCGACTTTGGACGGCGAGGTGATCCATTGCACTCAATACGCGATGGCGTGCATCCAGCTCAATCAGCCGCTTTTGGTGTACGGCGTGCCGACGGAGCGGAAGGCGGAGTACAAAGAGTTCCTTGGCGACCAGTACGGGCGCTTCAGCTACGACAACCTCGAACGCAAGACTTACATCCAGACGCTGGCTCAGTTAAACCGCATACGCGACGTTCCAGGGACGTTGCCGAGAGAAAGTGGACTTTATCGGGATGCGGTTGAACCGTGGCTCAAAGAGAACCCCAAGGCCCGTGGTTTCGATTTTGGGAGCGGGAAGGGTGACTACGCAGGCAAGCTGCGGCGAGAAGGTTACAACATGATGGACCTCGAGCTGTTCCGTCGTGTTCAGGGTCAGAACGCGATCGATACGGTTTGGGTGAACCGTGCCATCAATCAGCTCTGCATGGCGCTCAAGAAAATGGGTCGATTCGACTTCGTGGTATGCGACTCCGTGTTCAACTCGGTGGATTGCCCCGAAGCGGAGTTCGCGGTGGCGACCATGCTGGGGGCTCTTTGCAAGGTCGGAGGGCGGATCTTCTATAGCGGTCGAACTCTCAAGAGCGTTCATGCCGCTCTCAAGTCGGGCAACTACAAGACGAAGAACGGCTCAGCGCAGCAACTGTACTTCCTCGACGAAGAGGGATACTCGGGCATCTTCCGCAATGGTGAGTGGTTCTATCAGAAGTTTCACACGCAAGAGCAGTGCGAGCACCTCGGCACCTACATGGGGATTGAGGCGCCAGAAGCGAAGATGGGATCCGGAACCTGGCGATGCACCGGGATCAAGACACACGATGTCCCGTTTGAGGATATTGAGCGGGCGATTCGTTATGAGTTCGAGCTCGATTGGCCTGAGGGCAAGAAGATCAATCGATCCGAGGACGTGCTAGCAGCGTTTCGTCCTTTCTTTGCGGAAGCAGCGGCTGGTACTTAGCGAGCCGGCTCTGCGGTAGCCTGCTTTTGAGTCCCCAAAAAAACAACAGAAAAAGTGCACCAATGATGTCCAAATTGGTGCGCGAAACGGCTTGTTTTTGTGTTGGCAGAAACGACACATTCACGACAAGGGGCTATCAGATGGCAAACAAAGCGAAAATTGCGAAGTTCGTAGAAGCGTTTAACGCACAGGGCCGCGACCTGGTGCTCATGGAGCAGATCATCGACGCGGTTCGAGCGGATGCGGTGACGGGCGACCCTCAAAGTTGGGTTACGAACGTTCTGGAGGACGATCACGTTCTCGAGGCGGCTTGCACCAAAATTGATAAGGATTTTCAAAACGTTCTCCTAAAGCGGATTCCTACTGTGTCGGCAGCGATCAAGAAGCTGCGAGCGTGGGAAATGATGCAACGAGAGCGAGAGCGCGAGATTCGATCGGCCTAGTAGCAACATGAAGCAATACATGCAAATCAGACTTTTGGAAAACGATGGGCGTGGGCGACCTTTGTCGGGCCAGTTCTCCTACTTTTGGGGGAAGTGGGTGGTCGGCTTCGACGATTCCCAGCACTGCGCGAAGTGCCTGGTCGGCTCCTACGAGAAGATGATCAACAAGGAGCTCGAGGGCGGGGACCAACTAGACCTTCCCTGCTTGCAAGGAGCGATCTTGTACCTATGCGGCGTATCGCGTCCCTACCGGTACCAGAACAACTTCCACTTGGTGCTCGAGGCTTGCGAGGGGGAGTCCGTGCGGAAGCGTCTCTACAACGGCATGGAGTTTGAAATACTGGGAGCGAAGGCGTTAAGTTTTGACGGTGCTGCGGCTAAACGACTTTTCCCCGCAAAGGGCAAATCGTTCCTAACATGCCGCAACTTCCAATTCGCGGTCCAGCACTTCGGAAAGGCCGATGAGGGGCCACAAAGCGAGCAACTGTTGCTGTTTGACCGATAGCCGGGGGTAGACGTAGGAGGAGGCGGTAAAGGGTGGTTAGCCAGGATGAGAATCTAATCGCTATCGGGGAACTGTCCACAAGTACGGAGACACCCCAGAACCCAGGAAGAACTCCAGACGATGAGTACGAGGACCGTGTAGAGCTCACCTACCGGATGCTCGTCGAGGGGATGAGGAAGTCCGAGATCAAAGCCGCCCTCAAGGCTCAGTATCAGATCAGTGCACGGACTGCCGAGAACTATCTTGCTCGCGCGAGGTTGCTCCAGCTTGAGGATCTTCGTGAAGAGCGAGACGTACACCGGGCATCGTCGTTGGCTTTCTACAAGAGTGTGCTGTCCGATCCTCAGGTTGGGGTCGGTGCGAAGATCAACGCGCAGAAGCGGATCGATCAGTTGCTCGGGCTCGACGTTCCGTTCCGAGTTGCGATCGCGAGTGCCAACGTCGGTAGGGACCAAGGCGTGGACGATATCGACTCGATGCTTTCGGTGGCGACGGTCGATGAGCTGAAAGTCATGAGGGGATTGTATGAGCGGCGAAGTGACCGTTCGTCGCTCGCTCAGTAATCTGGATAAGATCATTCGCCGTCATTGCGAGCTCGAGTTTGCTGAGTTCGTGCGACATGCTGCGAAGATCCTTATCCCCGGCTTCGTTTGGGGTAATCACATTCAGGTTGTTTGTGACCATCTCCAGGCTGTTCAAGCCGGAAAGGTCGATCGACTCATGGTCAATCTGCCTCCTGGGTGCACCAAGTCGACGCTACTCTCGGTCCTTTGGCCGGCTTGGGTTTGGACGGTTGAGCCGGATGCGACGTTCCTCTGCGTGACGTACAACCAAGACTTGACCGTTCGGGATGCGGTCGCATGCCGAGAGCTTATTGCGGACCCTTGGTATATCGACCGGTGGGGTGACAAGGTTCAGGTTGCCTTTGGTCACGATGCCAAGACGTTCTACCGGCTCACGGCTGGAGGTTGGCGATTGAGCACGACGCGATCGGGGCGAGCGACGGGGGATCACCCGAAGTATGTCATCATCGACGACCCGTTGTCGGTAGAGAAGTCGAAGAACGCGAACGAGCGGAAGGCGTTCAACGATTGGTACCGCGACACGCTTTCCACCCGGGGCGTGGCCAAAGGGGTGCGGCATGTCGTTGGAATGCAGCGAGTGCACGTGGACGATCCGTGCGGCATGTTTGAGCGGGAGAATGAGTTCGCGGAAAGAGCCGGCGAAGAAAAGCCTTGGCATCAGGTCATGCTTCCGATGCGATACGATCCCGAATACAAGATGGAGGACCGAGGCTTCGGAGGGGACTGGCGGACGGAGAAGGGGGAGCTGCTCTACCCGCAACTGCTCGATGAGAAGAAGGTGACGAAGTTGGAACGGTCGCTCGGGGCTTCCAACAGTTCGGCCCAGTTGGGGCAGCGTCCGATCAGAAAGGACGGGGAGTTCTTCAAGTGCTCCAACATCAAGATCATTCGACGGGATGAAGCGCCGTTTGAGTTTGACGCGGTTTGTCGGTTCTGGGATCGGGCTGCCAGCGTCGAGGATGGAGCTTACACGGCTGGGGCCTTGGTCGGCCGGAAAGGAAGCAAGTTCTACCTGCTGCACATGATTCGCAAGCGGATGACGGCCGGTGATGTCGAAGCTGCCATCGAGATGAACGTCAAGCTCGACGAGATCGAGTTTGGATTCTCGAAGCTGTGGACGTGTTTTGAAATTGAAGGGGCCTCCTCAGGGAAGCGTGTTGCCGAGATCACGATCAATCGGCTTCGTGGGCATCGTGTCTATGGAGTACGAGCGAAGGACTCGAAGGAGGTGCATGCCGAGCCCCTTTCGATCGCCATCGAGAACGGGGACGTTTACGCAATCGAAGGGCCTTGGCTTACCGAAGTGTTCGACGAGATGGAAGTGTTCCCGAGTGGTCCGTTCAAGGATCAGTCGGATGCGTTCGCTGGGGCCTACCTGGAGTTGGTGAATCCTTCGGCCAAGTCGCAGTCGGTGGTCGTTTCTAGCAAGGCGGCTGGCAAGCCTCGGTTCAAGGAGGGCAAATGCCAGAACCCGGCCTGCGATCGGCCGGCGTTCACCGAAGCTGGGTTTTGCTGCCATGAATGCGAACGGCTCGCGCCAGAGGGTGAGGTTTGTCATTCGCATACGGCCGAGTGTTCGACCAAGTACAACGATTGGTACGTCAAAAACAGTCGCTAACGCGGCCTGTTCCTGTGGATAGGATGTGTTCACTCCGCGAAAGGTGTCGCAATGGCGAAGGCTTTGAACAGAAGTACCGCGATGTCGGTGAGGTTGAGAAGGCGAAACGAGTTCTTGGAGTTCTTCATTCGCAAGTTCTGCGTTCGATGTTCACATTGCGGTGAGGCGATCGATCCCAAAGAGTTCTACCAATGGAGAGATTCTGTTTTGATCCGGCATCATGATGATGACGCGGGAAACAACTCTCCTGAGAACATCGACATTATGCACCGGAGTTGCCATCACTCGATCGTCGCCAAGAAACGGCCTGAACAGGTTTGTTTACATGTTAGCTGATCGAAAACCAGGATAATACCGATGACAAAGACCTATACCCTTCAGCATGAAGTCGCGATCGAACTCGATCATTGCTATGGCGGATTAACGCTGGCTCGAATTGATCCTTCGAACGCTGACGAAAGGCTTCTGATTTGCGGTCCGAACGGTGACGACGGCGAATACTTGTGCTGGGATGCTGTCGTTGAAATCCAAGACGGCAAGATCATTTGCGACGGATCCTCGTCGCCTGGGGGAATGAGCGAAGAGATCCAACTGATTGTTCCCTTAAAGCTCGCGACGAAATTCCACGTCGACGCAGCTCCGTTTGGGATGATCGATCTCAATGAGTACGGTGTCGAAAAGTTTCTTACTGAAGGGTTAGATTGTGCCTAAAACGGCTGTGCGTTTTCTGGAGGCAGGTGACCTCGGTTTCCTGCCTGATTGTGAGATCGCTCTTTGGCGGAATTGGGTGGAGCCGTCCGTCGGGCGGTCGATCTTCGACGTCCTCAAAAGCGAGCTGCGATGGGAGTGTCGGAACTTGTTCATGTTCGGCCGGTGGGTCAAGCAGCCCCGTCTGACGTGTCTCTATGGCGACGTAGGGAAAGAGTACAGTTACTCCGGTTCGAACTGGGAAACGCATGAATGGCACGTCGCGCTACGTGAGCTGGCCGACGGTATTGGCTCTATGACGGGATTCCGTCCGAACTCGGTGCTGTGCAATTACTATCGGAGTGGGCAGGACTCCTTGGGGTGGCATAGCGATCTGGGCGGAAACGATGGGCAAGAACCCACTATCTTTTCTCTGAGCCTCGGCGTGCCTCGGACTTTCCAAATAAAGCACGTCACATTACCGGAGCATTCGCTGTATAACATTCGTCTTGGGCACGGAGACTTGCTCAAGATGGGCGCTCCCATGCAACGATTTTGGAAGCACCAGGTGCCCAAAGAGACAGTGCGCGGGGAACGAATCAATCTAACATTCCGAGTGATCAAGTAGAGGTGACTATGTCGTCGGTGGGACGAGTGACGAAGAAAACCATCACGCAGCCAGAGGACTGGTGGCAGGCTTGGGAAGTGGAGGCGTTCAAACAGGGGAAGTTGCTTTCCGAGTGGATCGGCGATTGTTGCAACGCTACGCTGCCGAAGAAATCTCGCGATCGATTGACGATCCGAGCAGGTAGAGGTCGACGAGTGAATGACAGCGGCGAAGACACGCCGTAGTCTAACAACAGTTTGTATAAATCTCTTGCCAAGAAGGCTTCATATTGCATGAAGCCTTTTTTCTTTTGTGCCTTCAAGAGCTGTATATAAAACTCAGCCATGAGCGATATACACGAAACAACATCAAAGAAAGCTCAAACAAAAGCACAAAAACACGCCTATTTAACTAGACAATTAGACGTCTATTTGCGTATAATAATATATACACGCGAACGTTGATTCGCGACTCTTAATTAACCCACTCTGGAGTTTGTAATATGTCGATGGAATTGCTCGTGTCCGCAAAGAATGGTTCCCAATTCGCTATCAGCAGCCTGCTCGTCAGCATCAGTTCCGAATGCAAGACGATCATCAGTCATTTTCTCGGTACCAAGTACTCCGCTCGGATCGATGCCGAAGACGTCCTGCAGGAAGTGCTGATGCAAGTCGCGACTGGCGTGGCGACGACCGACTTCGATGAGTGGAACGGCTTCAAGGCCTGGTTGTTCTGCGTTTGCCGCAACAACGTTTACAAGCAAGTCGAGTACGTGAAGTCGCTCCGTCGTTCGGCCGACCGAACCTCGGCGATCGGGGAAGGTTTTGATGTTGGTTGCGATGATCGGACTGCAGTGGAAATCATGATTGGTCGCGAGAACCTCTCCGGTGTGATGGCTGTCGCAGCCCAACTTGGGGACGATGAGTTCCAAGTGATCGAGTACCTTGCTCAAGGACTTTCGCCTCGCGAAGCCGGTGAGAAGGTTGGGAAGGACGCAGCGTTCGCGTACTACGCACGACGCCAGCTCAAAGAACTTCTCGAAGGCGAAAGCAAGCCTGTTCGACGTGCCGTCAAGTCCACCGGCAGCGCCAACAGAGCTCGCCTTAAGTCTTGGAAGAAACACTACGACGCGATGATGGCCATCGAGTGCTTCGTGACCCGTGAAAAGGCAATCGCTCGATTCGAAAAGTCGCTCGCTCGCTTGAGCTATGCTGAGGGAACTGAGATGCTCGCCTTCATCCAAGGTGAATCAGTAACCGTCTAGCGGTTGCAGATTGATGATGGAACTAACGATTACACGCCAGTAGTGCACAAGGACGAACTCGGCGGGTTGCTGGTCAACTATCGGTTGAAGTGGGGCTCGGTCGGGACAAGCGGGTGTGGTTACCTTTGGCATTGCGGTACCGCAAATTTGCTACATCGCCAAATACCTCTGCCATACGCCGACGGTGGCTTACTCCAGTCCCAACTTATCGAAGAAGGCGCGATTTCGCTTCCTTGCGTCAGCGATCAACTTTTCAAATGTGGCAAAGTAGATAATTGCATTTAGCTTTGGTAGGTGAACTACAAACCCTTGTCCATCGGCCGACTCAGTAAAGTCGACTGCGTTTAAGTGTTCTAGAAGTTTCTCGACAAGATGACAGACGACGTAAGCGTGAATTGGCTGGCTCTTGTCCATTCGAAACGTGTGACCGTCTTTCGTAATGGATCCTGCCTTTCGGATTTGATTGATATACCTCACAACCTGCGCGTAGGGGTTTTCGAGCTCGGTGTAAGACTCTCGTTCTGGTCTCTTGAATTCAACGAGTGTTGCGGAGGAATAGGGCTGCGACCCTTCAGTGAAGGCAAATGTATCATCAAAGACTCGATCGTAACTACTACATACGTCTGGTCGGTCGTTCGAGTCGACTCCATCGAGTCCGACCTTTTTCCAGTTCAAGTCAGATGCAGTGTATTGTTGAAAAAGCAATCTCTCGTCAATTATCCATAGATTCGACTCGTCCCATGCGATGTCATTCGAATCAGTGTTTCTCGGAAAGAAGATGTCATGTATCGCTGCTTCATCACGAAATTTTCCGTCTTCGGTTGCCTTCAGACGATCCCAAAGAAAGTCAAGAACAGCCCGACGATCAGTTACATACACGGCTAGATCGTGCATCGCCATTTGGCTAAGTTCATGGAGTGTCGACCGATACCTATCGCGGTACTCCATCCATTTGTTGTTGTTGTCGCGAACAGACTTAGTCATCGAAGAAAATCGCGTTCGGATCTCGTATTTCCATTGTGAATAGATTCTCCAAACAGACTTCTCTAATTCGGAATCAGACAAATCGTATGGAAGCTCGAATAGTTCTTTTTGTTTCTGCTTCAAGAGTGGTTTGAAATTCATATTGCTTCGGCAGAGCTCCTCGATTCGACGTTGGTGAATTACCTCTAGCGGCGCAACCTCCTTGCGTAGGAATTTTTTGCAGAGCTTTCCCACTTCGGTGAGAATGGAGCTGATTGAAGGTGTCGATGACTCAAGAAGGCTCGGTGAATTGACGTCGTCGTCCTCCTCATCAAGAAGGAAACGCGTTCTGTCGTTGCTACAATTGCTGTCGAGCAACTGAGACTCCACAAGTGCCACGTAGAAGAACTGATCATTGCCATCATCAAGCTTTGCTTTTGACTGGATGAAGCCGGCAGGTACGGCGTGCGTGGAAACTACTCTTCCGTTTGCACACAACATTATTTGATGGCGGTTCGCCGCCTTTGTCTTGCATTTAGTTTGAGTGACAACGAATTCTTCGTTGCGAAGTGTGAAACGGCTTCTTTTGTCTGAAAGCAGCATTTCTTCTCGGAAAAACGTGTGAAGGTCAATAATTTGACCATCGAATGCGTCGTGCAGTTCGCATCTAATGCCTCCTGAAATGGAAAGACGTTTGAAGAAATGAAGAGCGATCTGATTTGCAACGGCAGAAATGTTTTTTGGGCACTTCTCGCGTAGCATTGGCCTCATCTGGTTCAGACTCACAATAGTAAATTCGTCTGTTGACTCCACTTCTTTCAGCAAACTCTCCGTCGGCCCACTGCGCGTAGGTTCGATACTGAATGACCTAGCGTACTTTTTGTCTCCTTCGGCGAAGTAACTTTCAACGCTCGCTTCTTGAAATGCTAGAAGATACGTGAGTCTGCCGACGCCCTTGCCGCCAAAAGAGAGCTTGTGTGTCGTGTAGACTTCTTTGAATGCTCGCCAGTTTGCTTCCCGGAAGCCAATTCCGTTGTCTTTTATCTGGAAACCTATTATCGGGGGCGGCGAGATTTTTGTTTCTTCAAGCTTGAGTACAGGCTGAACCGCCTCTCGAACTATTGTGATGGTTACAAGACCACCAGACTCTTTGCCCGTCAGTCGATACCTTTCTTCGATGGCATTGAACGCGTTCTCGATTGCCTCAAAAAGCGGTAAGAACCGGGAATTTGCTGAAAGTGGGTTCTGCTTGATGTAGTTTGCGTAATCGAAACTCTGAAAGGGCATGTTGATCTGTGCCTTTGGTTTGGACGGTAGGGGTATCGAAAGCGAAGTCGTTCGCCTCTGCGTTTCTCGGGCCGACGACCACATTTTAGCAACGTCTTTTAGGAGGCTGGACAACCTTTCACCAGATTGGCAGTACACAACCACGTTCTCCAAGCTGGCTGAACAATGGCTACGTTCGCAATTCATCGATTTCCTTAGAGCGGCGAATTGCAAAAACGCTGCAAATTTTTTGATTTTCCAGGCCTTTCTTGGTGTAGTCGGTATTGCCTCCACACACCAAAGTTCCAGCCATGATCGTTGATCAAACCAAAGTTCAGTGCGTCGTTGATCGTAAGTTGATCAGCCTGTTCAAGCAGGCCGATAGCATTTGCTTTCACTGGACCGGAAGTACCGACGGGAGCGTCAGCAAGGGGCGCATGACGCTTGGCAAGAAGCGCAGGGGCGATGGCCCCTGGGACAACGATGGTAGCGAGGCGACGATCGAGATCGAGCTTTACGGATCGTGCCGGTACTTCGGTGGTTACTCGGGTGGGCGGTACAAGCCTGGCAACGTGCGATGTGTCTCTTCGATCACGAGTGCTAAGTTCGATGAGGTGTGGCGCTCGGTGATTCAGATCTTGAAGTGCGGTGATGAGTTGCAAATGTGCTGGGTCGGGGCAAACAACAACCAGTACTGCGATCGAGCTGGACTGTTTCATGACTCGCTGCAACTGCGTATCAAGCGTGGGGCCGACTACTTGTTCTTCGTCGTCGGGAGCGGTGTCTGCGAGGACAACAGTGCTCGCATGATCAAAGCCAGTTAAAAAGTCACAAAAAGACGCACGACTTGACGCTCGTTCCGGCCTTTTCTTGTGTAGCAAACACAACACATCGGAGAAACAAAATGAGCGTAGTCCAAGAAAACAGTTCAGTGCACTTCGTTGACGGTTGCGAGTTCGAAGTCAAAGCCGGCATGTTCGTTCGGCTGGATTGCAATCGTTGCTCGAGGCGACTGTTGCCAGGTGATGGTTTCTCTCCTTTGCGGCTGGAGTGCGACTCCGCTGTGTTCCGATCGGTTGCCTGCCGTGTGAAAGTTGTTGGCCGGAAGGTTCAGTACAAGCTCGGTGGGAAGTCGGTTCGCGTCATTGTCACATTCGTGGGCGATGGCGAGCCAGATGTTGATGCAGTTGGGTGGCTCTATATCTAACCGGAGTTTTGCGATGAAGTTCGATGTTCAATTCGCCATGCCAAGCGGCTTTTTTTCTAGGTGCACGGTGGAGGCCAAGTCGGTGGAGGATGCCTGCAAGCGTGGATGGGAGATGGTCTTTTCGACCGTGTACCCGCCGCATCGTCGCGATGGTTCGGTTGTGTATTGCACCAAAGCACCCGATGTTCCGGCCTTACAAGTTGTAGTGATCGGATCCTAAGCCGAGAGCACGTTCCATTCACAAGATTCAATGAGGTTCGAGTCGTGGCAAGTCAAATGAAGTATGTCGCCAAGCTGGTTTGTTTCGGAGCAGGTGGCGATAGCGTCGAGTGGGGCGGCGGGTGCCGATCCACCGGGTACGGTTCGCCGGAACGACCGCACGCTGCCGAGCCAGAGGATGGCAAAGAGTATCCGGACGGAACTCCGGTAATTGATAAGCGTCCAGCCGTAAAGACGAAAGCCGGGTTCAGGCACGTATTTAACGGTCCGATCGTTCAAGTGGATCTCGAAGACGAAGAGACCGAGGATCTGCCCGAGGTGTCATCGGTGATGGCGGGAGCGCTCTCCGAAGGTGGGAACGAGTACGGTGCACTGTTGACGCTTCACAAATCCCAATCGCGGTCGAAGCCAGGTGCATTGGACTTCGTGTCCATCAAGAAATATGTCGACGGATGGCGAGAAGTGGGCGCTAGGATCGGCTTCTACAAGAGTGGCAAGATCGTCTGGGAGGATGAGTGCGATGCACGTTGATGTCGACATGATCGAAGCGAAGCTCAATCGTCACTGGTTCCGATTGCGAAGCGAACTTCCGGTGGCGTTGCATGCGTGGCCAGCTTGCAAGAAGCAAGGCTTCTGTGCCATCGGCCAAGTCGATTGGAGCGGGGATAACGATCCGGTTCCGATCGGAGACGTGTTCGTCGGCAAGAAAAGCGAGCACTACCTCAAGATCAACGAGATGGTGCGAGAAGCCTGTAAGAGGCTTGGGTTGAAGTTCATCAATATGGCGTAATGCCTTGAAAGGGCGGTGAAGAATGGTCGACAAGCAAAAGCTAGTCGAGGAGTACGTTGATGGGATCATGTTGCAAATTCGAAAGACGCGACCTGCTGGTCCCGTGACGCAAGAGGAGGAAATCGGGAATCACGAACGTCTGCGAAAGCTAGGGCTCCAGTTGATCGAGGAAATCGCTGACAAAGAGTCGCTTTACCTTCGCATGTGGAACGGAACATTCCGGCCGGACAATCGATGCTCTCGCGAGATGTTTCAGAAGCTGACAGGGCTCCAGTTGCCCCCAGGCGTCAAAGCGACCAGGGAGTTTCTCATAGCGTACATCGGTCCTGAATGGGTCAGTCAGCAACAGGAAAAAGAGCGGGCCGAACGTGAGGCGGAAGCTAAGCGGGATCGAGAGCAGCAAGAAGCCTACTATGCGGGGCTGATGGACGAGATCGCCACGCGGACCAAGAGCGGTCAGAACATCTCGGGTCGCGAGTTGGTCAATCTTGCAAGGCACATTGGTATCCAAGTGCACCCGAGGACGGCGGGGGCGGCGACGAATGTCGAGTGGATCACGGTCCATCGCGCTGGAGTCCGCAAGAACTGCAACGCACAAGGTTGCTTTCGGTTGCTGCGCGATGTGCTGGAGCTTCTCAACGAAGAAGCTCCAGAGGAAGAAGGCGCAACAGATCTGGCACGGGAGCTGTTTCACGCAAGCTGAGGGGAAGTGCAAAAAGGGTTTGAAAAAACCGCATGCCACTCGTTCAAACATCGCGTGTGTCGGGCTCATTTCTTTGTAAGACGGCAGACGTTCAAAGAATCCACTTCCCAAAGAGGCAATCATGACAGTCGATCAGTTGATAGAGAGGCTTACCGAGTATCGAGACGCAATGGGCGGAGAAGTCGAAGTGCGTCTCATGACCCAAGAGAAGTGGCCGTTCGAAAATCGCATCGTGGGGCTCGTCTCCGCTGAGGAAATGAACGAAGCATGCGATGAGGACGATGAAGACTATGAGGACGATGAATCGGATGATGAAGTCGAAAACATGGTTTACATCGTCGAAGGCGGTCAGATCTGTTACGGGAGCAAGAGAGCCTGGGAGGCAGCGCACTAACATGGGCGTCAATCGAGTTCCAAACATTTATCTCGTCGAAGAGCGGATATTCTGGGATGGCAACAAGCCTTTGAGCTACTGGGGCTGGCGTATTACGTCTGATGAAGAAGTTGCGACGAGTACGTTCTTTAGCACCCGTGCTTGCCTCGAAGAGTTCGAGCGGTTGGTGTCGGAGTGGATACAGGCTTGCGACAACCGGCTGCCGGCTTTGCTTCTCAACAAGTACTTGGACCGAGATGCGTCTTTTGGGGCTGTGTTCATCGATGACGGGACATTCGTCGTTCCGGACGATGTCTGGGAAAAAGTCGAGGCTTACCTGGAGCACTACCAACACGGGGAATATCGCAATGAGCTGGCCAATGGATAAGCGGAACAGCGAAGTGCGGCGGCCGATACGAAACCTTAGGTGTTGTTGCTGCGGTGGCAGCACGCTGGGTCGCCAGTGGTGGAACCGGGATGCTGGCTACGGGCTTTGCAATGACTGCATCCACGTGAATGGGGTGTCAGAAGTTGCCAACGGCGAGACCGTGTCGGGCTTTGGCATCCGCGGGGTGCACTGGGACTTGAAAACAAAAACCAAAAACGAATCGCCTTTGCTGCGATGAATTGGCCGAGTTTCCGGCCTTTCTTGATAGATCCAATTCAACACTCAAACGAAGGTGATTCCATGACGAACACAACCTGCAAGCTCACGATCGATGAAATCAAAACGGCAATCGCTTCTGCGATGGAAGTGATCAAGACGCTTGACGTTCATCCCGTGGCTACGATCGAGAATTATCCCATCGGCGGACGCAATCGGGGGCGGTGTGAACTGGCGGTCGAACGCCATGCCAAGCACGGGTGGCGAACCTGCAAGACGACAACCAACAAGAACGGGGTGTGGTGCGCTCCCAAGAAGTCGGTGTACCACAAAGAGGGCGGATGTTTCGTGGTCACCGGTGGTGCGGTGGAACGCGATGTCGAGTGGCTCGCAGTGACCAGTCGCGGGGTTTACTTCCAAGCGGCGAATGGCGAATCGCGTTGGTTGCTCGAGACTCCTTTCTCCGGCTATGTTCGCCGTGAGGCTTACCACTACACGATCGGCGCTGAGAAGAAGTGTTTCGAAGCCGATTCTCCAGAAGTGATCGCCGCGTGGGATGCCTACGTCGAAGGGATCGATGCGAACCTCGAGTGGCTGAAACAATCGCTCGACAAAACTGTCGAGTGTTCGGCCTAGTTGGGAGTCCTATTCAAACCAATCCATCCGCGAGGAGATTTCATTATGCGTCGACATTACGATCCTGCCGATGTCGATCCCAATCCTGGGTCGGCCGATCTTGACGAATACGTGTTCGTGGACTGGCTCAAGCGATTTGCGAATCGTCTCGGGCCATTCACCGATGTGTTCGAACTGAAATGCGACAAGCGGTTCTTCATCTACCGGCATAAGCCAGGGCAGATGTGGGGACTCGGTGTCTGCCATGACGACGGGGACGAAACAGTACTCGGGTACGCGATCCGTTGCAGCGAAATGCTCATTCTCGCGTCGGCCTTTGTGCCAGGCTTCCGAAACAAACTCGATAGCGAACTACTTGAGCAGCTCGAAGGGCTGTATCGCCCGGTCCCGTTTCTCGCGACGTGTCAAGAGATGGCAACAAATGCAGTTTGAGCTTGCGACGCTGACCTTGCTGATCACTTTGGTGATCCATCTGATTTGGGATTGGTTCAGCCATCAAAGGATCGAGCGGCGGCTTGAGGACCTGGAGTCGGTCCCGTTAGCGCAAATTTGCGCTCATGGGACGGGGGGTGCTCCAGAGCTTAGCAGCGGAAGAGATCTCTCGGGTGCGAAAGCAGTGCTGTATGTCGGTACTGCAGGGCTTGGCAGCGACGATCTGGAGAGCGCCAAGAAAACAGTAGCTTGGAATCGAAGGTGGTTCGCTGGGGACGTTGTGACGATTGGCGACGAGAATCCCGTGATGAAGATGATCTACGACGTGGCAGCCCCAAGACCGGCAACGCGGTGGTACGTGGGGACGTTGGCTATTTACGCCGCGCTGAAAGCGTTCATCCAGTCCGACTACGAATGGATGTACTACGCGAAATGGAATCTTCTCCGAGATCCAAGAGAATCCTTGGACCGACGTCGCGGGCTGTGTTATTGCTCGCTGAGCGTTGACGATTACAAGCCAACGGACTGGGAGAAGGAAAAAGAGCGAACGTGTACGGCGCTTTTGCAGGGCGTGGAATGCTTTGAGTGGGATCAAGTGATGGGGACGTACGCATCGCTGTCCAGGGAGATGGCTGCCGAGATTGTGGAGGTGCTCGAGCGAGGGAAGATCAACCCGCTCGATCAAGCCTTCTGGGGGCAGGTCGAGTCTATCTGCAGAGGACGGTTCTATTCGGACATGCTGCTTGAATGTTACACGATGCTTTCCAAGTCGTGTGAGACTGGAAACGTGTTCGATCGCATCGGCCTATATCGTCAGGGTGTTGCTCAGGGAAAGCCGTGGATCCACTTCGATGGGATGGATACGGCGGCGATGCACGCATGGATGTCTAAGGTGGACGCTCAGGTGAAGAGGGATCGTGTCGTAGCTGGTGTGTAGTTTCTGCTGACGGAAATCGCGAAGCGAAAGGAATGTCAATGCTCGGGATAAACGTGAAGGTGATCGGCGTCAGGTCCAATGGCTCCATCAGGGAACTGACTCGAGAGGTCCTAGAAAAAGACCTCTACCAATGGATCGTCCGCGACGGGTTGGTGTATGTCCTCAGGCGAGAGCGGTTCGTGCGGTACGAGGTGGCTGATCTGGACTGGCTTGTACCGCTGGGGGTGACTGTCGGATATTCGTCGATTGCGATGGTAGATGGAGAAGGAACGTTTTGGAGGCTCGACCCGTGGCGAGGGAATGAACATGCGAGATCGGCACTGGTGCAAGAAGCGACGGTTCAAAGACCACAAGAGCGCGGTTCGTGCAGTCCAGTGTTTACAGCAAAGTTCGACCCGGGACCGATGTCCGGTTCGTTCTTACCACTGCGATCGGTGTAACGGGTGGCATCTCACATCGAAAGGGCAGCCGTCCAATGGTCCCAAAAGAAATGATCGCTGTGAACAAGGCGATGTTGGCCCCGGAGTCTTTCGTAATTCGGATGAAGTATCGGGACAAGCAGGGGACTCTCACTGAGAGGGTGGTGAGTCCGATCAAGTGGCTCAAGGGGAATGCGATTCTCGCGTTGTGCTTATGCCGGGAGACTCCGCGGCGTTTCGAGATCGATCAGTGCTCCGGCGTGCGGCTGGTCGATGCAAGCGACGTGCTGATGCCAGTACAGATCGAAGTGATCGAGACGGCTGAGGGCGAGGCTGCTCCAAAATAGCGGACTTATGGCCCTCGCGGTGGTCGTTAGTCAACGGTCGCTGCCGTCGTCCGATGGCGTTCTTTGCTGATTCTCAGCAAATTTCTTTCCTGCGGCCGATTCCCGTGAAACAAATCGATCGCGTTTCCGGCCTTTTTGTGTGACAAGCCTCACATAAGGAGTTCGGCATGAATGTAATCGGGAAGGTCCCAAAAACGTATGGGAATGATGACTTGATCGTTCGGATGTCCCGCGAAGAGTGGGCCATGATAGTGACAGGAAACAAGTACGAAAAAGGACCTGTCCCGGTAGGGGTCCAGGCGGACGTTCATCTTCTGTTCATCAGGCAAGCAGAGCTCTCTAAGAACCGAGATCGAATAGACGAAGCCGTTGAGAAGCTCAAGCAAGTGATCGCGGCTGTGGAGCCCATCGCGGACGTGCTGTCTCTGCCTAAGGAAGAAACACAAAATGCTGCTAGTTGAAGGAAGGTTCTACGTGCGGCGCGACGGGAAAGCGGTTGGACCGGCCGAGATGCTGACCGGTACAAAGACCGCTCCGTTTCATTGGTCGGTTGGCGAGTGGACCTATCGCGACAACGGCCAGTTTTCTTTTAGCGAAAACGATCTCGATTTGGTCAGGGAGATTAGCAAGGATGAGTCTCGATTGGTTGGAAAAAGCCTCCGACGAGGAGCTGCGTGCGGTTCTTAAAGATGTCGATGAGCACGCTCAGTGCGTGACGCGATGGGAGGCTCAGTTTATTGAGTCGGTTCTTTTCAAAAACAAGGTGACGATGACCGAAAAGCAGCGGTCGGTCGCCAAGCAAATAGTTCGAAAGTATGGTGATTGAGGATGCGGTCGTATTTCTTTGTTGGTGGCGAGTTCGGCGGCAAACGCTATTGCGTCCGAGACGGCGTAGATCGAGTGCTCGTGCCGGTTAAGAAGCCGAGCCGCAAAAGCTGCGTGATCGAATATGCAAAAACCAAAGTCGAATGGACTGGGTTTGCGTGCGAAGTCTTTGCCCATGTCGAGATGGACGCGCTTTCGATGCTCGCTGAACTTGAACAGCATGCGAGATTGAAGCCGATCGCTCCTATGGAGTATCGGGATCTCGATGATAGCTGGCTGGAAATGAACTTCGAAGAGTTCGATGTCGACCTTGCCGCGGACGACGCCAACACAGTTGTGACGGCGAAATCCAAGCCGAATCCTATGGGGCTTCGGATCGCGTGTGTCGGGAGAAACTTCTCGTTACAAGCCGAGGACGGAACCAGCATTGCGTTGCCGGAATTTGAGTCGGCTGGGGAGCTTGATGCTTTGATGACCCTGCTGATGATCCCTAGGCGGTTCGAGCCCGTCGCGTCCTGATCGCCAGTTCGATTCAAATCCTGTCGAAACCCGGCCTAGTTAGGTGTCTCAATCAAGAGGGAGTTCGACATGGCTATCAAGTATTTCATTGAACGTCAGATCGGTTTGATGTCCGACACGCTGGCTTGTCTTTGGGAGGGCAATGACTTGCCCTCGTTTAGGAGGGATGGCAATCCCTATCTGTTCACCGATCGCGGTACAGCGGAGAGAGTGCTGTGGCGGCTTCAGGCCAGGTATCCCGTGACGATGGACACGCCGCGGATTCCCTCGCAACCGATCCAGTACGAGCTGATGACGGCTGGTCCCGATGAGGATTGGGAGTGCAAGAACTGCGAAAGCCGCGAGTGCTGCGGCTGTATTCCGAGGGGACAACACCTCGGATGCTTTGTGTGATCGGCATCCATCTACTTCAAGGGAACCAACCAGTGACAACCATTGAACGTTTAGACATTGACCGTCTGCATCGGGAAATCACCCAGAGCGTTAAAGTCGCTCATGGTGTTCGCTCTCCAAGCCAGAGCGATACACAGAAGACTATCGAATTGATTCAGAAATGCTGGGAGGGCTTTCACGGAATGCCGCCGATGCTGGGTGAATGGGTCAAAAAGGGTGATGAGTATGTAAGGATCGCCTTTGTTCGATCTCGAATCAATTTCAGAGACACTACGTTTCAACCTGCAAAGGCAGGGAGCTTCTACCTGCACGAGGGGTGCGGTGATTTCGCGGGTTCGCTTGACTCGCCAGTGACCTTGGATCTTAAGCACATCGGGTGG
Source organism: Pirellula sp. SH-Sr6A (assembly GCF_001610875.1). NCBI lineage: Bacteria > Pseudomonadati > Planctomycetota > Planctomycetia > Pirellulales > Pirellulaceae > Pirellula > Pirellula sp. SH-Sr6A. Next base: position 6,432,170 of record NZ_CP011272.1, on the reverse strand, counting down.
CGTCTTGCCGAATTCTGGATTTTCTACGCAGGAGAGACTGGGGCGCGTCGCGGGGTGTATTTCACTATCCCAACTCGCGTGTTCGCGGAAGAGCAAGTGGCGGCCGATCCCGCATCCTTTCGAGATGACATCGAAATGCTGCTTTCGTACATCCGCGAGTTCGAATCGGAAGATTACGAAAACCAAAAAGCGGATGGCCAATGTGTAACGAACCATCCATTCGAGATCGCGCAGAGGATTGACTCGCAGTTGCAGGTCCTCTTTGGAAGCGATGGAAAGCTGCGCACGGATCCGACCGTGCGTGGTGAGCGAGAGTAGACATTCACAAGGTTTTTAGTCAGAGGATTCATAGGCGATGAGGCAGCAAATCATTGAAACCCCGTGGGGGCCATCCCAGTCACAGCACGAGCATGCTCCAGGGATTGTGTTTCACTCGACCGCGGGGCACGGTGGGTATCACTTGAGCCAAGAGCGGTATTCCGAGTTCTGTTCGATCCCTCAGTTCGCCAAGTTTCCGCAATGGCTCGAAGAAGATTGCCATGCCGTGTTGGTCTACCTGCGATGGCCCGAGCTGGCGACCGATGAGCAGCTTAAAAGTGCTGTGAGCATGGCGCGAACTGGAGCCACATGGAAAAGCGACAAATGGAAGTCGATCGAGGCGTGGTTACGTGAGCCGAGCCAGTCTAAGATCCTTTCGCGGGTAATAGGGCATACAAAATCCGTTGCCGATCTCTGGCGCCGCGGAAGCATGTGGACAAGCAAGACACCGGGTTTGTGGGAAGTCTTGTTCCACCGGGGAGGCGATACCCAAACGGTCCTGATGCAGTACCCGACCCAGAAGTACTACACCCACGAAGAAATCGCGGCAGCTCGTCAAGAACCAGCGATGAATCCGGCCTAGTTGGTTGAGAGCAAGAACAATAAGGGGGGGCGATCGTGCGAACAATCACTGTCTACATGAGCGATGGAGATACCATCACAACTTCGATCAACGGGTCGGACGACGAGATTGCTCGGCATTACCTTGGGCAAACGTTTGAGGCCGGTAGCGATACGAAGCACCACGTTGCGCTCTGCGTCCACTTCCATGACACTAATCGTCGAATGGGGCTCGGTGTAAAGAATATCGAGAGCGGTTACGTGGCAACTGTTTCGGAAGTACACAAACTGTTCGTGGAGATCGATGGCGGTAAGGGCTTCTATGAAATCGTGCTGCAACTGCGGTGCGGCAATGTGTTCGTGCTGGACGACGTTTGGGTCTACGACCTGGATAGGAAGTGGATCCGAACCATTGGCTACAAGCAAGCAAAGGCGTGACCGGTTCGAGTGGATCATTACAAGGAGATTGCTGCGGATGAAGAAACACGTACGAGAAGCCAGCCAGCTTATCGGCAAGGCCATCCACCTGCTTTGCTCAGAAGGGTACTGCAACCTGACCGAGAGCGAGCGAGCTGCGTGCAACTGGATCAGCATGGCAAAAGAGGAATTGACTCGGAAGGACGTGAAGCCCACGGACATCTACGATCGGTATATCAAGGGCGAAGTGAAGCAAGACGGTATCACGGTGGGTGGGGCGAGTCACGCGCAGCAGGTCCGGATGGACAAAGCGACACGAAGGATGGCGAAGAAACTTCGCCGGAGCGGGGTTATTTACTTCTAGGGAAACAACACGCGGTTTCCCCGCACTCCATGAGATCAATCTATGAATAAACACACATCTGCACCGTGGGACATCAGCGGCCAGCTTATTGTCGGGCCACCTGAGCCATTCCCAAATCCGAAAGCACAGCACATGGGAAAAGTGGTTGCTGAGCTGCGATGGGACTTCGATGGGGATCACAACGCGACGGAATCGCGGATCGATTACCAAGAAATGACCAAGAACGCGCGCTTGATCGCCGCGTCTCCCGACTTGCTCAAAGAGCTCGACAACCTCGTTTTTGAAGCGAGGGGCTATCTTCGCGACTTAGATCGGCTTCAAGTAGACGCGACAACGCTTGTCGGAGCTATCAGTCGCGCTCAGGCCGTGATGCAGAAAGCAAGGGGACAATGAGTAAACACTCACAAGGGCCTTTCGGCCTTCAACGGCTGTCGGACAACTATCAAGGATGCGACGGCTGGAAAACCTTTTGCATCCGATCGGGAGGCAGCAGTCAGGGCGGGAATTGTCTTGCAGATGTAGGTGAGATCGATCGAGGCACATCGCAATGGAACGAGGGGAACGCATGTCTGTTCGCCGCGTCTCCCGACTTACTTCAATCGCTTCGCGAGTTGCTCGAGATCTGCCGGTGGAAATGCTCACCGAACGACGAAGTGCTTTTGCCTGGTGGCAAGACCAATCATCAAGCCATGATCGAGGCGATGGAAGCGATCGCCAAGGCAGAGGGGGCTTAAGTTAGTAGTCGGGTGGCTGGGATCAATATCGTTTTATTTGAATCGTCGATGGTTCGGGGGTAGGCTCGCGCAGAGGAGAATTGAGATGGAAAAAGAAAAACGGCCAATGCGCAAGGCCTCGGATCAATGCCTTGTCGCTGCACTTCGCGTGCTGGCGGCACAAATTCAGTGTGACGATGGAATCGCTAACTCAGCGTGCTCGGACGCGGCGGACAGACTAGAGGCTCTGTCAGCGTCGATCACGGACATTCGCGATGCAGTGCTTCATCAAAGGCATCAACTTTCGGAGGTGGTGGTCGACAACGACGTGATCAATGCGGTTTTGGGCATTATCGATGACCATGACCCGAGGGTTCTTGAGAGGAGCGGATGAATCGATTTACAGAATATGCGAAACCAGTTTTCCAAGGGCGCAACAAATGCAACTGAATGATCTGTCTCGGCCAGTTGCAGAAATTGAACTGCTGGAGCTTTCCAGAAACCTCAATGAACACGACTTCGAAATCTTGAGTCGGTTATCACAAGAGCGAGATCAGCTAAGGATGGTTTGCCAGCATCTTACGATGCGCGATAGAACCCCTCGCGAGGAAGATCGCCTTCTCGAATCATGGGCCAGCGGAGGTATCAGTGGGGGTGACTCCGAAAGGCTATTGATTGCGCTGGCGAACAGCTATTGTGGAGGGAAGTCGGAAGTGGAATCGTTCTTGAGCGAAGACGAGATTGCGGCATTGCAGGACTCGAAGCTGCATCGAAGGACGCCGTTCCTGATCCAAGGTGTGAGCAGCGGCTTTTTCAGTGTTGCGCGGCACACAGGAGCGATCCGCCTCAATGGCGACGAATACACTTACCAACCCGATACGGACGAGTTGGTACGGGACGACGTGCTTCGATTCGTTTCCCAGCGTCGAATCGATTTAAAGAAAGAGACTAAACCCGGTAACACCGAGTCGCAATGGCAGCGACTTGAGCTTGGTTTGGATGATTAGTTCCCACGATGATAGCTAGTTCATCGCCAATCTTCTCTCGGCACTCTCGCGATGCGATTCTCATGCCGTCCAGCCCCTAGCTGCTAAAAATGCTACAGTGCCGAGTGGAGAGCATTCAACTCGTTTTCTCCCGCATGATTTGATGTGCCTTGCGACTCTCCGACTCCATCTACTTTGGGTGTAAACTGGGCCGCCAAATGGTCTCGGAAACGGCAGTATCCCGACAGTGAAGGGTTTGCTAGACTGACGATCCTTGATTCTTTGCCTACCGCATGTCGGATCACCTAACTGAGATGCCGAAACTAACCGAACACCTACAAACCGCAGCGGCGGCCGAGTACATCGGTGTCGCTCAAAACACACTCCGTAAATGGGCGGCTCGCGGTGACATTCCGATGCACCGTAATCCAGTGAATGGTTATCGGCTGTTCAAACGGACAGACCTAGACCATTTCCTCGCGAGAGCGGAGATACGCGTCAACGGCTAGAAGTAGAAGCAAGTAATTTCTATCGAAAATCCGAGAAAATCGCATGACGCAAACGCCTTTCCAGCAGATCCTTTCTTCCTTTCGCACAGCTTCGAAATCGGAACGCGAAAAAGGAACCTACTTTGAAGAGTTGGTGCGGACCTATCTTCGCCACGAGCCCGTCTACGCTGACTTGTACAGTGACGTTTGGCTACTAGGCGATGTTCCGGATGGCGTTGGTATCAGTAAAAAAGACACTGGAATCGACTTGGTTGCAAAGACTCGTGGTACAGGAGAGTACCACGCGATCCAATGCAAGTTTTACGACCCAGGTTACCACGTGCAAAAAGGTGATATAGACAGTTTCTTTACCGCTTCCGGTCAAAAGCCTTTTACTCATCGAATCATCGTTTTAACCTCCGATAGCTGGTCAGAAAATGCGGAAGCTGCTCTATTCAACCAGCAGCCACCTGTTAGCACAATCGAGCTAAGCGATTTTGAAAGCAGTCAAATCGACTGGTCAAAGTTCCAATCGAAAAAAGAACCGACGCTAAAGCCTAAGTACGAACCAAGACCGCACCAAAAAGCTGCGATAGACAAAGTTCTCGCCGGACTAAAGAACGCGGATCGTGGCAAGCTGATTATGGCTTGCGGAACTGGAAAAACTTACACCTCGCTTAAGATCGCAGAGAAGATTGCCGGTCAAAATAAGCGAGTCTTGTTTCTTGTTCCGAGCTTAGCGCTCCTGTCACAAACATTAACGGAATGGACACAGCAGAGCCAGGTTCCGCTGCACTGTTTTGCCGTGTGCTCAGACAGTGAGGTTGGCAAAAAGCGAAAAAAGGACGACGACGTCATTCAAACATTTGTGCATGAGTTGCGATACCCAGCAACCACGGATGCAGCGCGATTGTCCGAAGAAATGAAAAAGCGACACGATGACCAGCACATGAGTGTTGTTTTCTCAACCTACCATTCGATCGAGGTCATCAACCAATCGCAATCAAAATTTAATCTGAATGAGTTCGACTTGATAATTTGCGACGAAGCCCACCGAACGACTGGAGCTACATTTGAATCGGAGATCGAATCAAACTTTGTACGTGTCCATGATTCTAATTTCCTTAGAGCAAAAAAACGGCTTTATATGACGGCAACGCCGCGAATCTATGCGAATGTAGCCAAAGCCAAAGCGATTCAAGAGAATATCGCATTATGCTCAATGGACGATGAAACCATCTACGGCAAGCAACTCCATGTCATTACATTCTCAGAGGCGGTCGAGCTGGGTTTGCTTACCGACTACAAAGTCATTGTACTGACAATCGACGAAGACCACGTATCAGCACGTCTGCAAGATCTCCTTAAAGATGAAAACAACCAGCTAAAGGTCGACGACGCAGCACGCATCATTGGTTGCTGGAAGGCCCTCAGTAAACAAGACTTGCGGGGTGAACTAGGTAATGACGCCACGCCGATGCAGCGAGCCGTCGCCTTTTGCCAAGTGATCGAACCCACAACTGGCAAATCGCACAAAGTATCGTCAAAACAGATCAGCGAAATGTTCCAGTCGGTGATCGATGCCTACCAAGCTAACAATAAAGAGACCTCTGTTGCCTTACGCTGCGAAGCAAAGCACGTCGATGGCAGCATGAATGCCATGGAGAAGGAGGCCAGAATCAGTTGGCTAAAGGAATCGCCACCTGAAAACACTTGCCGAATCCTAAGCAATGTTCGCTGTCTATCGGAAGGCGTCGACGTGCCAGCCCTAGATGCTGTGCTATTTCTTTCGCCGCGTAGCTCGCAAGTTGAAGTAGTCCAGTCGGTCGGTCGCGTTATGCGGATCTCCAAAGGCAAGAAACTAGGATATGTCATTCTGCCCGTGGTAATTCCGCATGGGATGCAAGCTCACGAGGCGCTCAACGACAATAAGGTCTACAAAGTAGTTTGGGAAGTATTACAGGCTCTTCGCTCACACGATGATCGCTTCGATGCTTTCATCAACAAAGTTGATTTGATGCAAAGTACAGCAGGTCGAATGGAAGTGATTTCCATCACAGATTCTCTCAGTCCAAAGCCAAAAGGTAAGACTGGTAAAAAGGGCAATGGCGAGTTTGATCTGGCAAGTAAGTCCATCGAGCCACAAGCGAAACAGCTGCGAATGCACTTTGAAGTCGGCGAATTAGAGAAGGCACTCTACGCCCGGCTCGTGCAGAAGTGTGGCAATCGAATGTACTGGGAAGAGTGGGCAAGCGACATAGCTAAGATCGCTCAAACTCACATAGGCCGTATCAAAGCTATTCTCAAGAACCCAGAGAATCCGAGAGAAGTCGAAGCATTTTCGCGGTTCGCTGACGAACTGCGTGATGACCTGAATGACAGCATCACCAATGAAGAGGTGATTGAAATGCTGGCTCAGCATCTAATAACAAAGCCGGTCTTCGACGCACTGTTTTCTGATTACTCGTTCGCCAGCAACAATCCTGTCTCCAAGGGTATGCAAAACATTCTCGATTTACTAAATGAGCATAGGCTGGACAAGGAGGCAGATACACTAGAACAGTTTTATGAATCCGTACGCAGGCGAGCTGCCGGAATCGACAAAGCTGAAGGCAAGCAGAAGATAGTTGTGGAACTCTACGACAAGTTCTTCCGCAATGCGTTCCCCAAAATGACCGAGCGACTGGGTATTGTCTACACGCCAGTGGAGGTTGTTGATTTCATCATCCACAGCGTCAACGACATCTTGCAAAGCGAATTCGGAGTCTCGCTTGGCAGCAAAGGCGTTCACATTCTCGATCCGTTTGTTGGTACTGGGACTTTCATAACGCGATTATTGCAGAGCGGTCTAATTACACCCGAAGAAATGCCTCACAAATACAAGCACGAGATTCACTGCAACGAGATCGTCCTGCTCGCCTACTATCTCGCTGCAATCAATATCGAAGCAGTCTATCACAGTATACTAGTCGAGAAATCCCATGAACTTGGCAAAAGGTCTTCATCTTATCAGCCCTTCGAAGGAATCCTGCTTGCTGACACCTTTGCAATGTACGAGGACGACGACAAGTTCGCTGACTTCTTCCCGGACAACAGCAATCGTCGAAAGCGACAGAAGAAGCTTGACATTAGGGTAATTTTTGGAAACCCGCCGTACTCAGTTGGCCAGGAAAGTGCTAACGATGGGAACCAGAACGTAAAATATAGAGCACTCGATGCTCGAATTTCAGAAACATATTCTGTAGGCACGGACGCAATATTGAAGAATTCACTATACGACTCCTACATCCGCGCTATCAGATGGGCAAGCGATAGAGTGGCCAGCGACGGAATAATTGGATTTGTAGTAAATGCGGGATTCACTGACTCGGCAAGCGGGAGCGGCTTGCGAAAATGCCTAAGCGAGGAGTTCAGCCGTATTTATGTTCTTCACCTAAGAGGAAACCAGAGAACCTCCGGAGAATTGTCGCGACGCGAAGGTGGCAAAATTTTTGGGAGCGGTAGTCGAGCGCCTATTGCCATCATTCTTCTGGTCAAACGCGGAAAAAATACTGGAGCTAGCGAGATTCTCTGGCATGACATTGGAGACTATTTATCTCGAGAAGAAAAGCTTTCGAAGCTTCGCGATTTTACGATATCAATCGGTTCAGAAAGTAGTATTCGAGATGCTATAGACTGGAAGACTATCACTCCTGATTCTCACGGCGATTGGATAAAACAACGCGATTCATCTTTTGGTACTTTCCTCGCTATCGCTGGGAGAGACCTTTCTGAATCAGCTCGAATATTCAATGAACATTCTGGAGGAATTAAATCTAACCGGGACGCATGGGCGTTTAACAGTTCAAAGCAAGTACTTCTTGCAAATGTAACCTCCTCTATCGATTTCTATTCTAAAGAGCTAGAAAGGCTCAAAAGAAGCAACAAACCAGCAGATCAGTTTGAAACGACAAACGATTCAACGCGAATTAGTTGGACACGAGGGCTGCGAGAACGTCTCCTTAAGCACAGGGAACTCAACTATTCACCGTCTGGGGCTAGAATCGCGACCTATCGACCATTTTTCAGGCAGTGGGTCTATCTTGATCCACCACTGATTGAAGTAATGTCTAAGATCCCTTCGTTCTTCCCCACCAGTGAACGCAATTTGGTTCTGTGGTTCACCGGGATCGGCGCGACGGTTCCATTTTCATGCTTTATTAGCAATGAGCTCGTGGCCCTTCAACACGGCCCGGCCGCGGTACAGCATCTTCCCCTTTACCTTTATGAATCGGCCCCGCACCTCGATCGTCCACTCTTCAAAGCTGAGGATAGTTCGGTACGCAGAGAATACGCGTTATCTGACGATAGTTTGCTACATTTCAATCGCGCTTATGCAACTTCATCCATTACCAAAGAAGACTTGTTCTACTATGTCTACGGTTTGCTACACTCACATGAGTACCGTGAGCGATATAAGGACAATCTTGCCAAAGAGTTTCCAAGAATTCCTGCAGTGAAGCAATTTGAGGATTTTGTTTCATTTTCCAAAGCTGGTCGCTATTTGGCACGTTGGCATCTAGAATACGAAAGCGTTGACTGCTATCCAGCGACAGTTCAACTCGCTGATAGCACTTGCGGAACGATCGACCACCGAGGGGCAAAGCACGACAAGCTTCTTAGAAAACTTAAAGACGAGCAATTTTATGTTCGCAAAATGAAATTCGCCAAGGTTAAAGACCCTGTGACAGGCAAGGTTATCACGGATCGCAGCACTGTCATATACAACGAATACATTACCATTACCAATATTCCTCTGGAAGCTTACGATTACACTGTCAACGGCAAGAGTGCGATTGAGTGGGTAATTGAACGTCAAGCCGTGGCCAGTGACAAAGACAGCGGCATTGTGAATGACGCCAACCTTTGGGCGATCGAGACAATGAACAACGCTGCCTACCCTCTCGAGCTTCTCCTTCGCGTCATTGCAGTCAGCCTCGAGACGAACCGCATTGTGGCGGGACTTCCACGTTTGGACGTGGGAACTGTTTCTCCAAAAGCGATCGATTCGCGTTTAGATTTTTTGGTAAGCCAAATCGGAGACAGCCCGAAACACATTCAAATCTATCGATCTATATGCAATAACCTAACTGATGGCCGCTTACGTTTATCGCAGATTGATGAGGTTGCTCGACAAGCGAATGTCTCCAACGAGGAAGTGCGTACTGTTCTCGGGATTCTAACTGGAAATGCTGCAGATTCTTCTCGCCTCGAGTTTCGGCGCTTAGTGAGAGGCCGTTTTGAGTCGGTCCCTGACAACGAGATCAGGAGAATGCTGGCTATGTGGGCCAGAAACGAACTAAAAGAGTCAACTTGGATTGAGTTTGCTCGAGAAATCGAGGTGAGCTGGCTTATCGGGTGTGATGATTCGGGAGTAACAGAATGAGTGAAATTCCTTCCGAAATTCGATACGAAGACTGCTTCCTGGTTTTCGCGGAAAAGCTTCCAGGTAAGCATAAACGTCTCGTAGCTGCAAGTAGCGATCTAGAGTTTAATGATGCTTTTGCTGCTTTAGTACTTGAAGCAGTTGACGATTTGGAACGCGATGCAAAGCTATTCTCTTCGTTGAGCGAGGATCAGTTAAGTGCAATTTTTGTGAAGTCAATTAATAAATCCAGTGCACTAATTGTTACTCGCGAAGAGTTCACAAACGGACATGTTGATTTGACGTTTAGAGCATGCCTTTTTCAATCAGAGAGGCGTGTGCTCGGCGAAGCTAAGAAATACAAATCATTTTCTTGGCATAGTGGTGGAGTTTCGCAATTGGTTTCGCGTTATTCTACAGGACGCGAGGGGCGAGGTTTGCTGCTGGTCTATTTCACGGAAGATAAGATCAAGCACAAAATGGAACGGTTGCGATCACAGATGGACGAGAAAAGGCCTTGCGACCAAGTGACTGATTGTTGTGATCATTCGGCAAAATGGTCTTTTATTAGCAAGCATGAGCATTCATCGGGCGAATGTTTAGAAGTTTGGCATTTAGGGTGTAATCTATACAACGCATCCTCCAAACCCCCAAAACCGTCTGGGGAAATGCCTGCAGAGAATCCTAGCGACGAATGAGGATCAATCTTCAATTGCTTCACCCTATCCGTGCTCAAGCGAGTGGTTGTTGAGTCGAGGTTTCGAACGGTTACATCCTCGGCTTCGATGCTAAGTAGTTGAAAGACATCTTATGGGCTTGATCGCTGGCAACGTGCAGTCTCCACAATTGTTCGTTGGCAGGGTTTGGGAGCCGCCGTGTGATGCTTTTCACAGCTAGAAGGTTCGCGAACGAAGCGTCGAAATACTTGACCCACTGGTTGTCAGTATCCCTTTTCGATCACGATCTATTTCTAAAACGCTAATGTTTGCTCGTGTTTTTCAGGGAATTTGGAAATAAGTGCTTACGAATCCGGCCTATTTATTGGGTAGTCTCGATTCTCGAATAAGCAGAGGTGTTTCCGGCACAAGCTGGGCAATCATGGGGGTTCCACGCGTTTGGTGGTCGTGCATAGCAGCTAGCGGGCGACCAGATCTGGTTGTGATCTCTGCCGAGACAGAGTTTACGTCTGCCGCGGTCGCTCTCCCGAAGGGTGCATTGGTCGATGACTGGGAGATTCTGACCGCTTGGAGGAAGATCGCGGTGGAGACTCTCTACTGCATTGCTGCTGTCCGTCCGGATTACCGACACCCGTTAAGCGACTTACTGAAGATCCAGCAAATGCTGGCTAGCCGGCAGGGAGTTGCCGTTCGTTATCTGGGAAACTATATCGAGAGGAAAATGCGGCGCGTAGGGCATCTTTTTGCCGTCGAGCATCGAAGTGGTTGGCATCGCATCATCGCTTGTCGGTTCGAAAAAAACGACTGCCATCTGGCGGTGTATCCCACCTCGAGAAGGCGGGATTTTGATTCCATTGAAATCATGTATGAGGGCCTGCAATGTTGAAAACGCAGTCCGATTTGCAACTCTCTTTTCACGAAATGGCGGTTACGGCGTGAAGCAACTCACATTGTTCGAGGTTCACATGGAGAAGGGGGCTCACTTTTCCCCCTGCCGAGTCTGGAGATACTCGCTTTGGAGGATATGGGATCCATCGAAACCGGCTATCGCGTTTTGTTGCTTGAACCCGAGTACCGCAGACGAGCTCATCGACGATCCAACAATCCGCCGATGTATTCAGTTCTCCAGGAATTGGGGCTTTGGCAGTTTCACTATGCTGAATGCTTACGCGTTTAGGTCGACCGACCCACGCGGGCTCAAAACAATCGACAATCCGGTCGGTGAAGAAAACGATGCCGTATTGGGAAGTGTCGCCGCGCGAGTTCAGGAAATCATCGTCGGATGGGGCGTGCATTGCGATCCTGAGAGAGCGAAAGCTGTTTTGAAGATTCTCGGTAAAGTCCACTGCTTGGGAGTAAACGAGAACGGAAGCCCAAAACACCCGCTTTACATTCGCGGCGACGTGGAGCGGCAAGTCTATGGGTATCCGACGGTTTAACTGCGATTGGCATTCGGCTAAGTTCCCCGCAGGAGAACAGGAATGCACGGGCCAGCAAATCTATACGAAATCCTTGACGAAGTTCTGTCGATGTATCGCCTCGGCGATGTCGCAAGCGACCATAGAGCGGAGCTCGAGGGTTTTCGTGGGTGGAACTACGTCGCGATCACTTCCGTTGCGAGACAGGCAACTCGTGCGCTGGTCTACGTCTACGATGACTCGAAGGATCCCTTAGCGCGGACGCAGCGAAAGGCGCTGCGGATGGAGTTTGGGGCTCGGTGGCGAGAAGAAAGCGTACGCAAGGGTCTTGTACGTGAACATCAGGGAACGGTCGCGGATTCAACACATCCGCTCATGCGACTATTGAATCGTCCTCACCCTCGCCAAAGCGGGGGCGCATTCCGGTGGGAGCAAATGGTTCAATTGCGCCTTCACGGGTGCTGCTTGGTGTTTAACCGTCCTAATGTGCTGAAAACGAGAACGGTTGAAAGATACGTGATTCCGATGGCGATGGTGACACCGATCCGGCCAGGTCGGTACCAGAGTATGCCGCGAGGTGGAGTCATCATTCGGCCTCAGTCATGGACAACCTATTCAGCGAGCTACGACGAAGAGTCGTTTTCAGCGATCCGCCAGTTTGTGGGTGTCGAGTTGCCAGCGGAAATGCTTACGGTGATCAAGTACCCGCATCCGTTCCTGAAAGGGGATGGAGCATCTCCTACCAATGCAGCCGCTCCTTGGATCGATGCGTCCAACGCCCTCGACGATTGTCGCGACAAGTTTTACAGAGAAGGACCAAACGGCAAGTTGTTGCTGACTTCCGACGAGGACGATCCCGAGAAGCTGAGCGAAGTGGAGGACAATCTTTCTCGCCGTCTTAGTGACGACGGGGCGGCAGTAACATTTGTCGGAAAAGCCACATCGGTGGTGCACAAGCGAACTGCGGACGAAATGCAGTTTGTGGAAGGGCATGACCAGTTGCGGGACTGCGTGCTTGCGGCGCATGGCGTGTCACGATCTTCGCTGGGCATTCAAGACGGTATGACCTATTCGAGCCTTGCAGCGTCGTTGCTGGGAACGTCCATGCTCAGTATCCAACCCGACATGGACCTTATCGCTGACGAGGACACAATAACCCTCGGTCGTGAATATGGCGAGCATGTCAGTATCGAACTCGAGGTCCCCGCGGTAAACGATCCGGAGCTCGAAGATCGGAGGCTCGAAGCGGATTCAAAGATCGGGGTGATGACGGTCGGAGAGTATCGCACGAAACGAGGGGAACCGACGTTCGGAAATGAACTCGACGGATTCATCCTGACCGCAAATGGCCCTGTCGATCCAAGAACACTCATCAAGGCGTCTGGCGCGGCGAGTGGATTTATACCACCGGTCGACAAAGCGATCCGAATTGGTCATCGCAAACTAAAGCACGTGATCGACGTGGACCCTACCTTGCTAGAAGAGATCTCTCCTCAGGTGACAGACATCTTCGAGTCGTCCGGGTTTCGGCTTCGTCCTCTGGATGACGATAACGAAGAAAGCGGCTCGAGCGGGCTTTGGGATTGGAGTTACGGTACCGACGCCGTTGCGTTCGTGAAGTCGATACCGTCGCTAAGTGGGCGCGATGAACTGGAGTCCAAGTTGCTCGAAGTCGGCAGAGCCCATAAGTACGCGTGCGTGATGCTTAAGTTGCCCGAGGCGATCGAGGATGCGGTGTTGAGAGAGGCTGCATGCCTGAATGACGCGGACCTCTCCGTGGGCGGGCGGGAAGATGAACCCCATGTCACTGCGTTGTACGGAATCACGGGCGCAAGCGTAGACGAAATCGCACGTGTTGTGTCGAGGCTCGAATCGCCTCTAGTCAGTTTCAGGGGCGTCACGAGCTTTCCTGGTGGCGATCGCGGGGTACCTCTGATCGTTGCTGTAGAGTCGCCCGCCCTGCATGCGATCAATCGTAAGTTGCGTGATAGCCTGCCGCATGTTTTGACGCACCCGAAGTACAACCCGCACGTGACGATCGCTTACGTCAACGACTCGAGTGCGATGGACGGAGCGTGTTCGTCCATCACAGGACGTTCCTGCTACCTGACCAAAGCAATTATCAGCATGGAGGATGGGACCAAGGCTGTCGTTCCATTACGTCGGCCAAGCATGCAAGAGGGTGCTCCAGCGGTCACAGATGAGTTGCGATCGGTGATCTCAGGTAACTCTCCGAGTTCGACCATTTGATTTGGTAGGCTCGATCCTGTTTTCTTTACAGCCTGCCGTTGGCAGTGGGTGTCAGCGGCAGATTGCGGAGCGGTGGGTTTGCTCGTCGCTCCGCAATTCTTTTCGAGCAAGTTGAAACAAATCGTGCCCATTTCCGGCCTAGTTGGTTGAGTCAATTCATTTACCGACGAGCAAGAAACATGTACGACCAAAACTGGCTTTCAGGCTTAACCGAAGACGAACTGAGTGGCATCCCGAATGTGGCACTTGCGTTTGTGGTTCGGCTCCTGAGGGGTGCGTGCCTCGAGTCTTTGGCGCATAGACTTGTTCGCGAATATGGGCAGTCTCATTGGGTTTGCGATCTCGGCTATTGGGCGGACCTCGCTCGAGATGATGAGATCCAAGAGGGGCTGCTGAATGGAGTCGATGGTGAATGGCGCAAAGAGCTTCAACGGCAAGCTCGGCTATTTGAAGAACAGCAAAAGGATTTCTGGCATGAAGAACGAAGCGAAAACGAACGGTATTACCAAAGCATCCGATAGGGGAACGTTGGTTCTGCAGATCGAAAAGGGTGAGCGTTTTTTCGTTGGAGACAGCGAAATTGAGATTTCAAGGTGTGGCGGGCGAAAAGTGACCGTGGTGGTACGTGCCCGCAAGGAAGTTCCTGTTCTGCGTGAAAAGGTGATGCGAAATGCGAGCTAGTACAGCCGAGTTCAAAAGGGTATTTGGGGTCGTTGCGCGTGTCGCCAACAATCGACACAAAGAGATCCTTACCAATGTCCATCTCTCAGCCGCTGGCGGGAAAGCGACTCTTACCGCGTCCGACGGGGAGGTCTACTTGCAAGCCAAGGTGGACGTTGAAGGCGATCTTCGAACTCTTCTCCCGGTAAGTAAAGTGCACTCGGTTCTCAACGAGTGTAAAGGTGACGAAATCGAGTTCAATATCGATGACGGCAAGCACGTGAAGGTACAGTGCGGCAGGGCTCGGTTTCAGTTTGGGGCCTCCAGTCCGGATGAATTCCCAGTGACCATGCCATGTCCCGATGCGGCGGTCCAAGTCAAAGCGGGGGCGCTGCTGTTCGCGATCCGCGCAACCGAGTTCGCTTGCGACGAGTCGAGTGCTCGTTACCAACTAGGAGGCGTGGCGTTCGATCTTGGGCGTGGGTCCCTGGAGTGTGTGGCAACGGATGGCCATAGATTGTCGGCCTTCGAGTTAGCGTGCGAAGGAAATGCTCAAATTGGCGTTTACATTGTCCCTGCGAGGGCACTGCGGGTTCTTGTTTCTATGCTCGGGCTTGCGGGAGAGTCGGATGACGTGACTTTAAGGTTCTCGGAAACCGAGCTGCGGGCCGACATGGGAGATTGCGCCTTCTCGACGCATCTCATTGAAGGCAAGTTTCCCAACTGGCGGCAGGTTCTTCCAAGTGTGACAGACGCAAAGGAAGTCATTCTGGATGTCGAGGAGATGTTCTCGGGGATTCGGCAAGCCGCGATCGCCGCCGATAAGGAAAGCCGGTCGGTTGAGTTCGCGTTTGATGCAGGAAAGGTGTCAGTAAGTTCGAAAACCGAATCGGGGGAGTCGAACGTCGAAGTTCCGATCCAGTACGACTACGAGCCCGTAGCGGTAAATGTGAATCACGTCTACTTGGCTGACTTTTTCAAGGCGTTGCCTGCTAAGTCCCAGTCGACCATGTACGTGAAAGACGGAAATGTCCCGGTGATGCTCGCGTTTAGCTCGCTCTACCGGTACGTCGTCATGCCGATGGCGCGGAGCTGAGCGACGGCATTTGGCCGGGAACGGCACGGCGCGTGAGGAGGAAAAATCTTGAATTCGTGTGTAAACAGCTGTGGAGATTTCCGTCCTTTCTAGGTATCACAGTAGGACCTGTTCCACCCACACCAGGATTTCAAGATGAACGACGAATTGCTTCGCGAGGCAAAAGCCGGATCGGCTGCAGCCTTGAATGACTTAATCGCAAGCTCACAGTGGTATGCTTTCGTAATCGTGAAGAGCTTTCTTGGCAGTCGATTTCAGTCGAAACTAGATATTGATGATGTTGTGCAGATAACGCTTGCCGAAGTCTCGATGACGCTATCGAGCAGGTGCAAGGCTGAGACCTACCACGCCTATTTACGATGGGTTTCTTGCATCGCTCGAAGTGCAACTTACAGGGAAATTGAGAAATTGACGACGCAAAAGCGATCTGGCGACCTAGCCGCGAAAACATTTCTCCCGGGCGATAACAGCAGTTCGTTTCGCGGGGTACTTCTGCCGTGCCTCACGCGGTATTCCCCAAGCGCGGAAGAGTCAGCGATGATGGCCGAAAAATTAGAGAACTATCTAGATTTGGCTTCCGCGGAAGGACGTAGAACTCGAGCAGTCGTAGACATGATGATGAACGGCGTTCGGAAGCCGCAAATCGCGGAAAGCCTTGGCGTCAGTGTCCAGGCCGTTTATAGGGAGGTCAGTCGATTCCGCAAGAAGGTTTTTTCGTCTATTCGTGTGGCAACGTAAATTTACATGCAGGCAGATGCGTACCTCAAAAGTGTGTTGGAGGATCGTGAAAGCTGGCGATTGGAACATCCACAGCGTTGCATGAGTTGCGGCGGTTCGTCCTCTTGGCCTCCACTCGCAGTCCATGAAATTGAGAGGCGGTCTCACGCGGTCAAATGCTGGGGGCACCGGTGTAACTACATGCTGGTTGATAGCTACTGTCACGAGCAGATACTCGCAGCAGCCCCCCACGCTATGCAATTGGCGATTAAAAAAATCTCGGACCCCTGGAACTACGACCTCAATGCTTGGTTGCGGTTGCGAGATAAATCCCTAATGGCTCCGCGAAGAGTTACTCAAGAGGAAGTAGATGAGTGGATTGAAAATTTGCAGCGTCGACGGGTGCAAGAGAGAAGCTACGAGGAAGCTCGCCGGATACTGCGAGATGCATTACTACAGAGTCAGGCGAAATGGAATGTCATTGAGCGCTTCAAAGGGGGCCACTGTTGGGCGCTTCTAAAGGGGCCACTTTGGGTTATTGATGTGGTCGATTACGAATTGGCCCCTTTTGAGGCCTTGCTTGATACTTGTTTATCGGCGTCCGACCCGGTGGGCGCTTTGGCCCCTTTTGAATTATTTTCGCTCGATCCCAGCCGGTAACTTCGACCCGTCATCTGGAACAGTTCAGAGCGGTGCAAGAACCGGTCCAAGATCGCGCCAGCACTGGGTACGTCGCCGATCAATTTACCCCAATCTTCAAGCGGACGATTACTTGTCATCATCGTCGATTTTACCTCGTGTCGACGCATGATGATCTCGAACAAGTACTCGCCTGAACGCTTGGGCAGTTGCTTCATTCCCATGTCGTCGATGATCAGCAAGTCAGGCTTCAGGTAGCGTTGCAGGATCCGATCATGGCCCTCCATAGCTTCATCGTGAAGGAAGTCCCGAACCGTATCAAAGATTGACCGGTAGTACACCGTCAGTCCGCAACGAATGGCGCAGAGTCCCAACGCTTGGCATAAGTGACTTTTACCGGTCCCAGGAGGTCCAACCCATAGAACGTCACGCCGCTCTCGAATGAAGCGACACGTGGCCAGATCAAAGACTTGGCTTTTTTTGATCGATGGGTTGTAGCTGAAGTCGAAATCCTCAAGCCTTTTCGTGTCGCGAAAGCCCGCCATTGCGATGCGACGATTGATCAACCGATCGTTGCGTAGGAGCAGCTCGTCTTGGAGAAGCAACTCCAGGAACTCGCGATGACTCAGGCCTGTGGTCGCCGCTTCGTGAAGGCGGATCTCAAGCGTATTGGCCAAGCCTGACATGCGTAGTTTCTTTAGCGTTGAAAGTAGATTGTTGTCCATTGTGATTAGCCTCGTGCTAGTGCCCGTTTAAAGAACTCGTCATACTCGAGAATCGATCGAATGACCGGATGCTCGTCCATGAACTCCATGGTCTCTTGCTTGGCTCCGCGGTGCTCTAAAAGCCGTCTAATCGTGCGGTAGGTGAAACTACCGCTGCGCCAAGCTGTGTCGGATGCGTCTTCGATGGCAGCGCTTTTGTACTTGCGAGTCAGACCCAAGACGCCTTGAATGGTTCGCATGGAGTGGACTCCACGCTCATTGATGGCCTCTTCGGCCCAACGCGTCGTGTTGGGGCCAATAAGCCTGACTTTTTGCATTAAATGCCGGGCTCCGCGTTCAATTCCATTGATCTTCGACGGGGCAATATGTTCCGACAAAGTGCTGAATTTCCCCTTCTCCATCCGCGGGTGTAAGGCGATTTGCTCTTGCCGATGATTAAGCATGCGAACGACTCGATCATTCCATCGCATCCAAACTTCACATCCTAAGTACTCCGGTGGAGCAGAATAGAACGAGCCTTTGACTTCAACGTGTCCATCGCGGCTGACTTTACGAATTCCCTCGTCATAGATGGGAAATGGTTCCGATGGTAATGGTCCTAAAGTTGCCTTCTCGACTTCGATGAATTGCTTACCAACATGCTTCTTGGTCGTGCCGTGAATACGAGTATCCGCCACGTTCTTCTCCCATTGAAGTAGATGCTGATTCTGGAGAGCTAGACTCTCGAAGGTCATCCCTTTGATCGCGTTCTCTTGAACATAATCAACTCCACGCTCGACCTTGCCCTTATGCTCTGGAGTACCCGGTCGAGTCGGTAGAAATGCAATGTTATAGTGCTTGCAGAAGGCGATGATTTTGGGGTTGAGTTCCGGGTCGTACCAATCAGCCTGCTTTACCGCCGAAGGCGCATTGTCAAACACTACAATCTTGGGAACGCCGCCCAAGGCACGAAATGCGTTCTCCAAAGAACGAATTAGCGATTCGGTTGTTAGCCTTGTAACGGCTTCGGTGTAACCTTTGCGAGAATGGCTCAAAACCAAACGAAAGACGTACGTCTTGCGAAGCTTACCGGTGTGGTCCAGGCAGCGTGCGCCCTGGCCGTAGTCGATCTGCATCTCATGCCCGGCATCGACTTCGATGCGACGGACAGGAAGTACCTTGGATTGGGTCAAAGATGCTACATACCGGCGAACCGAGTGGTACTTGGCGTTGAAACCATGGTCGGTCACTAGGTCTTGGTAGATCCGCTGAGCAGAGAGCCCACGCTCAATTTTGGCTACGATGAGGTCTCGAAATAAACGGCACTCGCTGCGGGATAGCGACGCGGAAGTGCTTTCTATTTTAGAGGCCGAATGACCCGATTCCAGGAATTTGGACCCGGTGGGCGCTTTGGCCCCTTTTGAATCATCGGGCCCGGTGAGCGCTTCGTCGATGGGCGCTTCGGCTGCACTGGCCCCTTTTGAGCTAAGAGCAGCCAAGTGGCGAGCAACGGACTTTCGGTTGATTCCGAGGGTGCGGGCGATCTGCCGCATGCTCATTCCTGAAGCAAAAAGCTGCTCAATTCCCTGTCTTTTATCCATATCCAGCCGACGTACCACGGCACACTCCATAGTCGGGTTCCAAAAGAAACCCGCTATCTGAGTCAACCATGCCTTTCTTGTCGAACTTGCCCCTTTTGAAGCGCCCCTAACTGGCCCCTTTTAGGCGCTCACTGACACTTGCATTCTATGCCAGCGAACGAAGTTGCTGTTTTCCAGGATGAAGTGGACATCAATCTCAACCCAAAGATTGGCAGTCAATGGATGGTTCGTGGTTTACAGGCAGAAGTTGAGACACCTGGGAACAATCGCAAACTTTACCTTTCGGGCTCGTTGGTTTGGAGAACGGGAACGCTACTGGTAGGCGAACCACAAGCCGGACGAAATTCGACCTTGTTCTTAACACACTTGGACGACCTACGTCGTCGACTGCGAAGTTACTCGCGCATCCATGCGATTTGAGACAACGCTTCGTTCCATAAATCGAAGAATGTACAGACATATTTGGCGGAGTGGGGACATCGAATCCGAATCCACTTCCTGCCAGCCTACTCACCGGAAACGAATCCGATTGAAAGAGTATGGTGGCATCTGCACGAAACGATCACAAGAAACCATCGATGCAAAACGATGGAAGAACTCGCCGCACTTGCATGTGACTGGCTGACATGCAACAACAATCATTATGCAGACATGCGAAACACATTTGCGCTTGCTGCATAGCGCACCTGGAATCGTGTGGACCTATTTAGAGCGTCGAAAATGATGGCTTTACAGAATTGGCTCGGTGGACTGCTCAAGAGCTATAGCCGCAGAGCGGCGTAGCTCAAATCATCGTTCCACTTTCTTCGATACATTCACTTCAGTTTTGAGCTTACTGCTGCGCGCAAAGCGAACATCCATCTGCACCGCAGCCATCTGCACCCAAAAATGATCAATGTGCTATCTCAAACCTGATTCCAACTGCTCTCGATCCCTCAGCTATTTCGTTCGGAAAATCACCTTGCTCGATGCAATCTAGCTTTTGCATAGGGCGGAGAAAAATCTTTCGAGAAAAAACTTGACACGGACTATCGGAATCGTTCCAATACTCCTATAGATTGATTCCAGCAACCCGATCCTTTTTTTCGGAATCCTTCATGCCCATTATGTCATCATCCCATCATGCCCTTCCGATTTTGCGGAGTTTTACGTTATCTCTATTGCCAGCGATTGCGACGATGACGATTGGGTGCAATCGGTCTGCGGTCGAAACTTCATCTCGTGCTGATTGTGCGTATGCGGGTACGATTCAATCAGCCAACACATTCGATAGCAAAATACTCTATGACCTTGGAGTTGTATTCGCAGGCGAGACCAGTTATGTCGCCATTCCGACTGAAAAGCTGAAAATAGCTGACTCGGCAATTGCCTCCGTGTGGTCATCATGTGAATGTGCTGTTCCTAGCGTTGTCAAGTACCAAGCATCGGCAAATCTACAAAAAGAAGCGATTCGTATCGATTTCGTGACAAAGCCGGCTTCTGCAGGTGAGCGTCGAATATCATCATTGGCTGTCGAGTTGTCCATCAGATTATCTGACTCAACTATTCGCATTGTCGAGATTCAGTTCTTGCTCTCGTTTCGTCCGGAGTTGAAGGCATGAATACCATATTACCTCATGTCGTCGCTGTAGATGCTAGTTCAAGATCGGAAAAATTCGATAATGACATTCTGATATCGGTCGTTATGCCCTGTTTAAACGAGTCGAGAACGATAGGTGGATGCATTAATCAAGCGCACGTAGGCTGCAGGTTCGCTTTGGCCAAACACGCAATCGGACCCGACGAATTGGCAGTCAATGCTTCGGTCGGTTATGAGATAATCATTGCTGACAACGGCAGTACGGATGGGTCGCAGGACATTGCAAGCTCCAACGGTGCATGCGTTGTGCATGTCGATTTGAAGGGGTATGGTGCGGCACTAATGGGAGGGATCGCCACCGCTCGTGGAAAGTATATTGTCATGGGTGATAGTGATTGTAGTTACGACTTCGGTGAAGTGCCTCGTTTTATCGACAAGCTTGAATGCGGTTATGAGCTTGTTCTTGGCAATCGATTCCTCGGCGGGATTGAGCATGGCGCAATGCCGTGGCATCATCGATACATTGGCAATCCCGTATTGAGTGGTATTGGTCGGCTTCTGTATCGTACACCTTGCCGCGATTGGCACTGTGGGCTTCGCGGATTCAATCGCGAGGCGATTTTGCAGCTGGGGCTGCGTAGCTCGGGTATGGAATTTGCGAGCGAGATGGTTTTGCGAGCGGGGCAAATGAAGCTTCGTATGGACGAGATTCCAGTGAAGCTGCATCGTGATGGGCGAGACAGGAGGCCGCATTTAAGAAGCTTTCGCGATGGCTGCAGACATTTACGTCTGCTGTTCCGCAGTTCGATAACAAACAAAGCTTAAACGTTTACGAAGGTAGTTGACTTCTGTTCTTTTGCTGCACTAAAGATTTTGACTGCAGAGAACACTCCGCACCGCATCAATGCGAAATCCAGAAACTAGGAATAAAGGACTGAATCGTTATGACCTGGGGTAAGAATATATGGGAGCACTGGTTAAAGCATGTAGTTACCGTCCTGTTTCTTACGTTGTGCATTTTTCTATTCGCTCTATGGCGGTGGGGATCCATTCATTCAATGCGTCTCAATCTTCGTGGAGTAGTTCTTGTTGCGGAAAAGGTTCGCTCGGCAGACCCGAATAACTCATCGAGCGATTTTGTTGATTGGACCGTTTCTATTCGCAATCTCTCTGGCAGCACGATTAATATAGAACGCACGATTTCCGCTTGTGAGTGCGCTCAATTAGCTCCTGAGTCGTTCCAATTGAAAGCTTTTGATTCAAAAGATCTAACACTACGCGAACGACGATCGACATCGCAATTGAATTACCGTTTTGTACTTGTTGACACAAAAAACGCAGATCATCCAATTACTGTGAAGCTTCAAGAGTGATTCGCAAGCAAAGCGGTTTTACGTAGCGTTCATGTCGGTTGAACGCTAAATTTCGTTTGGTAAGATAGAAGTGGGGTAGTTTCATGATGAGGCAAATGGTGGGGTACGCATCCATCTCGTTCGGTATCTTCATGGCATTTGTATCGATGTCGGAAATATCCGTCGGATCGGACGAGTCCTTTTTCTGTAATAATGCCTGCGGTTGCCAAGAGGTGCAAAACCCGTCAACAAACAGCAAGTTATGTCGTTGTCAAGCGACTGGATATTCGTGCTGGTGTAATGGATGTGGTGGATTGCCGCCATGCTCAATCTGCTATTAGGCGATAATTGTTTTTTCTTGGCGGCCTAGCCTTGTTAGGCCTAGGCCGCCACTTCAAGATTCTTGGACCGTTAGGACTCATGTGATGTGCATTTCCATGCTGTTGTTGCTTCATTCTGTGTTCGCTACTGGACTCGGAGGCTGGCAATCGACACAAGTTGATGAAACTACGCCGACGGCTCAAATTGTTATCCAGGGGTGGCGTTCTCTTGAGTCTCAATGTTCCGGTGCATATTCTGCGGAAATTGAAAAAACCCAATCTCTTTTTATGAATAACACTGGCAAAAGGATTGAGTTGAATTCAGTCACAAGATATTTCGTCAGGTCGGACGGCGTGTTTAGCTTGCTAGATACTGAACTAGTTAAAGATCGAGAAAATAAAAAAGACGGATTCAGATCGGTCGTGTGCAAGTCACCAAAAAGTTCATTCGTATTGAGCAGGCTAGGGCAAGCAAATGGCTTTCAGATCGATTTTGAAGAGTATGATGGATCGTACCCGCCAAATTCTGATGGGCTTTTAGAGATGAGAAGCGCTTTCCTCCGACCTGCGTCAATGAACCTTATTCATATTTTAGCTAGAGACGATTATGAAATTTCAGAACCTTCACGAGTTGATAGGACGAATAACTTGTTCAATTTGCGTTTTCGACATAGGTCTAGCACCACTTTATCGACGTCTGAGATGACACTTGAATCGGGAAGCCTCGTGGTTGACAGAGACATTAACTGGGCTATTCGTAATTATGAATTAAAGTTTTCAAACAAATCCCAGCACGTTGGGGAATTCAAGTACACGACACTTTCTCCATTAGCTCTTGATGAAGTAAATGACAAGTTGAGTGACATAAGTGGAGCGAATCGGTTCGGTGAAACAACGCACTTGAGGTATCGCGACATTTCATTCGATCCACCTCCGGCGAAGTCGTTCACAATGGAATACTACGGAGTCAATCCCAAGAAGAGGGGCATGACAAGAATTGCCTGGATTTTTCTGGCAACTGGCGCCTGTCTGATTGCTCTTGGGTACAAGTTATTAAGAAAGCGAGCCAAGTGAGTTGGATCCATTTAAAACATAACAGTTGAAAGTAAGAGGGTGCTCGTGTATTCGCGAATTAAGATTGCCTGTTCGAAACGGCGAGCGATAACGCTCGTAGAGATGCTGGTCGTTATTGCTATAATTGGAACTTTGGCTGGAATACTCGTACCGGCTGTGCAGGTCGCTCGTGAGTCGGCAAGGAAATCGCATTGCCAAAACAACTTGAAACAAATTGGTCTTGCGATTGTAAGTTATGAATCGGTGTATAAAAATTTGCCTGCTGCTGCAATCCGACCTGCGGGGTATCTCGACGAAGGCCGTCAGTTTCCGTTTACAACATGGTCGATCGCAATACTTCCTATGATCGAGGGGACTAGCATTGCTGAGCAGTTCGACAATAGACAGTCCATCGACAGCGAGCCATTTGCAAGGTTTAGAACGACGCGTATCCCCACATTACTTTGCCCATCCGACGCGTTCAATAGTGCCTCGGAGTTCGAGTCCATGACTGGTGTTCGTTTTGCACGTGCCAACTACGCGGCAAACTACGGAGCCGCTTCTTGGGGTGCGACCTTCTGGAAACAACACGAGTTTCGAGGAGTCATGGGACAGAACTCATTCCTTCGATTGGGCAGTATCATCGATGGTCTTTCCACGACAATTGCTGTCTCTGAATTACTCGCTCATCCAAATCGAGCTGACAACAGGGGCGTGTGGGCATTCCATGCGCCAGGTTCCTCGATGCTTGGACTGGATTGCGATATGCAGTGCCAAGGCATTAACGGGGATCCGGTGCGAGAATGGATTCCTTTTTGTGCGTTTGGCGACTCTATATTGCCATGCAACTTTCAGAACAACGCATTCTCCAATGCAGGGCCTCGAAGCCTTCACGCCGGTGGTGGAGCGCAGATGGTATCTTGTGACGGATCTGTCCGTTTCTGGAGTCAAAGAATCGACACTAATACGCTTGTCGCTATTTTCACCAGCAGTGCTGCTGAAACCGTTGCGATCCCCGATTAGGATAGGTTGACGACGATGAAGCTGCAAAAAGTAACCCGACAAATGCCGGTGAAGCGATTGTTAGCAACAGTTATCGTAATTTCGAGTTTTTCACTGCTCGGATGGGGATCGGTGTTGTTTGTCCGCTATTTGCAGACGCTGAATCCTCGAGAACTTGGGAATCACAGCAGTCCAATCATGGATTGTCGTTTACTACCTGGCACAAATCGTGTCGCTACAATGAGCTATACGCACATCTGCATTTGTGATTCAAATGGAAAGAACCCCCTCTTTTTAGCTGGCCATCGAGCACCGATCACAGCTATCGATCGAACGCCGGACGGCAAAACGCTGATATCATCATCTCTAGACGGAACGATTAAGTTTTGGGATATCGACAACGGAACGGAATCATCCAAACTGGAGATTGAAAAGGGAGGAGAAGTTCTAAATACGGTCTTAGACTCGAGTGGCAAACTTATGGCAACTCTCAGTAGTCTAAAAAATGTATGGTATGTTACCGTTTGGGACCTTGAAACGCGTAAAAACCTCAGGCGATCTAAGGTCGGTAACAACCAATTGCACCGCGTTTCCTTTGACGCTACAGGTAATCAACTTGCGTTTGGCAGTGCCACTGGAGATGTCTATTGTTGGAATTGGAAGTACGAGGAAGGCCCACAGATTATAGTCGGGGGCGAAGCTAGGAAAGGGCCAATATTTGCAACGGCATTTCGCCCCGGCCGTTCCGAACTCGCAATTGGGGGAAAGCAACGGGTAATTAAGATTATCGACCTAGTAACGAAGGCGAAGGTTAAAGAGTTGTACGGTCATTGGGGCGAGATAAATCGATTGCATTTTTCCCCGGATGGTACAACCTTGATATCGGCATCGTCTGACTTTTCTGTGGGGATTTGGGATTTGGCAGCCGGTTCTCTATCGGCGCAACACAGACATCACCCAAGTCAAGTAATGGCGCTCGACTGCGATTTCCTGACCGATCGCATGCTTACAGGGGGTTATGGCCCGAGTACAAAGCTTTGGCGTGGTTTTCTCTCACGATATAGGTATGGGTCTATAAACCGCTAATAATTGTTTTAAGATGGAAACTAGAAGGCTTATTTACATTGCAGGTACAGGGCGTAATGGCTCAACACTCCTAGGACAATGTCTTGCGTTAAATTCCAACATATCTTTTCCAGGAGAATTAACGCATGTTTGGAAACGAGGGTTTGTCGACGATGAATTGTGCGGGTGCGGCAGTCGGTTTTCAGAATGCAAGCATTGGTCACGCGTCCAATCCAATTTTCGTGGCGAGTACAAACGTTTCGACATTTCGAAGGTCCTTCTACACCGAAATCAGTCAAGTAGTTTTCGCCGAATGGTGAATCTCCAATTAAACCAACGACTCGGAGGGATGAACGATGTCGCATACGTTACCCATTACAGTGCGTTACTAAGTGCGATCGTAAATGCAACGCATTGCCCTGTTGTGGTCGATTCCTCCAAGTATCCAACTGATCTCGGCGTCTTATTGGAACAGCAACGCAAACTACCACCAGTATTTGTAGTTCATTTGGTCCGTGATTGTCGCGCCATCGTCAGCGCGTGGAAAAGGAAGAAGCAGCGATTAGAGATATACTGGGAGCACCGTTTGATGCCACGTTATCCGACCGTGGTCAGCGCAATAAGTTGGCGTATGTTTAATTCCCATATCCGTCGTCTTATCGAGCGATATCAGGTCCCAGCGCTTGTCGTCCGATATGAAGATTTTGCGACAGATCCTAGTGGAGTTTTGGAGACGGTGTTACAGACTGCTCAAGTTGAAGGCGGGATTCAGTCGAGCTGTGTAAACGGTTTTCGAGAACGTTGCCATCCAATCGGTGGAAACCCCGATAAATTAGACTTTGATTTTGCAAATATTCGCAGTGACTTGGGTTGGAAAGACCGTCTCGCGTTGAGTGATCGTATTCTTGTCAGATTGTTAGCAGGAAGAATGCAACGAGCCTATGGATATAATTGAATCTCTGACCACAGGGGACGCAGGTGTTGCGATTGTCTGGATAGCTATTAACTATCTAGTGTTCCAAGTGGTTCGTGGCGCTATGCTCGCTTTGTGTCCTCGTTGTTATGGAGCTGAACGACTTTTGCACATGTGCGTGCTCTACGTCGGTATATTGTTAGTTGCCGAGTTCATAGCCGGTGGATTCGTAATCTTTCATCGATTCGGAGTTCTTGCGTCCGTGGGCCTTACCGCGATCGTGCTCCGCATTCTCTTGTATCGATACAATGGGTTACATACGACCAAAACGAGATCGAAGACACGGAAAAGATGTCGATTCGTATACTTCATTTCATGGGTGGCGATTTCATTACTTGCTGGAAACATTCTTTTGAATGGGTTCCTGCGTTGGCCATCGGATTGGGACAATCTGATGTATCACCTGCCGTTTATCGATCACTGGATACAAGCAGAGAGTTTGTATTCGACGCATTCTGCACGGTGGTCAATGCCAGCAACGAGTGAATTATTGGGTGCGTGGTTTGCAGTTCCCTTCTCGGGGGATTATTTGATTGCATTGAACAACCTGCCTGCGGTTCTGATTCTCTTTTGTTCAATCGTAGTTTTATCTAAACGATTGGGGCTCAGGTGCAAATGGCAATACCTAGCTGCTTTTCTTTCCGTCGCAAGCTTGGTCACAATGCGTCAGACGATTGATGCTTCCAATGATTTGCCAGTGGCGTCCTTTTTCTTCGCTTCCCTTGCGTATTACGAACTCACTCGCTTTCGTGGTCAGATGGCTTTTCTTCTATTTGGCATTACGACGGGAGTTCTTGTCGGCATTAAATACTATGCGATTCCTTATGCGATCATTCTTCCTTCATTGCTCGTCGTTCGTTCATTGCGAGGAGTGGACCGCAATGCCGTCTCGGCAAGCAATTGGATCGGGTTTGTTGTCCCATTTATCTCAATCGGAGCTTTTTGGTTTGGACGCAATTTCGTGATGACAGGCAATCCGTTCTACCCAATTGGATCAAGTGATTTTACAGACCGAGTGCCATACCCCGGTATTCATCGAACAACTCTCTTGTATCACCTAAACTGGCAAACAATGGATCTTGTGCTCGCTGCAATTGCGAAGCACTTTGGTCTGGCAATGCTGTTCGCGTTTGGTGTGGCACCGAGTACCGTGCTTTTTGCCTTGTCGTCCCGGCGCACTCGTTCTTGGAATATTGTCGCTGAATGGACATTACCATATTTTTCCTGCGGAGTGGTATTGTTAATTACGCCAATGCTTGTCGAGGATCAGCCAGGAACATTAAATCATCTTCGTTGGGGTTATACTACAGCGAGATACGGTTTAACGTTTTGGGTTTTTTCATTGTTATTGGGGTTTTTTGGTATAGCAAAAGGATTGTCGATAGTAATTGCCAGATACCCCGTGCTGGAAAACGGCACCTTGCTCTTGATAGGCGGAGCTCCTACCGTGTACCTGATTACAAGTATTTCTCAATTCCGCATCGCACAATGGCTTGGGGTTAGTATCGCAATATTCTTGATTATTCCTGTTGTGCAACTCAGCTACATGGGTATTGTTTGTCGCCCCCCGTATCGTTATGCATTATTGAAGCGGGCTACTGTCGCTGTTGCATTGGCTGTGTCGGCTGCGATAGGGATCGCTTATTTAGAGCGTCGTTGGCATGAGGGGCTTGCTGAACATTTTTATCGCTATAGT
The DNA here is from genome assembly GCF_001610875.1 of Pirellula sp. SH-Sr6A. Taxonomy (NCBI): domain Bacteria; kingdom Pseudomonadati; phylum Planctomycetota; class Planctomycetia; order Pirellulales; family Pirellulaceae; genus Pirellula; species Pirellula sp. SH-Sr6A. The sequence continues at coordinate 6,404,117 of NZ_CP011272.1, read as the reverse complement.
CGTTCTGCAGTTTTTACGAGGTTCGATAAGAATCCGCATCGAGTATTAGTGTTTGATGAGAGGTCGTACCCGTTTTTCGGGTCGCGACGTCAATATTTTGTGACACAGCCCATGTTGTTCTACAATATAGACCATGCGATGAATATTGTCACGAGAGATAAAATAGACATCGTTGTGGCGCAAATGGAAACGAAACAGGAGATAGCCCGATATCGTAATGCTTACGAAGAGCTTGATGCTCATCCATCGTTCCGCAGAAACGAAGACTTTAGTTCTGGAAACTATGTACTTTACGACACGGGTGTTCGTGAGTGAGTAGCTCTTCGGCGCTGCAGAACATTCTGGAGAAAAGCGTTCGAGAACTCGGCGCTATTAGGCGAGTTGATGGTGCGGCGCGAGTTTCTCTGAGGCACAGCTCATGCAATCGATGTGCTTGGACTCACTTCGGTGCAAACTGGCGATCTCTTTGGGCGTTTCTGTAGTATTGTGAGTTGGTTCTACCTCGATTTTCTGGCTTGCGACGGTCTATCAGACATCCATCGAGCTTGTCGCTCGCTTGGTGATCCTCGTTTCTTGGTGCAAGACGTAGGTGCATAGTAAGAGAATCCATGTAAGTCATGAGTCGGGCAGCCGAACGCTGAGTTCGGTAGGCTATTGATATAACCGTTTCAATTCCCTTCTGCCCAGAGACTCACGACCATGCAAACAATTCTCGCTCTCGATCTCGGAAAATTCAAGACAGCATCCTGCCTGCTGACCGAGGATCACAGTTCGGTACCGGTTTTCAAAACCATCATGACTCATCCAAAAACGTTTGAACAATTTCTTGTTGACGTGAAACCGTCGCTACTCGTATTCGAATCTTGCGGGCTCTCCGGTTGGGTTGTGGATCTGGCTCGTAAACTTGGCATTGAAGTACTGGTCGCTCACCCCGGTGGCGAAGCTTGGCAATGGGGAAAGGTCAAACGCAAGACCGACAAAGACGATGCACTCAAGCTCGCTAAAATGGCCAGAAATAACGAAATCAACTCCGTCCATATACCTTCACCTGAGCATCGCCAATTTCAGCAATTAGTCCGTTATCGTAAGAAGCTTCAAGCGCAGGCTACAGCAACTCAGAACGCCATTCGATCGAATCTAATGGCCCAAGGTGAAGAGTGTGCTGCTGGCAAAACCGCATGGTCCAAGAGCTATATTGAAAACGATCTTGGCAAACTCCGAAAACCCTTCGAGAAATGCACCGCATCGGAGTATTGGCGAGGTACTCTCGATGTGCAGCTGACGCATTTGGTAGCAACGCTGAAACTCATGCGGCGTATTGAGAAGCAATTGGCAATAATCTCCAAGCCCGATCCACGTATCGAGATTGTCCAATCGATACCAGGTGTTGGCGTTGTCGGTTCTCAAGTGATTGTTGCGCATATCGACGATGCTAAACGTTTTGAGAGTGCACGTAAAGTTAGCTCTTACGCTGGGCTGGCTCCCAAAAAATGGCAAAGCGGCAAGATGGATCGCCAGAATCGTATCAGTCGTCGCGGACCGCGATTGCTTCGTTCGGTACTCACCGAAGTTGCTTGGTGTGCTATCCGCTTCAACCCACACTTCAAAGCCTTGTATGACCGTGTACGAGGCGGTTCCAAATCGCGTAAGAAGCAAGCAATCATTGCTGTCGCGCGCAAGATATTGGTGACAGCCTGGGCCATGCTTCGCGATGGAGCGATCTGGTCACCACCGCAAACCAAGACAATGGGCCAAGCTGCCCCGCAGTCAACCGCAACCAACACCGCGTGAGCCCACTCAAGAACATTTTCCCAGAGTTGAGAAAAACAGTTTAACAACCCTTTTGCAAAGCCCAGACGCAGAAACCATAAGGACCCGAAAGGCCAAAAACCTCGCGTAGAGCTTGCTGGCGTACTGATGTCGCCTCCGGCGAACACATCGTGTAAGCGAATAAGCCAACGTGAGGTATTGCATGGACTCATGAGATCGTAGTGAAACGCTGTCGCATCGCACGCATAATGCCCTGCGACCCTACGAACAACTCGAATAGTCGTTTAAATCCTATCGTGGTTTCAGCATGATCGAAGGCTTAGCAAGAACCTAAGAAGAGAACTGTTACTACCTCAAATCTCACCAACAAAGGCCCTGTGTGGTCCATCGCCTACGCTCGATTTTCAGTCGCCATTCGCTCCGTTCGAAGACTCACTTCGCCGGGGTGAGCGACCGAAAATCGGCTCCGACGAAGGCCCACACTTAGGAACTCATTTCGCAACGCGAAACCGATGGCTGCTGCGCCCAAACATACAACCGATCGAAAAAAATATCCTAAACCCCCTTGCCCGACACAAGACTACATAGTCGTACGCCAGCACCAGTCGTTTCGGTCCCGGCGCGGTCTTGATTTCGGTTGTAGTGTTCGGTAGCGGCGGCCATGGTGGCTGCCGCGTTCAACCGATGGAGCACCGAACATGCCGCGTGATACTTCTAAAGCCCAGCTATGGGCTTCTCGCCTCGATCGCTTTCGACGATCAGGTCTCAGCATCTCTCAGTTCTGCCGCAACGAGAAGATCAACCTACAAGTCTTCAGCTATTGGCGAAAGAAGCTTGATCAGAGCCTTGCCGCCACCACACCAAACGTCCCTTCGACTCCATTGCCTGATGTCGACGCTGGCGTCGTTCGCTTCCTCATTGAAGCGCGGGGAATCAAGATCGAAGTCCAGGCCAAGTCGCTCGAAGCGATCAACACCGTGCTGGCTTGGGCCACACAACATCAAGAGTCCGGCTTTAAACAACTCATCGTTTGTGAGTGAGATTGCGATGCTTGCTGTTGCTTCCACCGCGCGAGTTTATCTCTATATGCAGGCTGTCGATATGAGACGTTCCTACGACGGCTTGCATGCGATCGTCCAATCGGAGTTCGCTCGCGATATTCGCCTTGGTGATTACTTCATGTTCATCAATCGTCGTCGCGATCGATTGAAGATCATTTGGTGGGATCGCGATGGGCTCGCGATTTACATGAAACGTCTGGAGTCCGGAAGCATCCAGAAGCCGCTCGTAGATGGTAATTCCAAGAGCCTCATCATCGATCATGCGCAGCTCTCGATGCTGCTCACAGGGATCGATGTATCGAACATCAAACGGCGCAAACGCTTCGACGTTGCACCCAAGGTCTCGAAGAGTTCTGAGAGCTGATTTTTATCCAAAAATCGTTACACTTATTCCTCTGTTTTTCAATATTTTCATGAGCCATATCGGTGGTTCTTTCGTACTATCCATCATGCAAGACGCAACCTCGAACAACACCGATTCTCCCGTCGCTCCATCTGCGATCGAACTGCTGCAGAAAGAGAACGCGCAGCTCAAGACCAAGCTCGAGTGGTTCGAGACCGAGTACCACAAGCTCGCGAAGATGATCGCTTCTATGCACAAGAAGCGGGAGAAGCATATCTCGCCTGGCGGCAGCCCATGGCTCCCATTTGAATCGCAAGAAGAACTCGAACAAGCCAGATCGGAAGCCGAAGCAGAAGCGGAGAAGCTGCTCGAGGAAGCAGCCCCGAAATCCACTTCGAAACCCAAGAAAAAACGGAGCGAGGCGCTCCCCGCTCACCTCCCCGAAGTGAAGCAACTTTGTGACGTCCCCGAAAAGGACCGTGTCTGCCCTAAGCATGGCCCTATGGCCATGATCGACGTCGACAAGACCGAGACGCTTGTCTACGAACCAGCCAAGCTCTATCGTCGCGTGACGGAATATCCCAAGTACGCGTGCACTTGCTGCAAAGAACAGGGCGTCGTTTCCGCCGAGCGCCCCACAGGGCTGGTGGAAGGGAACAAGTATGACACCAGTGTCGCAGCCGCGGTTGTCGTTCATAAGTTCGATATGCATCTACCGCTGTATCGCCAAACCGATGTCTTCGGTAGCAGTGGCTGGACTCCCAATCGCTCCACCTTGCAGAATCTCGTCGAGCAAGTCGACTTCGCTCTGCTAGGCTTGGTTGCCTTTATGGCCAAGCGAGTTCAGAAGGATTCGGCAGTTGGACTCGATGAAAGCAGCTGCCGCATGCTGATGCCACGCGAGATGCCCGAGGAGAAACCCGGAGACTTGAAGCTCAAGCGGTTGATTGAAAAGATCCGCGAAGCGAAAGCCAAAGGGGAAGACAGCATCATCGGCAAGATGTGGGCTTACCGAGGATTGGATCAATCGCCCTACAACATCTTTGACTTCAGGATCTCTCGGCATCGCGATGGCCCTGATGAATTCTTCCGCGAGAGTAGATGCATCGTTCAAGGGGACTGTTTCTCTGGTAACACGTCGGTAGTGCTTCATAACAGCGATCGATTAACGTTCGCTGCCTGTTGGGCGCATGCGCGTCGCACCATCTACGATGTCGCAAAGGAGAATCCCCACCGCGAGAAGCTGCTTGAGATGATTCAAGGACTTTACGATGTGAATGCGCGTGAACAGGGCATGGACGTTGAAGCGCGCTTGGAGCATCGTCAGAAGCATGCGCTACCGATCTTGGAGGTGATCAAGAAGTACGTCGATAGCTTGACCGATGCGGAAGTCCTCCCGAAGTCGGACTTAGCGGGAGCCTTGGGCTATCTGCGCAACAACTGGGATGCGCTAACGACTTACGCAAGCCATGGGGTTCTACCGATCGACAATAACCGAGTGGAGCAGCTCATGAGGCAGGTCGCCCTGGGCAGGAAGAATTGGCTGTTCGTCGCGAACGTCCCATCGGGTGAGCGGGCGGCCAGGCTGATGACCATTGTGAGCAGCGCGAAGCGCCATAGCCTCGATGTGTGGAAGTACTTGAAGGACGTCTTGGATCGCTTGTTGGCGGGCGAGACCGATTACACGAAGCTGCTGCCTGATGTCTGGAAGCGCGAGCATCCCGAGGCAATTCGCACGTATCGTGAGGAAGAAAGTCGCTACAAATCCGATCGCAAGCAGCTAACGCGTGCGCGCCGAATCGTCGCCGCCAAGCTCAAGCGACAGAAAACCTAGAGCCAAGCCGCCCTGCCAAAGCTACCTCCCTGTCGTGTACGCTTACCGGCGTAGCGGACTATTCGTTTGGATCCGAGGAGATGATCATCGAAGAGTGGCTCAACTCCGAACAGATCGAGTTCGGGCAAATCGATACCAGCGTGACGCACATTCTCGGCATGGGCGATACCAAGTTCGTCCACTACTACGGCAACACCAAGAATCAGTACCCCGAGAACTGAAAAGTAGGCGAATGGCTTTCAATAGACGCCGCGGGAGGAAACTTTCTTCGAGTGATTAGCAATATCACGTAGAAAAACGCGATGAAAATCCTGCGTTTCCGGCCTTTCTTGGTGTCAGGCAGTTGTGTCCATCAAGTTCATTCGCAGGAGCGATTCATGAGTACAGTCGAGATGAAGTCCGTTGGCCCGATCACGAACATCGTGTTCGATCTCCCAGAGGGTGGCGGAGGGGTCAAGATTCTCAAAGGGACCTCGGGAACTGGAAAGACGACAGCGATCCGCGCGTTGTCCGGTTTGCTAGGGGATAAAGATTCTCTAGCTGGGCTTACACCGCACGATGGCGAGTCGGCCGGAGAAGTGACGGGTCTCGGCCGAAGCGTGAAGATCGGAAAGAGGTCCACTACGTCTGGATCCGTCGCGGTCCCAACGCTAGGCGGTCGTCTCGACATCGCGACGTTGGTTGAGCCCAAGGTTGCAGATTCGGCTGCGCGGCAGAAGGCTCGCGTTCGCTGCTTGATCTCCATCGGTGGGAACAAACTCACTCCAGCCGACTTGCTGGGTGATCGGTTCGATGAGTTCAAGACCGAGATCGATATCGATGATATTGCGTCGGCCGATGATCCAGTGACGATGGCCGATAAACTCAAGCGGGCGCTGGATTCGTTTGCATTGGAACAAGAACGGGCGGCCGAGAGGCTTGCTGGAATGGCAACAGCGAAGCGGCAAGAAGCAGGAGATGTCGATCAACTGCAAGGTGCGTTGGGCTATCAAAAGGCCCTCGAAAACAGCCGAAAGGCTTCGAGCGAGTTGCAAGCGGCTGAGCTGCAAGCGACTCGGTTTAGATCAGTATCGGAAGCTAACGCGAGAATCGAAGAACAGATACAAGAAGCCGAAGCAAGCGGAGTAGTTTATCAGGAAGACTTGGAATCCAACATCGCGAATGCGAGAACTACAGTCGAAGGCTTGCGTAGGAGGCTAGAAGCTGCAGAACGTCAACTTCAGTCTTTGCTACAGCAGCAAAAGCACGCGATCGAAAAGCAACAGATGTTGGACCGGTTGCGATCGCAGATCGCCGATCCGGGTGAAAGTCCATCAGAGGAACGATTGGCTGAACTGCGAGCCAACGAGCTCAAGGCGATCGAGCTGCTCAACGTGGCGGCCACCGTGGGACAACGGAAGGGGGCTCTCAAGGAGTCCATGTCGCTGCAAAACGAGTCGGTCGATGTCGCCAACAGGGCGATCGACATTCGCAAGTTTGCTCAAGAAGTGATCGGTCGCGCTCAGAAGGCTTTGCCTGAGGGTCCGATCCAGATCAAAGATGGCTTGCTTGTCGTGCGGCACGAGGGTCGCAAGAAGGAAGTTCCATTTGAGGAGTTGTCCACGGGTCAGAAGTGGCGAGTCGCGTTGCAGTACGCCGTTCGGTCGGTTGGCAAAGGTGGGGTGATCCCGTTGTGCCAAGAGGCGTGGCAGTCGCTCGGGCCGGAGTTGAAGCAGGAGATCGCCGAAATCTGTCGCGAGTCCGGCGTCTACCTCATCTCCGCATCGGTTGAAGACGGCGGGGAGCTTCGAGTAGAAGACTTTGAGTAGGTTGCGTGGCCTCGAAAGAGGCCTTTCCTTTGACACCAAATGTTCCCGGGTGGTGCCGTTGGGGCGACAAGTAGCGAGTGTGCTACAGAAAAACATATCAGCCTAGGCACCTTTATATGTTCAGCTCGGCACAGGGCGGAGCTGAGAAGTTTATGGCTCAGAGAGCCAAGATTTACGAGGAGGATGGCGAAGTGAAGCGATGGAGTTTCGTTGGAGTCTTGGCGATGTGTGTTGCCTTGCTCGTTGGAAGTGACTTGTTTGCACAATGCAGAAACGGAGTTTGCCCGACTGCGGGTTCCCGGGTTGTGGCGGGAGCAGTCAACGCAGTTGCGATTCCTGTTCAGGCCGTGCGAGAGATTCGAACCATTGGAGTCGCAAGCGAGGGTTGTTCGACCTGCGTGACCAGTGCGGTGACGAATACATCGGGGGATTTCGGTGCACTCGTGTTTGCGAGGAAACTGGATCGAAGTCGTTTCCTGTACCACGACCGCTATTTCAATGGTCCGGAGGTCGTATTCAAAAGTTCCGGGGTTGCTACGCGAGAAATGGCGATCGCTGCGTGGCTCAGGTCAATCAAGGGACATCGAGAGTTGATTCAAAGTGGTGCCATTACATCGATTCAGTGCTCGGGTAGAGCGTGTGTCGGTCGTGGTGCTCCGCTTGCGAGGGCTGCGGTAGCGAGCGCGGCGAGTGTTGCGACGGGGGCTGTCAGACGGGCTGTGCGTCCCCTGCGATTCTTGAAGACGCGGCTTTGTCGATAACCACTGGCTCTGCATGGTAGGTTCTGAGATATGGAAGTCCCAAACCGGGAGCTAAGAGAAAAAGAACTGGAAGCGGTACTCGCTTCGGTTTGGATGGAGTGGACGGATATTGAGGATCCGTCTTTCTTGAGCGAAGAGACGCTTGTCCGATCGCTCAGGGAGCGATGTCTCGACGCGGTTTGGGCTGTATGGATTCTGGCAAACCAAAACTTGCTGGAAGAGTTCGAGGAAGAGCAAAATGCGAAAGCGGCAGCCGCGGCGTTCATGCTCTTTTTCGGGAGATGGACCCGAGATATCGCCTCGCGGTGGAAGGCTCGAGTGATCAAGTTTAGGCAGGAGGAGGCCGAAAGGCGTAGGCAGTTTGAATCTGCACCTCGCACTATCTTCACCGTTCTGGGTGATCCGGCTGTTGTGTCGAGAAACCAAGCCCCTCTTCATACTGCAGTGGATCCGTACGCTCCCAGGGAGTGGCGAGATGCAAGAGGCGATGCGTTCACGCAGTCTGACGCAGAGATGACGGCAGTCACTGCTGTGACTGAAACGCAGTCCGATGCGGAAATCGCCGGGACCAATGTGTTGCGTGCCAAGGGCAAGACGATCGTAGAAGTCTGGCGGACGGAGCCAGGTGCGTGCGATATCTGCGAACCGCTCGAAGGCACGACGCGAGAAGTTTGGGGTGCTAAGTTTCCGCGAGGGACTCCGGCGCATAAACGATGCCGATGTTGGATTGAACACGTCGCGATTTAATCGCTTGCAGTCTGGTATCAACTTTAGCGATCCTAATGCGATCGGCTGGGTTGATGCTGTTCTTTGGGAGGCAGGAGGATTATGGCGAACGGTCATATGGGGAAGAAGATTTGCGAGAAGACCAAGCAAGACGCGTTCAGGCTCGTTAACAAAGGTAACACGATCCCTCAAGTCGCTCGTCGTTTGGGATTGTCGGAGTCCGTTATTCGCAACTGGGTGCGAGTTCAACAAAAGTCCTCGAAACCGCATTCTCCGCGGGAGCCCTCTTGATTTGCTCTGTGTTTTGAGTTTCGCGAGTTTCATCTTACGAGGTGAAACATGGAGAAGCGAAAAGTTCAGTTTGCGGAAGTAGGTCGATTGCTGTTGCCATCGCGGGAAGCGGGTAACACGGGACATCTGTACTTCTGCAAGTCCGGTCCTTACGGGGATCAAATAGCCGTCGACTCGGTCGCGGCTCCCGCGGTAGACGAAACCAATTTGACGGTTCGCATGCGCATCAGCACGTCGCAGATGGATCGCGTTAATCACGTCGTCAATCAAGATGGGATCAAGCTCGATATCTATCGCGATAACCCGGTCGTGCTCTATGGCCACGGTTTGGAGGGGATCACTCTTCCCGTTGCAGTGTCCGAAGACGGCGATGGGAATGTAACCGTCACGCAAGAAGAAGATGGGACCTACGCGGTCGCACATCACCAAGCCAAGAACAAGCTAAGTATGCAGTTCTTCGATCTCGTGGTGCAGAAGTTTCTTCGCACGAGTTCTATCGGAATCAGTGTCGAGGATTGCGCGATCGGTTTCGACTCCTTCGGTGACGAGATCTTGTTCATCGAGACAGCGTTTATGAACGAGTGGAGTTACTGTACTTTGCCGGTCAACCCCGGCGCTCGCATCGTCAAGAGCAATGAGTTCCTCAAGGAAATCGCCGATTTGCAGTGTGAGGCAGCAAATCGGATTCTCTCACTTAACACCTTGGATGGTCAGTCGATTCATCCGGTGATTCGAAAGAGTCTTCTGTCAACGTTGGAGACTCGGGCTTCAACGCCGGGAATCGATTCGAAGCAAAGCGAGAGGGTAGTCGAGATGAAAAAGCTCACTAGCGAGCAGATCAAAAAGATGGGGCCAAAGCAGTTGGCCAAGTCGATGGCGGAAATGGGCGAGTATGACGAGATGTCCCAAGGGATGTTACGGGCTGCTGCCGAATTACTTTCCGACGATGAAGCACCAGCACCCGGGCCTGCATCCGATGCCGTGGCTAGCCAAGAAGTGGTTGTCGACGAGCCGGAGATTGTTGGAGAAGAGCTCCCGCTCGGTGCGCAAGTGCTTCGCTCGATCCATGGCAACTTGTTGGGATTGATCGAAACCGCAACCAAGGCTCTGGGGCCTGTCGAAGCAGATGACGTCAAGTCGCAAGCGACCGAGGTCCTTCAGCAAGCTCGAGACTTGGCGACGAGCCTCGAGGGTCTTTATAGCTCGAAGTACTCGGCTCTCGAACCGTTGGTTCCACCAACGGAAGAGCCAACCGATGAAGTTGTGAAGAGCTTCCTCTGCTCGAGCAACCGAAGTCTCGATCAGCTTCAAGGGCTTGCAGCACGCGTCAACATGATTGCCAAGTCGGCGGCGAAGAATGGCGGCAAGCTCAGTGTTGCCAATATTCGCATCTTGAATCAGACGGTTTCGGACATCGATCGTCTCAATCAGCAAGCGAAGTCGTTCAAGCAGCCTCAAGCGGCAAGCGTGGACGAGTCCAAATACAAGCAGGCATTCGAAAGCCTGCAAAAACGATTCGAAGACTTGGTTGCAAATCTCGACGTTACGCCGATGCAGATGCGATCCGAGTAGGGAGTGCGGTTCTGGGGGTTTTTAGGTAAATACAGCGGCCGCGCGGCGGCGGGGGAAGTTTGAAAGATGAGTTCAGATATTTTGACGGGAATGACCAATCTCGAAAAGCGAATGGAAGAGATTGGCAACATGGTAAAGGGGAGTGTTGAAGGCTCTCACTTGAATCATGAAACCAACGCGCTCAGTTTCTTCGAGGAAGACAACTATGAGCCAACCCAAATTGTGAAGGGTAAGCTCAACGCAATGCGGAAGGGTCGCCGTTTTCGCGCCCCTGCTGGATATAAGCGGCAGTTCAAGTCGTTCTCCGAGTTCTTGCGGTTAGGGTACAAGAATCAGAACGAGTTCGAATCGCGGCACCACAAAGCGGTCGACATGCTCGTCAAGGCGAACGCCATGAACACGCTCGACAGCGAGTCGGCTGGTGCGCTAGTGTTGCCTGAGTTCGCTCCTGACATTGCGGCGATCTACTATGACAACGATGTTCTGAGCCGAACCAATCAGTTCACCGTCTCGGGCAATACGATGGCGTTCCCCAAGCTGCAAGAAAGCAGCCGCGCGGATGGTCAGCGATCGGGTGGATTGCTCGGCTATTGGCTTGAGGAAGGTGACTTGGCTTCGGCTGGTCGTCCTTCGATCGATGCGACCGAGCTCAAGCTCAAGAAGTTGTGTGTCGTGGTCTACCTGACCGATGAGTTGCTCGAGGATAACAGCTACGCCTTGGAGCAATGGGTTCGCCAAGCCGTTCAACGCGAAATCGCGTTCATGACCGGTGATGCGGTGTTCAATGGTCCTGGCGGAAAGCGAATGCTTGGCTTCTTGAAGAGCACAGCATGCGTCGATGTTGCGAAGGAGAACGCTCAAGCCGCGGACACGATCAACTCGCAAAACATCCTCAACATGTGGGCTCGTCGGCGAACCGGCCAGCCTGTGGATGCCTACGCTTGGTACATCAACCAGGAAATTGAACCTCAGCTTTATTCCATGACAATGGGAAGCGGCGGGCAAAACGGGGTTGTATACCTTCCTCCCGGAGGCCTTTCCGCGAGCCCGTATGCGACCTTGATGGGGCGTCCCGTGATTCCGACCGAGTTCAACCAAAAGCTCGGCGACAAAGGTGACATCGTTTTGGCGAATCTTGGTCAGTACCTGACGATCTCGAAGGGTGGCGTTCAGGAGCTCGTTTCTCCGCACGTCGAGTTCCTCCGTGGTCAAACGGCGATCAAGTTCACATTCCGAATTGACGGGCGACCACTGTTCGACAAGCCGACGACTCCGAAGTACGGAACGGTTTCGCAGGGCGACTTCATTGCCCTGGAAGCTCGGTAGCAATTAGCCGCTTCGGCGGTTGCCTATGTTGATTTTTGCCTCGGGGGGCTGCTCCCGAGGCTTATTACAAAGCCAGCGATTAAATCGAAAACGGAGTCATTCAAAACATGTTCAAGCAGTTTCCATTTGGCGACAGTGGTTCGCCAGCTCTTCTCGCAGATCTGACTGGTGGCGCGAAGTCCACTAACTGGGCTGGTGTTACCAACGTCAACAGTTTCCTCAACTTACTTCTATTCATTGGCGTGGGTACGGCGGGTCAAGACATTACGATCACGCTGAACCAAGCAAAGACCAATGCCGGTGGTAGCTCGAAGGTTCTGCAGATCAAGGAAGTCTTCTTCAAGGCAGGTTCTGCTGGGGCGATCGCGGCCGCGAAAGACTTCTGGACGAAGTCCGCGTTGGTCAATCGTGAGGCTCCAGCGAACTCTTATGCGTCTGCTACGGATCGCGGAGCCGCGACGAATCAGTTCATAGCGCTAATCCGCGTCTCTCCTGCTGATTTGGATGTTGGTGCCGATTACGCATATGTGGGTGCTTCGTTCAACTCTCCAGCGGCTAGTCAGCTTGTGTGCGGTCTGTGGGTCCCCGAGCACGTTGCCTATCATGGTTCAGATTGGTCGCCTCTCTCGTAGCGAACATTTGAATTCTGCCGCGGATAGTAAGAAGCTCTCGTCAAACGACGGGAGCTTCTTTGCTTTAATAGGAGACTGGTTATGGGTGAGTTGTTTGCAGTGCTCTTCTTTAGTCGAGCCGTGGCAGATATTCGGAGGCTCTATGAAGAGAGGTACTTGGTTCAGCGGTGCCTCGACGTTGCTCGGGAGTGTCTCAAATACGACGATCCTCTTTTGGTGCTTCTGCAGTTTTCTAACAGTGTTGCATCCGAGTTGCCACGGATGAGCGACGAGGGGATTGCCTATCACGTTAGACGATGTTCGGAAACATTGGATCGAACGGCCGTGGCTCGAATTGCTCAGACGGCTGCGGAACTGACGGAGATTTCCGGCAAACAGTTGAACGATCAAGCTGAGTCCGATTCGACTGTTGAGGACGACCAGATTCTCATTGAATTGGAAGGTGAGAAGAGTCCGGTGCAAGAGGTGGTGAAAAGTGCTCCTGCGGAATTGCCCACTCCAACGTCGGAAGAAGCGACGGCAAGGGTAGGTGCGGTTGCCGTTGCCGATCTCGAGATGGCAGCCGAACTCAAAAAGCAGCTTATCGGAGCTGGTCTCAATACTGTCTCTGACATCCAACGATTTCATGCTGAAAAAGGCGTGACGTCGCTGGAGAGGATCAGTGAACGTAAAGCCGAATTGATCTTCGCATCAATCAGAAAACTGGGGTAAGCAATGGCTGGAGTCCGACTAGATACTTTTCGGTTGATAACAGGCATGAGCGTCGACGTTCTGCCAGACGATAAGGCGATTCTGGCTCTTCGCAGCGCGACGGCAATCGTTAATCGGATTACCGGAAAGTACATCGGGCATGTCATTGAAGACATAACTACCTTTGACGAAGAGACGTCATTGGCCTCGCTGTCGGGGGATGCGCAGTCCCAGCTCGTTTTGGGTATTGACGGGGGTGACGCGTTTTCGACTTATGACATGGATCTCGGCGATGGGGTGGTGATCAAAGTATATGGGCATGGTCTGCCGGAATCAGGGACTGTGTTCATCCAGCGATCGGGTGTTGCAGGCCTCGACAACGAAGTGGATTTTGTTCGAGTCGACGACAACCGAATCGCAGTGTTTGGGACCTTCCCGGTGGTCACACCTGTCACGAAAGGGCTCCTCTTTGTCCAAAAAACCGCACAGACAAGCGTGGTCGGATGCGTAGCCCGGGTGGCTCCCGGGCCTGTAGCGAAGATTATCGACATACGGGAAAGAAGCGGGGAACGTGGGGGTGGGCAGTTTCCTGATGAGTCCATCTTGGACGAGTCTGCATACGCCTGCGACTTTGAGAACCAGAGCCTTACGACGCGCATCGAGGTCTACGAGCGAGTCGGTCGATTGCTTCGAATCCCTGGTCGGATCAGGCCGATCAAGGACCGGCGCCTAAGTGAGTTGCAAGTGAACTACTATGCCGGCTTTCCGGGTGGTGTCCCTGATGACATGCAAGTCGCGTTGGCAGCGTTTGCAAAAACGATCGCAGCGGATCCAACAGGCAGCATGCAATCAGAGAACTTCGAAGATTACAGCTATTCAACTGCGACGGCGGAGATTATTCGTCAACTGCCGACCTCCGCGATCTCGGTGATTATGCGGTATCGCACAGGGAGGTAGCTTTGATTGATCGAGAATGGCTCAAATCGCGTCATCGCATGATACCGGGCATGCGTGACGTGTCGGCGACGATCTACCGGGTGAATGCAGACGGTGGCGTTTCTGACAGCAAGGCCGTGCCGTGCGTGCGGTTCAAAGATGCGTCCTATGTCGAGCAGCGAAGCGAGATGGGGCCCCGGACGATCTACCTCTATAAGGTTCATCTCTACGAACTGGAGTTGGAGGAATGGCGTGTTGAGGAGAACGATGTGCTGCATATCGTCTCGGAAACGCATCGGCTCGATCTGTGGGTGCGATTGGATTCGGTGCTCAATAACTTGATGGGTACTCGGTTCGTATGCACGTGCACGCCAACGATTCAGCCTGAGGGGTTGGAGCAGCAATGAAAGCGCTCGAGTTTGCGAAGAAGCTGCGAAAGCTGGCGAAGTACGATTTCAGCAGGCAAGAAGAACCGCTCAAGCGGGCGGTCGAGTTGGTCAGGGAAAGTGTGGACGAAAACTTCGATCGACAAGAGGATTCCAAGGGTGCTGCTTGGCCGGTTCATTCGGATCTCACGATTTTGCGTCATGGGCCACACCCATTGTTGATACTGACCGGAAAAATGCGAGCGGCTGCGGCAGGCGGGGCTGGTTCCTATCAGAAGCGATTTCAGGCTCCCAAGAAAATGACTTACCACATTGGTATCAACAGCCGGTCGATTCCCTATTTCGGTAAGCACCAGTTCGGAACGAGGAAGATCCCGCGGCGTCAGTTCTTCTACCTGCATCGGAGTGATCGAGTCGCACTTGTTGCTGAGGTGAAAAGGAAGATTCGGGCGAAAGTCAGAAAGGACAATCGATGGCAAGCTTAGCATTTACGGACAACCAAGACGGAACTGGCGGGGTGTTCGTCGTCACAGGATCGGCTGTTGGTGATAACCATACCGTTTTTGTGAGTCGGTTCATGGGTAGCAATACCGATCGCTCGTTCGCACCAGTTGGAAGCCGGGCCGGCAACGGCAGTGTTGCGTTTGCGGGTGTCGTCGGTTGCTACATCGCACATCTAGCTACAATCAATGGTACGGACGTCGCGTTCACGACGCCGAGTGTATTCCGAATCACGAACGGGGCGGTGTCGCTCTATGAACGAGTGCTGGAGGCGGTTCGAGAGTTCGTGTTGTCGCTCGGGCTGCCAGGCGTACCGGCAGATCCATCGAGTCACCAGATCGCCAAGGTGGGCGCGAAGCTCAAGGATATGCTTCGTGGGTCAGATGAATGTGTTTTCTACATCCCGACGGCGGAAGAAATCAGCGGGGAAGATAATTCGTTCATCTCGGTGGAGTATACCGTGAACGTGATCTTCTATCTCAAGGGTAGTAATTCGCTGAGGGGTAAGCTCAGTGAGCTGCTTGTCGCCCGGGAGGATCTGTTCAACTCGATCGAGTCGGTTCCGCTACCGGATGTTCCAGAGATCCACACGGTCAAAGCGAAGCCTGGTGCTGTGACCGATCACAACGCCTGGGGGCAGGGAATGGATGTTTCGTTCATGACGTTCACTGCCGTTGGCGAGCAAAAAGACGGGATGCTCTAGCTCGGACGGAAACCAAATTGGATGCGTTTCCGGTCTTTATTGGTGAAGCGCTTACCAATGGAGAGTCAACATGTCTGTCGATACCGTTACCAAGCCGTTCGAGATCAAGACCCACAACGGCATCATTACGATGAAGTCGATGAAGACGGGGGAGCATCGAACGTTCCGGATACGGACGATGAAGCAAGATGCCAAGTTCGTGCCCGGAAAGAGGGTAGTAGAGCTGCTGCAAGGTCCCGACAACGAGAGCGACTATCGCAGCTTCGGCATGATCGGAGACGATGGTCGTGTCTATCTTTGGAAGAAGCACCAGGGGCAGACGTTCTATGTCTGGGTGGCGGCTGCCCTGCAAGATCCGCAAAAGTTCCTTGACCGTGTGGAGTTCTCGTTTGAAGGACGTTGCCGGCGTTGTAATCGATTACTCAGCGACCCCGATTCGGTGGCGAGCGGAATTGGACCGACATGTTCGGGGACCGAATAGCCCACAAGGGAGGATGGCAGGCAGTTTGAAGCGTGCGGAGCCTTATCGGAATTTGATCCAAACATCCATGCGATCAAAGGGACCGAAACAATGCCAGCAACGAACTGCACAGCCAATACCTCCAGGCGACACGCTTTTGCATTTTCCAACAGCGGATCGACGGGCTTGGTCAATCGGATCGCCGCGCTCAACTTTGGTTTGAAGGGCCAAACCAATGAAGCGAAGGATGAAGGTGTTTCCGGTTTACTTCACTATCGGGCCGAAGATTTCGTGGTCGATAAGACTCGTGTTAGCGGCTCGGTTTCCTTCAATGTCCGTCCAACGGACGCGCGTTGGTTCTTACCGATCATCCTCGGGACCGCATTCTCTGGGAACGTGATCAAAGCCGGGGCGGCTTGCCCGTTCTTCCGGGTGGGGCACGTCGATTATGTTGTGCAGCAGATGTACACCTACATTGACTGCATTGTGGCAAAGGCGACTTTCTCCTCCAGCGATGCGGCTGGCGGACTGCTTCAAGTAGCGATGGACATCGAAGCGACGCAAGAGACCAAGGCGGCTTCGACCGGCTGGCCAACTGGCTTGAATCTAGCTACATCGCAGCCTTTGGTTCATTCCTCGTCGACGTTGACGGTAAACGGTCAAGTGCGACGGATGAAAGACGCTCAGATTGTGATCGACAACATGGTGCTTGCCGACGAGTTCTACAACAGTCGGTACCGTGGGGACTTCCCGTCAGATGGGCAAATGATCCAGTTGATTCACACGACTCCCTTCGACGACACCAACGACGTGGCGCTCACGAACTTGACGGGGCCTATCGCCGCTGAGGTAGTCTACTCGTCTCCGACGATGAGTATCGCTTTCTCGTTTCCAGCGCTTAAAGCCATTCCTGCGGTACCCGAGGTTGGTGGTCGAAACACTCGAGTCACGAATCAATACACGTGGGAAGCCGTCCTGGCCGCGGGAGCTGATCCAGCGGTTGATTCACCTTTGGTCATCACGTTGGATGACACCGTTTAGTTCCACATCCGAAGCCAGCGAGGTTTGAAAGTGAAAAAGTTAATTGAGTATAAGGGCGACAACAGAAAACACTCCGACCTCAAAGAGGCACTGGAGTTGGTGACGTCCCTGAACAATGCTCTGGCCTGCGGGAAGGTCGAGTTTTCCTTGTCGTATGAAAAGGATGAAGGATCGTCGACTCTCATCATTCAAACGATTGCAAAGCCAGCCGATGACAAGCCAGCCGATTCCGAGTAGCACGAACGGACCTCAGGAACTTCTCGATTATCTCCCTGAGGATGACGGTTACACGATTCCCATCTTTTACAAGCCCGCACCTCGTATCCATCGCGAGGTGCGGTTTCGTTATAGGCCCATTGAAATTCTCGAACGGGCGATCCTTGTCGAGTTCAAGGAGCGGAAGGCGGAGCGAGAAGTCGAAGAGATGTTCGCAGGCGTGATTGCAGGACGGATCACCGAATGGTCGCTGGTGGAGAAGGTTGGCGATACGGAAGTCCCAATGCCAATATCCAAGGCGAAGGTCTTGCGGCTCAAACCGCCGTTGTTTCTGCGAATGATCAATACCGTGGTGTGGGGCTTCGATGGTGGGGATGAGGATCCTAAGCTCACTGTTGATCAAACAGCAGAGGACCTCGATCGTATGGCACGTGCCGTGGCGGAAGGGCGGCCGATCAGCGATGTGATCGTCGGGGACCTCCGAAAAAACTAGAGAAAGGGCTGTTGTTCGAGCTCCTCTACCCGAGGACAGCCCAGATCGATTGCAATGCTTGCAAGAAGTACTCGTTCAATCTCAAGACCGGAAAGGTCAACGAGTACGAAGGAGAGGACGGAAAGATGCTTCCTGTTCTTAGACAGGGAGATCCTCCATGTAGCAGTTGCCCGAAGAAGAGCCCGGAAAACGGTCGGCGGTTGCGGCTGCGACTGGAGAATCGGCTCATGCTGGACTTCTATCATCGCTACAAGTCGTGCCCAACGATGCGTTCGCGTTTGTTGGACTGTCCTGTCACGCAGCGTAATATCCGCTTGATCGACAACGTGTTCGAGTTGGCTAAGGCGAAACTCATGAGACGAGCTCAGAAGAAGGCGAGAAAGGTGCACTGATGGCTGCTGATGATGATTCCGTATTGTTTGAAGTGGGCGTCATTGAGAACCCACAGACAGGCAAACGTATCGAGAAGCTGGCTCAGTCCGTGGAGGAAAGCCAAGCAAGGATGCAAGGCGGACTCGCGGCGATTGGTGTCACGGCTGAGTCTGTCAAAGGAATGATGACGGGGCTCAACGCTCAGTTGATTTCCTTCCGAGATAGCTCAGTCGAAACGGCCTCGCAGATTCGATCCGCGATGAGTCGCATCCGGGCCGAAGCGAGCGTATTGCCGAGCGCTGGGGTCGGTGCCTCGCCGTCTACTGCGTCCGAGATGAGTTCGCTTGGGGCAATGGCTGGATCCGGAGTGGGTGTAGCTGCCGGCTCCGTAAAGGACTTGGGAGTTGCTGTCAAAGACACCGGTCCTTCGCTGCAGGACCTGCAACGCGGGCTCGAAAATGCATCCAGCGCGGCGATGGACGCTGGGGACGATATCGATAAAGCGAGGGGCAAGGCGGGAGATCCGATTGCTCTTCGGTTCACCGATGAGCTTACACCCGCTATGCGGAATGTCCTCGACGAACTGTCGGGTATTGCGGAAGAGGAGCTTGCGAAGGTCTCGCAGATCATCGAAGAGTCGATCGACAAGTTGCCGACAGCGGAGCAGCAAGTCACGCAGAAGATTCGCGAAGAGTACGAAGCGAGGATGGTTGCCGCGTCGGAAGCTTACGCTGCGATGGCGAACGATGTCGAAGGGTACATTGCCAAGGAGGGCACGGCGGCGGAGAAAATCCAGGCCAATATGGCAAAAGCCGAAGCCTCGGTGAAGGGCTATCGGGATGCCCATAAAGAGGCTCAAGAGCAGGTCGATCAAGCAACCGTGAAAGGTTTGCGATCTTCGCTTCAAATGGTAAAGGGGTTTGCTGAGCTCGGTCTGATGACCGAGGAGAACACTCAAAAGTTCATGCAAAGCATGGCTGTGATCCAGGGGCTATTCGACATCTTCGAAGGTGGTGTCGATATGCTTGAAGCGGTATCCAAGGGATGGAAGTCCATTTCGAAAGCGACTGAAACTGCTACAAAACTCCAAATGGTGGAGCAGGCGCTGCAGACGACTCGGTTTGCACAAATGCGAGCCTACCACGCGGCGTTGGTTCAGGAAGCTGTATTGGCAAATGCTGCTGCGGTTGCAAATGCGAATCTGGGAGCGGCAAGAAACACGATGCCTGCGATGGGTGTTTCAGGGGGTGTAGCTCGAAACGTTGGTGGACGAGTTGTTGGTGCTGCAGGAGGAGCAGCAACTGGTGGGGCCGGCATGCTGGGGACGGTAGCGACAGCGGGATTGGCTACCAAGTTCCTGTTGCTGGCGGGTGCTGTAGCGGCAGCAACAGGCGCCGTAATCGGGTACAAGGAGATGTTTCAAGGTGAAACTGGTAATCCGAAGTCCATGTCGGGTCGGGCTGGCACTTGGCTGGCCTCAACGGGCGCTTGGGCGATGGAGGGAATCGCAGGCCGCGGTGTCAACAATGGTCTGCAGGCCCTTCCTGGAACTTCCGGCTTAGCACCGGTCATCGGTGATATCTCGTCATTGACTGACAGCAATATCGCTACGAAGCGTATCACTGATGCTCAAAACCGGAGGATTCTGCAAGATAAGCTCAGCGATGAAATGGCGGGAATCGAGAGGGATGCAGGATATGAGACATCAAGAATTCAGTTGTCGGCTAAAACCGACATGGGCCGACAGGCTTACGAGGCTCAAACGGCAAATAACCTCAATGGTCTTGAGCTAGGGGTTAGTTTGTCGATCGATTCCGCTGACCTTGCAAAGCAGCAAAAGATCATCGAGCAGTTCAATGCTGGGTATGCGTTGGATATGCAAGCGGTGGGGGATGCAAAGTCGCAAATTGTAGCCTTGCAAGCGGGGATTGTTGACAACCTGAAAGACCAGTCGGAGCTTGCGGCATCCAAGGGCGTCAAGCAGCTTACCAGCGAATTGGAGATTCAGGCGACAATACGCGCATCGATTGCCAAGCAGGAAAGTAAGATTGCCGAGTTGGAAACGAACGGAGTCGCGTCGGCCGATGAGCTAAATGACGCTTACGAGCATGCGAACTACCTCAATGACATGCTAATAGGCAGTCTCGACAAGCAAAGGCAGATCCAGTCGCAAACAGCGGCGGAACGGTTAGCTGCCGAGCAGGGATTGCAGCAGGAGATTCGATCGCAGCTCGATATACAGACGACTCGTATGCAGCGGCTTGAAGAAATGAGCCGAAATGCAGGCCGAGCCTATGTAGATATGACCGATCTGGAGCGTGCCCAAGCAGATGCAGCTATCGAGAAGGCGCGAGCACAGGGAGGTAAATCGCTAGGACGCGAAGAGAAAGATTTGTTGTCTCGCGTTGGCACTGAGGAAACGGCAAGATTTGTGGACCAGTACTACATGAACAAGCAGGAAGAGCTTGGCTTCTCCCAGAAGTTCGGAGGAGATATCGAAGCCGAGAAGCAACAGATCGCGACAACGAAATCGGTCCTCGAAGCGCAGTTGCAAGCGAGCTACGACGTCAGCGTGTCGGTGAAGATGGATGAAGGAGCGATCGTGGATTCCGTTGTGAACGAGGCAAGCAAGATCATGGATAAGAAAGTCGAAACCATCACACAACAGATCACTCAAAAGATGCAGCAGGACAAAGCAGCTGCATTCCAGTCAAAGGTGATGGAGTCAAGGCTGAAAAAGCAATAGGCAAGCTTTTCAAATGACCCCTATCGCGGTCGCGAAGCGTGGTAAATACAATGACCTCTTAGCTAGTTGGGCCGTGAACCGCCCCTTTCCTTGTGATTTGCATTGCAAGTCGCCATTACTCCAGTACCGATTGCTGTTGCCATGCTGTTTGTTGTTCTAGGTGCTTTCGTAATCGTAGGTGTTCTAGTTGCCATCGTTATTCGTGATAGCAAAAAAAGTAGCGAAGCCAGCGCGGACGAGGCACGCCGATTAAAGATGGCGCGAGAGAGGCTGCCGGTTTTGGCCGCGAAATTGGAGCAGTCTCCAGATTGTGAGTTGTCACAGAAGGAGCTTATTCAGATCTGCCAGGCATTTCCACAATTTGCAAGACCCGTTTACGACTTAGCACTGAAAGCTGTGGCGGCAAGCGGTGGAAGCGTAGCAGCAAAGACGTTTGCCTTGAATGTCGGTCGAGCGTCTTACTCAGTCGGCCGGCCTGAAGGTGCTCCGACAGTTTACGACGAACAAGCCATTCTAAATGACATCCGAGTTCGCGAGTCGGCTGGTCGTGCAGGATAGGAGGGTGCCTGGAAGTTCCTTCCGCACTTAAGGATTCGACGTCCGATTTCAGCTAAAATAGAGACAAATCTGGTCCCACGCGGCCAAAACTCGGCGGGATTGGCCAGGATTTGCCGTCAGGACTGGAAGGATTGCGAGTTCTGGACAATAACTTGACGGTTTGGATGGCAGCAGGCGAACTTCCTGCGAAAGTGGCTCAAAACATCGCCAAAGTGGAGAAAGTGACTTGATCACTGAGTACTCGCCCATCGAGCTGATGGGTGTGTTGAACGACGTCGAAATCAAAAATGCCCCGGAACGATTATTCGTTAGGGGGGACGCGCAACTTCTTCACGGGAATGGTCGCGTTTCCATTGTTGGTTCGCGAAAAGCGTCCCAAGGCGGCATTGGGCGAGCGGCCCGACTTGCGAAAATGCTAGTCGAACAAGGATTCGTTGTGGTGAGCGGGCTGGCCGAAGGAATTGATGCGGCAGCCCACAAATCGGCAATCAGCCATGGCGGGAAGACCATCGCCGTCATTGGAACACCCATCGACAAGGCTTATCCGGCGAAGCACAAAGCATTGCAGGAGGAGATTGCGACTAACCATCTTCTGGTCTCGCAGTTCCCCATTGGAAGCAAGACTTTTCCAAGTTGCTTCCCCATGCGGAACAGGACGATGGCATTGCTCTCTCACGCCACTGTGATCATCGAAGCGGCAGACGGCAGCGGCTCTCTTCACCAAGGTTGGGAGGCGCTCAGGCTAGGGAGACCGCTCTATTTGGCTCGATGGCAGGTAGAAAACCAATCACTGGAATGGCCCGCAAAATTTCTCGACTATGGGGCGATCGTACTAGACGAAGAATCGGTTGTGGACCTGATGCTCAGCCTTCCCAAGCAAATTGACGTAGATGAGCACTCAGCCGCCTTTTCCCTCTAAATTGGTATTTGCTTCTTACTTGGTTTACTCGCCAAAAGGGCTGTCTGATGTTTCGGGTCAATCGCGAAACGTCTGCTACAGCGTAAAGAACAACGGGACTATTCAGGGAATACGTTCCATAGAACGTCTGGCAACCCGAGTAGCCGAAAGTCGCGAGGAGTTTCCGTTCCTCGGAGAGATTCTGGATAGGAAGTGCATCTTGGTTCCTGTCCCTCGCAGCAGCTTGATGCAACCAGGTACACTTTGGCCGTCTGACGTGATTTGTGACGAGTTGTCGAAGAACAATCTAGGCGCTAAGGTTCGATTGCTGCGTCGTCACAAACCTGCTCCGAAATCCTCTACCGCTGGTCCGGGTGGCCGACCTGATCCTGAAGTCCACTTTGAAACCACAGTTTTGGACCCTAATGCGATCGAACTTTTTCAGGTCCCAAAGTCAATCGTTCTCGTTGACGATGTAATCACGAGAGGCTCCACTTTTATCGGAATGTGCGCAAGGGTGAGGACCCAGTTCCCGAATGTGTCAATCTACGCCTTCGCCCTGATTCGAACTGAATCCTACAATGACATTGAATCCGTACGATCTCCCGTGCGGGGAGTGATCAATTACGAAGTAGGTAGGCTTCATAGGGTCCCATAGAGTCCTATGTTTGAAGCTTAACAAGAAGGACGACTAGCTTGGTTGCCGGAGGGGACCAAGTTGATAGTCGTTTACGGCAACTACCGTCATAGGCAGGACAGCACTGGTATCACCGTATCGACCTCGATTGAGGAAAACGAGACGGGAGTGCCTTACCGCGCCGTTACCGATGTCAACATCGAAGGTAGGCTGCGGAATAAGCGATTGGAATCGCCTCGATATCTTGATCCCATCATCCAAGAGATGGAGCTGGCGTACTCCCAGCCCGGGATGGACTTTGGGATGCTCCATGACGATGGCACGCGATCGACCGTTTGGTTTCGCAATGCGGACACGATCGGCGGGATCCGGCCTCGCATGCTGGCCTATCCAAATTATCGCGGGGGCGAATACGTCAATTATCGGCAGTTCCAGATTCAGCTCACGGTAATGCAACCGGTTGTCGGGGCCCCAGAGTACATCCGTTTCTCAGAGTCCCTCTCAATCGACGGTGGCGGGGGTGAATGGGACGTCAAAGAGGTAAATTTTGGTCGCGGCGTGCGACATCGAACCCGAACGCACAAGAAGTGCACGGCCGTCCAGTCTGGCAGTGCCGTTGGGCGTGGCGATTTCCCAAGGGTCCCTCCACCTATATGGCCTTTCGCGCTTCGAACAGAGGAGCCAAAGATCGGCAGGGAAGTTCGGCCTCGTGGTGGCTCCCGCACTGGCAATATTCGGCTCGAAGAGTGCGAAATCTCATGGACATACGAATACGTTTGGCCCGTAAGGCTCGACGGCATTCCTCACTACGCAATTGGATAATTGACTATGCCAAGTAATCGATGGATTGGCCAGGCTGTCGCGTCGCGCGAGACGGTTCAATATGTTCCTCGCAATATCGGACCGGGGGATCGCTTCCAGCTTTCCGACGGGGTGCAAAGGTACGGCTTCACCTATCCGGCAGTTCAGCCAGAAGCGGACACGACGGCCAAAGATCGAGCAAACCGGGTGGTTGAGGCGATCGCGGCTGCAGCCAACCAAAACAACACTGGGAACCTGGGCGGCGGTCTCAACGACGAAGTGGAGATCGAAGTCTCGAACTACGGAGGGCAGCCGTCAATCCGAGTTGCTGGCCTCTCTTCCGGTCGTCCAGTCAGCTTGATAGCAACGGCAGTTCCAGCCTCGCAGAACGCGATCCGGATTTCCCAACTCCAAGAGGGAAGCAGCGGAAAAGATTTCGTGTTTGAACTCAAGTGGCCCGCTGTCCCAACGCTTGGTAAGTGGGCGGTGGCATCCCACGGCAAGTGCCCTGTGATTCTGGCGTACAACGCGAGCGCGACGGAACTGAAAAACGCGATTGAAGATTTCGATTTACCTTGCACAACGGTCGCTGTGACTGGGTCTCATTCGGCAGGGTATGTCGTGACGCTTAGCGGTTTGACGGCTGAGATGCCGAATCCTCCGTTGCTCTTTCCGATCGTGCCACCCCCTCGGACCGAACAAGTCGTCGAGGTGACTCTTTACGAGCATTCGAAGTACCGCTTTGGTGAGACCAGCTACGAGCCGATCTACATCGAAGCCGATGCGTCAGCGGCCGAGTTCAAATCCTACCTGCTCGTCGCCGGGTTGAGTTCGATCCATTTGGCGAATATTGCAGTTGTCCGCACGGAGATTCCTCCCTCCAACGGGTACGACGCTGGGGCGGTGTACGATGTTTCGTTCAACAGCGATGCCGCGTTTGACGCGTTCATGGCATTGCCAAAGTTCCGGATCGGGTACACATTCACTGACAAGGCATATACGAGCGCTGGGACTCTTGCGAACAGTTATCTCTACGACTTCGACTTCTTGAGGATCACGACGGTAGGAGGGTACAAGGTTCGCCTGTACCAACCTCAGATAACCGTTGGTGGTTCGACCCTTAATCCGTTCAACCGATACTGGCACACGAAGGCGCTTCCGGAATATGAGGTCCCTGGCGTTCCGACGACATGGGATCTGGAATACGTGATCAACTCGCCCGTTGTTGGCTACGACTCGAAAGTAACGATCGCTCGCACCACCCGGCTTTACACGGGCGACATTTCGAATGATGGCGTGGATGTCGTGTTCCGGTTTACGATGGATAACGCGACGGTCGTGAACCTGACCTCGGGGCAGATCGTGGTCGCGATTGGGGTGCCGGATGCGGAAGTCCCTCTCACTGTCGATGTTATTTCCGGTGCAGAACGGAACACGCTCGGGGTCGATAACAATGCTGGCTACAAAATCACAACGGTTTCTGGGACGGGCATTACCAACAAAGTGGTTTTGCTCCCAGCTCTCGACCTTAATCATCAATCGCTTTATCAGTTCGAATGGAACGGGCTGCGATCGCATCGCTTCACGGGTGCTTCGAATCGCTCTGATATTGTCGCTGCGGCTGAGTCGGTTTTCGGTGCAGGCAATGTTGCAGTTTCCCTCACCAGTTCTGGCCAGTACCAAGTCGAGTTCTGCGGCGAACAATCGGAGTTAGACGTCGACTTTACCGTCATTCTTCCGGGTAGTTCGGCGGAGTCCGCGGTCGTCGTTGAACCGCAGACGCCAATAAAGGAATGGGTGCTTCGGTACCAGTTCCTCGGCGGTGTGTGTTCTGGGAAGTGGCGGTTCCGCGACGCGTTAGGGACTCCTGCCGGGCCGGACTTCAGTTGGCTTACCGATGAGGAAGTTACGGGTGAAGACATCCTGAACGCTTTGACAGAGATCGAACAAAACTACGGATCGGTCTTGGAACCGACCGATGTAGAAGTTGTCACCGAAGCGGTTGGAAGAAAGTTCTTGGTGCGTGAGTTTACGATCACGTTCCAAGCTCAACCCTACGCAGACCGGGTAGGGGAGGACGATATCCCTTTCTGGATCGACATCGACGTGAGCGATCTTCTGACGGCGGAACCTGCTTTGTCGGTCACCTCGGTCGGGCAGCCTCTGACGGTTGAAATCCAAAGCATCTCGATCGAGCACGCACCGACGTCGGGTCTCTGGAGACTCACTTACAACGGCGCGAACACAACGGACTTGTCGTTCAACGCTAGCGCTGCCAACGTGCAATCCGCGTTGATTGCTCTCGGGCAAACCGTGACAGTGGTGGGGGCTAGTGGCGGGCCTTATCGGGTGATCTGGACGAATCCAGGAGAGCGGTTTTTGCTTACAGGGATCGACCTGACCTTGGCTTCTACCTCGACGCCTGAATTCGACATGGTGGTAGTTCAGCCAGGCACTGGTCCCAATCATTTCGATAACGCTGATAACTGGTCGCTAGGGCGAACACCGGCTGATGGCGATCGCATCGTGTTTGCGGACGGCTCGGTGAGCTGTCTCTACGGACTGGAGTGCTCGACCCTGCCGTCGGGCATAGACGTGTATCGAAGTTGGACAGGAAACATCGGGCTTTCTGAAGCCCGGGACGATGGAAGCGTGGAAACGCTACCGAACTGGCTTCACTTCTCGGCGGTATCGACGTCTAGCTTGCCCATTCGCATTGGGCTTGGCGAATCAGGGGAAGGGCCTGCTGTCTGCCGAATCAGCGTTGGCAATCGTCCAATCGATGGCAATGTTTTGTACACCCAGGCCGGCGCCCGTGTGAAGGCTGTCGCGCTGAAGGGTACGCACGCAAGCAATAAGCTCGTGTGCGTTCAGGGCGACGTGGCTTTCGGCGTGCGCCCCGAAGACACTTGCTCGTTAGAGTTGCTGCAGCTCGTTCCTGGCTCTTCCGGAGAGGACCTTACCTTCTACGCTTCGGAAGGTGCTTCAATCGTCCGCGTGAACCAAATGGGCGGATCCGCGATTCTGAACAAGCCTCCGACGGTGGTGGTGTCGACGGGAGGGTCGATGGTCGTCAATGGGTATGGAGCATGCGAGCTTCTGGACTTGTATGACACGAACGTTCGCTGGCTTGCCAGTGGCGTACTAGGCAAGTCAGGAATCGCGGAGGCGGTCCTGTTTGGCGATACGGAGTCAGGATTTCTTGGTGACATCGACGGTGGGGATGCGTTTTCATCGTTCTCAGGCGGTGGAGGGCTCCTCGATAGTTCTTCGGTTCCGACCGGTATTCGCATCACCAGCGAGGCTCATGGATTGACGTCCGGAGATCGAGTGTATGTTCGAG
This sequence comes from Pirellula sp. SH-Sr6A, assembly GCF_001610875.1. Lineage (NCBI taxonomy): Bacteria > Pseudomonadati > Planctomycetota > Planctomycetia > Pirellulales > Pirellulaceae > Pirellula > Pirellula sp. SH-Sr6A. The sequence continues at coordinate 6,377,212 of NZ_CP011272.1, read as the reverse complement.
CCTATTCGGGCGTTGTTGGCGTAGACGGCAAAACTTATTCGGTCCGTGTGGTCGACGAAGACACGTTCGACTTGATTGCTTCGGCCGCGTTCGGGACTCTCGTTGGGTACGAGGGGCAAATGCACTGGGGAGTCGCAAACACGGTTCGCGTGCGTGGTAATGCAATCCTTGACTTCGATTCAGATGGGCGGAGCCGAGATATCGTGGCTCCTGTTATTGTCCAGGGGACCGGAGTGCTGAGCGACCTCAAGGGTACGATCGTGGACTTGCGGATGTGGCCCGAGCAGGTCGAGTCGTTGCTCTACCTCGGAACGCAGGTTGAGTTGCGAAGGGTAAGTCGATGACAGTTTTTGACGTAGCGGGTCGTATCAAGTACGGGACGATCGAAGGTGTTGGGCAGATGTCCATTACTCGGTCTCGAGGGATTCAGCCGGCTACGATCCAGCTCATGCTCCCGAATCAGCCGGAGTTTCCGTCGGGGCCGTCGCCGGTTTTTCTGTATGACGGTAACAACTCGTTCATGTTTCCAGACTGTGCATTCCAGTCGATGGACGTTCAGTTGTCCGATGGACTCGAGTGCTTGGTGACGTTGCTAGACTACCGGTGGCGATGGCAGTACGGACAAGTCTCGGGGGAGTACAACGTCATTCGTGGGGGGCTTGTAGTTCCAAGCTCAAAAAAGAGCGTCGAAGAGCTGGCTCGCATCTGCCTAAAGGAAATGGGGGTGACGAGTATCGACGTGGCGGTACTTAGAAAGATCGATTCGCTTCCGAGCGTGAGCTGGGACTTGGACAATCCGGCTCAGGCGCTCGAGGCTCTGATGAATCAGTTTGGATGCGTGATTTGTCCTCAACTCAATGGCTCGGTGTTGATCGCGAAGCGTGGCGTAGGAAAGAAGCTGCCTCGCATGATCGGAGCGGAGTTCACGGGCACGCTTAAAGTGCAAACGGCTCCCGATGAGATCCATGTCCACGCGAAGCCGACGATCTGGGAAGTATCAATCGAGATTGGGGACGCTGTGGGGGTCGAACGCAGCAAACCGACGGTATCGGATCCGTCTGTCGAGAGCGTGGTCCCAATAGATAAATTGAGCTACACTCCGGTCACGTCCTGGGAGAAGGAGAATCCGCTGATGTTTCCGAACGTCGGGATTAAGGTCCTTCCGGATAAGGATGCTTTGAAAGAGCTGAGCGACTTCGAAAGCCTGGAATTGCGGCGCGAGGCGGATCGCATCCGCGGGCTGGCCCAGGAAAGTATCTGGAAGCTGTACACCTTCAAGTTTCCGATCAAGCTGCCGCAACTCAAATTCGAGATCAAAGACATCAATCAGATCGAGTTCCTAGACGATCTGATTTCCGAGACCGTGGTGGAGTACGAAACCCCGCTGCAAAAGAAGGCGGCGGAGGTCCGGAGGCAAAAGCCGTTTGTGTATGGCCTTTTCTACGATCAGAACGGGTTCGGGAAGAACAATGTTGAGGCCTTCTCACACGATTACGCGCAAGACGCGAGATTGATTTACCAGGGCGGTTTCAGCGTCGATAAGCAGCGAGGCTTGATCTCATTCAGCAATCCGGTCTATCTGTTTGAGACCAAGGCGGGAGAGTTGGTCTATTCGCCTTCTCGGTTGTTCCTTCGAACTGCCATATCGGTGCGCGAGCCAAATAGTCGGGCTCTCTGGCGAGAGGTGTTGAAGATCAAGACCGGATATCGCAATGACTCCAAGCCGATGACACTACGCAGTGACCTCGGGCTGGAGGTAGCCGAACAGGCCGATACGCGAAAGACGACGGATAATAAAAAGGATCTGGAAAAGGAGCTGCGAAAACAGCTCGATATAGAAGTTAAGAAGATCATGCCGGAGATTCCGGAAAGCGGAAGCTACTCGGGATTCATTCCGATAGAGCTGGATGGAACGATCGAGCAGGTTAGTTATCAGATCGACTCCTCGGGGTTTGCAACGACGACGGCAAGTTACGGGATGGAGCATTCGCTCGTGGTCTCATCGCATGAAGAGCGGATGCGGATTGCGAGAACAGAAGCGTTCATCAAACGCAGTGCGGGTATGCTTCAAAACAACGTTCCGGCAGGTCCTAGATGATGATGAACCAACGATACTTTGTGAACGTGTCCGGGGAGAAAGTCCCGCCGTTTGCGGCGATGCAATTGATCTGCCATCCGAAGAAGTGGAAAGAGATTGACGAAGCTCCGCGTAAATCGGATCTGCAGAAGGAGCTCGATAAGCTGCTCGACCTCAAGACCGATCTCGAGGTCGGCAATATGCCAGTGGTCTATTGCACGAAACCAAACCGGGCAAGCCAACTCTTGCAAGATGGTTCCTTGGTCGCATTCAATGGACCAACCGAGGTCCCAGTGAGCGGAACGGGAGTATGCTCCGTCGGCGCGTTCATGAATAAGACGTTAGGGACCGGTGGTTCGGGTGCGGTAGGCTTTTCGCTCAAAGCTGGCTCTTGGGGCCTGTTTCGCGGTGGCATGACGTATGGCCCGTTTCGTTCGTTTTCGACGACGAATACCAAAGTGAATTACAACGGGTCGAGTCAGTTCCCCGTCATGCTTGTGGTGCCGAACCAAGCACAGCAGAAGACCCTTACCCCATTGGGTGCGGCATTTTCACGCGTAGATGGGGTCGGAGAGTTCCCGTTCGTCGGGACCTACTCGCCACGGATAAACGTAGGTTTCTACAGCGAGTTCGGCACAATAGGGGAGGAATACAACGCGGTCGATTCGCTGTTCTATACTCAAGGGGAATCGATTCGATTCGAGGTTCCTGGAAGTTATGAAATCCAGATCTTTGGAACAGTGCGATCCTATGACGCCCCAAGTGAGATTAACGCGATCTCAGTTGACCTCGGATTGAGTTGGAATTACTCAAGCATGGCTGAGTTCATCGACAAGTCGGGTGGTGGCACCCGTGCATCGTTCTTCATATGGAAGTACATCCGAACGCCAGACGGAATGGTCAGACCGATGAGCGTAGATGAAGTGGAGGAACCGGGTAATGCCTACTCATGGGCAAAAACTTCCTTCATCTACGAGGACAACGTCAACATAAAGTCTGGAGGTGCTGAAATGTTTCTTACGCAGCTTGGCTCACCGTATCTGATAATGGAGGATCTGCGGTTACTTGTCAGGAGATTCGATCCTATCGTTTACGGTGAGGTTGTGTTCAATGCCGTCCGAAGGTTCGGATGGGCTCCTTACCAAAGCGGCTTCTCGTCTTCGGACTTTTACGGTCGCGTGTGGAATACGCCATTTTCGCTCGGCCGAGTAGCTATCGTCAATGAATTACCTCAGTTCTGATGGATCGAGCTTATCAACATGTGGAGGCATGCGCCCGAAGCGTCGGCGTGCCGTTCAGTCGAGCAGCGTACCTGAAGTGGTGCAGGAATCCGGGTGACCCGGACAGGAGAAAGATCGAACGGACGTTTGGTCGCGTGTTTGCGCACGTGGTGATGCGTCCAGATGACTGGAGGTCCGTTCAACAGCCGAGCCTCTCGCATGTGATCGCGGTAACATCACTGCCACCATCACTCAAGCCGAGGCATATTCGTGCTGTTCAGTCATGGAAGCAGGCCGGCTTGAACGTCGTATCGATCAACAGCACCTCCGAAGTGAGACAACTTCGAGGTCGCATAGCAGTCGATGAGTTCATCGCGTGCGACGAGCTACCGACCGCGTTCAAGATCCCGACACAATATGTTCACGCAATGTTGCGGCTGGCGAGCAAAGTCTGCGAATCGGTACTGATGATCAACTCCGATATCGAGATCCTCGGTTTACAGGATATTTTTCGGAGGCTCGATGATAACGAGGCAATGATCGGGATTCGGACGAACTACTCAGGATCATTCCAGAACGTGCAACGGGAGCGATGGGGCTTGGACGTGTTCCATCTTCCACGATCCATTGCGCAGTCAGTGCCTGAGTCGATCTATGCGATTGGAAGGCCGTTCTGGGACTACTGGCTTCCGTGGTTGCTGCAGCGTGACCGGGTAAACCTGCATTGGTTTGGTGATGAAGTGTTCTTTCATGAGCGGCATCCCCAAGCATGGAGCAATGCAGATTGGGAGCTTGGGCGAACTTGGTTTGAAGAGACGTATGACGTATCGATTAACTGGGAGATGTGGAGACGTCGTCAGCCATTTCCGCCGAGCAGAGTTACAACGATTTCGTAGATCCGGCCAATTCATCCGAGTTGGTCTCGAAAGGGCGAGATCCGTCCGTCTATGGTTGGAGCTGTTCATGAATCCGATCGATTTGATTTCGCTCCTGAAACATTGGAAGCTACCGACGTCAAACGAGAACCGGCTGCAAGCAGCTTTAGAACAAGTGCTTGTTGAGCTTGAGCTGCCGTTTGAGCGCGAAAAGAGACTCGAAACAGGCATCATCGACTTCTGCGTGGATCGGCTGGGAGTCGAGTGCAAAGTGAAAGGTTCGTACCCGAGCGTGATGGAGCAGGTCGCAAGATACTGCTGCTCGCAGGACATAGACGGCATCCTTGTAGTGACGACCGTCGCCGCGCATCGCAAACTCGACGGGATGCAATTCCAAGGAAAGGTCGTACGTGTCTACTGGCTTAACGTCTGGCAGTAACAAGCCGCTGTGCCGCTTGGTGGGAAAAGAATGGGTTGTGTCGGGTGATCCTTATGTTCTGACTCGTCTGCTTTCGATCTTCCCGTTGGCGAGCCGAAGTAAGCAAGACGAGTCGGTCTACTTGCCAGCCACGCCAGAACAATCGAGGGACTTGCTTTGGTTTGCTCAGCGATATCCGTTGCGAGTCGAGCACGAAAACCATCTTCGCAAGCAAGCGGCGCTGTACGTGCTTCGGCACTCTAAGGCGGATCGCATCCTCTCAGAAGGTTACCAGGGGCGAAGCGTTCAGTTCGCTCGGGGGAAGTCTCCTCGTCCTTATCAAATCGTGGCCGCGGACCTCTGGCGATCGGTGGGGAGTTTGTTGCTCGGTGACGATCTTGGTCTTGGGAAAACGATCTCCGCAATCACCGCGTTAACCGACGAAAATCTTCGGCCCGCCGTGGTCGTGTGTCCGTCTCACTTGGTTATTCAGTGGCGAGACGTGATCGCTCAATTCACACCGGAGCTAACGAGTCACATCATTCGCGATACGATGCCTTACAGTCCCTACGTGCTTGTCGACTGTCGGCACTGCGGGGCGACGATCGACCGCGTGTACCAGCTCGGCGGAAGGAAGAAGCGTTGTCCGGTTTGCCAAACCGAGATTCCGCTCGCGGTTTGTCCTAGACCTGCGGACGTGTACCTCCTGAGCTACAGCAAGCTCCAGCAATGGCCGGACAATCTAGCGAAGGTTTGCCGATCGGTCGTTTATGACGAAGTGCACGGGCTCCGTGGCGGTTCAAGGACGGAGCGATGGAAAGCGGCGAGGCGATTAAGTCAGAAGATGGACTATCGCATGGGGATGTCGGCTACTCCGTTTGCCAACCTTGGGGGCGAAGCGTTCAACGTACTCGAGTGTTTGATGCCCGGCTTCCTCGGAACGGAAGAGCAGTTTCAGACGAATTGGTGCACGAGCGTATCGCTTACGAAGGCTCCGCCTCTTCGAGATCCTGACGCATTTGGGAACTACCTTAAAGAGCAGAAAGCGATGCTGCGGAGGACGGCTGTTGAGCTTGGGCTGCCAGTCCATGATTGTTCGATTCACTACCGCACGGTCGAAGCGGATGCCAAGCTGTTCAACGATGCGACCACTAAGGCGGAGGAGCTCGCTCGGGCGCTGCTTCAAGATGTGTCCAGCAATCGAGGGGCAGCGACGATGGAGTTCGATAGCATGCTTCGGCAGGCAACGGGGCTCGCGAAGGTCGATGCCGTTGCAAGCATGGTTCGGGAGTTCACGGACCAGGGCGAAAAGGTCGTTCTGTTCGCTTGGCACCAAAGGGTGCATGACTTGTTAATGGAAAAGCTGAGCGACCTGCTGCCGGTTCGGTACACGGGCAGTGAAACGAAAGAGCAAAAGGCTGCGTCGGTCAACAAGTTTGTGACGGGCGGCTCCAAGGTGTTCCTCATGTCGCTTCGGGCGGGTGAGGGGTTGGACGGTCTTCAGTTCGTTTCGTGCACCGCTGTGGTTGCTGAGCTGGACTGGACGTGGGCTGTTGTGAAGCAGAATGTCGGGCGGATCGCGAGAAGTGGACAGACTCGGCCGTGCAATGCGTACTTTGCGGTGACGGAGTTTGGGTCCGATCCGATCGTCTCGCAGGTGCTTGGAATCAAGAAAGATCAGCTCAATGGGTTCCTTGGAGAGAAGATGACTGGTCCTCAGAGATCGATCGATGATGCCAACGCGATCAAGCTCATGGCGAAGAGCTTTTTGAGAAGTCGCTCCACGGTTTGAAGCGTCGTGTCTTTATTGCAAGACTGATTCCGAATAGGAGTCATTGTGAAGTCAATTGTGATCAGCGGCGGATGCGCATCGATGGTTAGAAGGGCGCCGGTTGTCTCAAAGGCAATCGTCGAAGTCCTAAGCGATCCTGCTGCGCTGAGCGGTACCGAACTTCGTATTCAATTACGACGAGATGCAGCGACAAACTGGGGCGGTGAGAACCCAGTCCTGTTCGAAGGCGAACTGGGCGTCGACACCACCAGCAAGAATCTTAAGCTGGGAGATGGATCGTCAGCATGGAACGACCTTCCCTTCTTGAGCGTTAAACCGAGCGATGTTTCGTCAGCAATCACAGCCGCCCTCGCATCGTACACCCCGACATCATCCCTCGCCGCCGTCGCAACCTCGGGATCCGCCTCCGATCTCGTCACCGGTACGCTCGCCAACGCACGTCTATCGCCGCAGGTCGTCCGCAGTGACTTCTCTTACCCCGATCCGGCCTGGATCACCGCGATTGCCGCAAGCAAGCTCACAGGGACAATTGCCGATTCGAGGCTGTCTTCGAATGTTCCGTTATTAAATGCGGCTGTTAATGCGTTTTCTGGCGATTTGACCGCATCAGGGAACCTCAGTTCCGCCAATCTGACAGTGAGCGGAATAGCAGCTATGGGGCTCGCTATGCGGAGCGATGTTAGGCTTTATCTCTCTCCGACTAATACAGCAAATCATGGTATTTGGATTCGCAATCTAGCTGGCCAAACTGGCGCGCCGTTTCGCATTACAGATAGCGGTGCCGTAGAGGCGTTTTCCGTTTCACCTGCCGGGAATATCTATTCCACAGGTACGCTGCAAATTGGCGGTACAGCAGGCCACATACTCCGTTGGAACGCGGGTGCATCGTCGCTTGAGGTTCGCGATTCGACCAACGCGTTCTATCGCAAGACGCGGGTAGGCGAGCTGCAAGTTGTTGCTGATCTTGGGGGCAGTACGGCCACTCCGGCGAACGCAAGGCTAGGATTCCTTACGCAGGTGGGCGGGTACATCGCTGGGGCGATTAGTGCTCGAACCTACTCTGCCAACGCGGCGCATGGGGACATTGTCATCTCGGCCAGTGTTAACATGACCACGGGGCAGAATGATTATTCGACCCAGACCGATGACATCGTCCTGCGAGGCAACACGGGCAATGTGGAGATCAATCGCGGGTTGCTGAGCATCGGCATGCCTGGGCAATCGGCTCGATCGCTCTCCATCCTCCCAGTGAACACTGGCGATCGCACTGGCGTGCGAGTATATGACTACGGGGGATTCGCAAGCGCATCGACTCAGTCGAGCTTTGAGGTTACTTACCTGGGCGGGACTTTCGCTGCGCCTTCGACAACTGTATCGGGGCACTACCGAAACCTGTTGAGCTTCCGAACGGGTGGGGCGACCGGCGTGCTCTCCAACGTTCCTTCGTTTGCGATCCGTAGCACGATCGGCTCAGTTATTGGTTCATCATTAAGTGAAGTCAACACTTCGATGATGGTGACGTCGACTGCTACCGGATTAACTATCCCAGTCCAAACCATGTTTGGTAACACTGGACTCGTCGACTTCCCTATCGGCCAGATCCAACTCGGAACCGCTATTCGCCTTAAGAACAACGCTGGCGACTTACAAGTTCGCAATACTGCCGATACCGACTTTGGAGGTTTTTTCGCAGGTGCTGCTAACTTCAGCAATGTTGTATCAGCGAGCAACGGCATCAAGGTTTCTGGAACCGCAGGAATTCAGTATTCAAGCGTTACTCCTGTAGCTACTAGCGGTTCAATTCCGTGGATCGTGTATACCGCTAACAGCAATGCTTTGTTCACCCGTGATACTATCAATGGTCGAATGTTTATGACCATGACTGGTGGGGCCAATTCACCTAGTTCAAACCTGCAGGTTCATGCGAATGCGTATGTCGAAAGCGGGTTGTTCGTCTCGGGCGGTGGCGGCATTGTCTTTGCGAACTCTACACCTGCCGTGGTCGGGGGATCGCACCCTTGGCTAGCGTACACTGCGAATAGCAATGCGTTCTATGTTCGAGACGTCGTGAATGGTCGGATGCAACTCACGCTGGCAGGCGGTGTTGATGCTGTGGCAGCAATCACCACCATTTCATCGCGATTGAATGTCGAAAGTCACATCACTTCCGCTTTCCAATCCCTCTCCTCGGACCCCAGCTCGCTTGACATAGCATCCGGGTTATCCCGTCTAGTCAAGAACACTTCGTCTGGGGAAATAGCCAAGTTCGTCAACGATGGTGGCGTGATCAAGAAGGCAGGATCTACAGTCCCCGGCGTCACCAATCTGGATGGACTCAGCGATGTAACTGTGACGGGCCCTACCGAAGGCCAAGTGATTCGGCATAACGGAACAGAATTCGCAAATCACACTCCGACGTCAACGACGCAGATTTACGATACCCCAGGGACCACAGTATGGGTCAAACCTGCAGGAGCAACCAGGGTAACCGTAATTTGCGTAAGTGGAGGAGGCGGTGGCGGTTCGGGAAGACGAGGACCATCAGGAGAAGCTAGTGTTGGCGGTGGTGGCGGAGTTGCCGGTAGTGTGGGTGTACGCTCATACGTCGCCTCACATTTACCGGGGACTGTCAATTTAACGATTGGTACACAAGCGATAGGTGGAGCAGCAAGAACAACTGACGATACAAGCGGAGCCAACGGAGGGCATGGCGGATCTGCAATTTTCGGTGATGTCGGCAGCCCTATCAGACTAGCTGCGGGAGGAGGTGCAGGTGGAACTGGAGGAGGAGCCGGAACAGGCGGTGGTAGTTCTGGTGGCACAACTGCTAACGTGATTCAAAATCAAAGCGGAGAGGCTGCTTCAACTACAGGAGGAGCAGCAAATAGAGCACCTCTAAACACCCCACAAGCACTGGGTTATTTGCTAACCGGAGGTGCAGCCGGTGGAGGTATTACTACTTCAAACGTAGCTGGTAGGGGAGGTCATCATACCGATCAAGGAGTTCAAGCTGGCTGGCTTGGCATCACAGCTGGTACCGGTGGAGGAGCCGCAGGAGGTGGTAACGGTAGTGATGGACCGGCAACCATCATCGAAACAATCAGCGAAATCGGTGCAATGCTCGGATTCGGTGCCGGTGGCGGTGGTGGAAACACAAGTGGTCCTGGTGGAAATGGAGGCAATGCCCTGGGATATGGTTGTGGTGGCGGAGGGGGTGGCGCGTCGCGAAACGGATTTACTTCTGGCGCAGGTGGCAATGGTGGCAAGGCCGCGATCTTCATCATCACGGAGTTCTGATGAGACAATTCTTAACCAAGCCTGATGGCTCGCTGCCTGATGGCATCACGATTGAGCAACTTGAGTCACTTGGCTTGATCCCCGTAATCCCCACGCTTCCGCCTGCGGTAGACAACGCTCACGTTTGTGTGGACACACAATCTCCTGTCCTTTCAAACGGTGTTTGGTTTCAACAATGGGCTGTAGAGCCGATTGAAACGGAAGAGCTCTCCGATGAGTCCCTGCTCATCCGACTGGCAGAGATTCGCTGGATGCGTGAGTCGAGCGGCATTCGCATCGGTGACCAACAGGTGACAACGCTACGCGAAGAGATGCCTGTTTGGCAAGGGATGCTACTAGACATCACGTTGCGCCCAGGAGCAACAGCCGCGTTCGAATACAAACCGAGAGGGGGCCAAAATGTCTTGCTCTCACCTCAGCAGATAACACGCATCTATGAATGCTTTGCGTGGTACGTGAATGCGTGCTTCGCCACTGAAAGATCCTTAGTCGCCCAAATCGGCACGATCAGCAATTCGCAGATTCTTGATCTCGCGAACGCTGATTCGACTTGGCCACAAAAGCAATTCCAACCTTAATAATCGGGGAAACCATGTCAGAAGTACGATCCGCATTGCCATACATTTCGCATCTCAGAGTCACCAAGCGCCCCACGATCAAGTGGGAGCCAACTGGCTACCAGACTCAGAACGGCGAGGACCTCTATCGCCAAGGAGTCGATCTTCCTGGTATCGAATGCGAAGTAACCCCCTACATGGGATCGGTGAAGGGACCAGCTGCAACCTATCGATTCCCGCTGAAAGCATTCTTCGAATCCGCTTTGGCAAAGTTGCAAGCACTGCCAACGAAGACCGAGCAAGACAACGCAGCAATCGCGAACCTTCAGGCTACGATCGCCAATCCGGAGACGATTTGGGCCGAATCAATTCTGCTCGCCGGAGGCCTGCCCACGCTCACTGCATTGTGGCAGGACGTGTTCTCTGACGCGCTCGACGAATTCACCGAGTGGAGCGATCCGGAGACGTCGGTCGGGGGAATCCCTCTCTACGTGCGCGAAATGCAATGGGACGCTCGCATTCCCTACGAGTCCGCCAAGTCGATCACGCTCAAAGTGGGGCTGTTCGGTGACGAGCAGGAGGAAGGTGCTCCATCGCTGTACACGCTCAGTTTCGAGGACGCCGCGACGCGAGCTCAACGCGAAGCCTACAACACGCAGCTCGTGCAGCGCATCACGCAGCTAACGGCCGCGATCGCCGCTCTTCCTGAAGGCCCGAGCCCCGAGCGAACGCAGAAGGAGCAAGAGCTCGCAGGCTACCGATCGGAAAAGGCCCAACGCGACGCCGTCGAGAACGGGCTCGTGAGCGATCTTCTATCCAACACATCCGTGCAGCAATCGCTCCCCGCATTGTTGCTCGCGATCCTCGGATCTTTGAAAGCCGTCTACTGGCCCGACCTCGACATGCAGATGGTGCAGACGAAGCTCGCGGAGACACTTGGCGAGTTGGCGATCGCCTAAGAACACGACACTTTCCTACAAACCGAGACAACCGTTACTCACCTACGGTCTTCGTAGGTCATGAGAAATGTTTTTATTCTTTATAGTATTTTGATCGATTTTAGATCTCAATTCCGCATTTGTATATAGGTGGAGTTTAGGTAGGGCTCTAGTCGGAGTCCGCTTGGAAGCAAATGGACGTAAATTGCCGTCTCGAGTTTGATTCGTTGCGGGCAATGTTAGTCTTGAATCCACGAGATTCCCTAGCTCCGTGACAAAACTCGTTTCTGGATTTGAGGTGACTCGTGTCAAATGCCTATGGTTACTATAGCTGGGTTTGCTTTATAGATGCACAAAGAGGTGCTTGGTTTGGGCCGATTCAGCAATCGGAAATTCAAAGCTATCAAGCTGGATTTGCGTTGGACGACAACATCAAGTCTTTCACGTTATTTGCTTACTACACGGAAAGACCTACAGGTAGTTTGACATGCAACTTCTCAAAGGCCTTACCGGTTGGCGACGTAGTCACGCCCGCTTCAACTACTTTTAAAGAATGCATCGCCAATTTGGAAAATGGAAGAAATGCTTCGAAGGCCCCGGGCGAGTCATTTAAAGTACAAGCAGACCTGGATACGGCAGACTCTACCATCGAATCTATTTCCTCGTATACATTAGAGGTGCGGGTTTCCGCAGCGAAGACATGGCAGAGGACTGGTGTTTTCGTTCCGGCAAAGACTCTGGTAACAATCAACCAAAGCGATATCTCCGAAAAATGGATAACGCACCCAGACAAAGGCCCGAGCAATGCAAATGGATTTGGCCCTGTTCAAGGCTCAAATAAGTATCTGCTTAATAGCGCGAAAGAAGGGGCATTGATCGCTTCCATTGAATCATCTGAAAAATCAACCAAAGCTGAAATCGGAGCCAGAGGAGAAATTTTGGCTGAACACGATGGGATGTTATACCTGTCCGCTAATGATGAATTAGGTGACGAACTTGGAGACGGGAGAAACGGATTCCGGGATAACCGCGGATCGCTTCGAATTCAAATCCGATTAGCGTAAATCATCGGCAGTAGAGGCACTGATTCCTCCGCGGCAACAATTCATGCGGTTCCGCGATAAAATCTAGGAACCGCATGAATGTGGCAATATACGAGGCAGTCCTTAGTCATTGCGAGCACTCCGCAATCACGGCCGCCAATCTCACCGATGCCAACTTAGCCCGCTCCTGAGCGACTCGCCCCGCATTCTTCAGGTAGGCCTCGGAGAGGTCTACCTTTGGAACTTCGGTGGCCAAGCCTCGACTGACGAGTGCCACTTGGCTCAGAACCTCATCGGTGTAAACGGACTCGATGGCGAACTTGCGGCTTTCGTCGATCCAGACGGTGGGGTCGATCTGCTGCTCCTTGGATCCCGCATCGACATCCAACTTGGCGATTTCGTCAGCGCGACGCTTGACGTCTCCCTCGTCGTATCGATCACCAAGTAGTTGGTCCCACAAAGCGTGCATGTTGCCTCGCTGCGCCGTCAGGATGCGGTTTGCTCCTCGGTCCCCATCCTTCTCCGTAAAGACGCCCTCGACGTACAATGAGCCCGCGTGGCAGGGCTGGTGGGCATCGGCTACGAGGTGAGCGATCCAACAGAGCGCGACAGCTCGATCGGCGTCGGGGCGGTTCTTGTCCCTCAGAACCGACTTACACAGCTCGACGGCCTGGATGAGGTGAAGTTCCTGGGTGGCCAGTGTGGCGTCCGCAGGAACCGGTCCGGGGGCCTCAGGGACCTGCAGCTTAGTCTCGTCCCCGATCACCAGCGATGCTCCAAGCTGGTAGTGCCAAGTCGAGCGATGGTATTCGGGCTGGCGCCGGGCGACGTCGGGCCAGTAACCGATGCGCCCGATTCTCCATGCGAGCTTGCCGCCGTCGGCTTGGATCCCGCTCGGTGGTGCAAAGTCGTCGACGAACCGTGGGTGCGCCTTCATGAGACGTTCGATTTCGGCACGTTCGGCAGCTGAGGAGTTCAGGTAGGCCAGTTGCATGATGATCGCGTGACCGCATTCTGACCAAGCAAAAGCTGGAGCGGAACTGAGTGCGACCATGGCGGTCACGAGAAATGTAAAGAATCGTTTCATCGGTTTAGAAAATTCTGTGAATGCTGATCGACCAAGAAAACTCACCTCAGAATAGCAAAACCATCTGACCAGACTTGCATTTTCACCCAATCTTCACGGCGATCGGCACCGGTCAGTCCATCACCAAAAAGCCGATAGCTTGAAATTTCTCTTTCGCACACAAGACAAACGCTTGAAACAAAATCCTTGATCGAATAGTTTTATTGAAGCCTCGGGGGGCAGCAGTATTTCGGGCGTGATGCTCTCTCCCCGGGGCTTTTTTGTTTCCCCATGCGGTGCTGGACTCGAGATGCTCCACGCATCTTTTCTCGGGACGAAGGCATCGCACTTCTGTAGAAGTACGTTCCACAAGTTGAAGTGGGCGACTCCCCTTGCGATTCTTCCTCATGGAAGGAAATGCCAAATGGAATCAGAAGCACTAAGTAGTTTGCAGGTAAAACAGCTCGTTGCGGAAGCGATGTCCGCGATTGTCACAAGGATCATCTTGCGGCGCGACGAGGCTGCTAATTGGTTGGCGGCTGATGCGGTGCTTGGAGATGGTGAGCTAGGGTTCGAGACTGATTCGAGGCTACTCAAAATCGGGGACGGGTCGACCCCTTGGCCGGACCTCGATTATCTCGGAAATGTCATTTGGGGAACGCCTGCATCCGCCTCAGCTCCAGGCACGCGAGGGATGTGCATGTACGACGCAAACTATGCATACTTTTGCGTAGCGGACAGCACATGGAAACGGACGGCGTTGTCGACGTGGTAGCCTAGGTTGATTCAGCGAAAGTCGCTGCGATCTTCCTCCAACTCGCCAAGCTGCTCGTGTAGGCTTGTTTGGCTGGCAGGAGCTCCTGTCGCAATTAGGTTTCGGACGCGAGTCCAGACGGCTTGTAGAGGGCTCCCGCTGAACTCGCTTCGATAGATGTCCATGAGTGAAGTGCAACGGGCTCTTTCAGCTTCGACTGCCTTCTCGATCATTTCCCTGATCTTCGCTTGGTCCGTATCCATCTGGTCGCCTCGGAACAGAGTATTGTCGGCGTGCTCTATGGTCTATGTAAAATTTGCGAACGATCCGAGTTCCGCTCGTATGACCGAGCGACTCAGCGGCGGCTGACTCGCCACTGCTGATGTAAACTTGGGTTGCATTCGTCTTTCTGAGTGTACCAAGATTCTTGCCCCGTACGCGACGAAATCCGTACTTCGCAGCCCCGCGAAAGATCTTCTCCATCCACTTCCGGACGACGGTCCAGGTCACCGGGAAAACAAACTCCGGATCGGAATTTCGGATCTTCTGCAAGGCTTCGATCGCCGGGTCGTCTAGGAACGTTACATGGGGCTTCTTGGTTTTGTTCTGGATAAGGCAAATGCTCTTGGTCGCAAAATCGATATCCGCCCATTGCATCAAAAACAAGTCGGTTGGTCGCAAACCAGTATTGTAGGCGACCCAAATCATGGCAGTGAACAAGTCCCCTGGGTGGACCGGTATGTTTCGGAAAGAGCCCGTAAGTTCGCTTGCGCTTTGCAGCAATGCGTGAAAGTCCTGAAGGCTCCATGCCGTGACGGGGGTCTCTTCGGCTTTGGGGCGTCGCAGCCGCTTGATCTCGTACGCAGGCTTATGCTCCACCTGAGTCAAGTGGTTCCAGACTCGGCACAAGGCGCGACGGTAGTTGCCTGCGGTAGTGTTGGATCGAGATTGCTGGATGTACTGGATGAACTTGTTGAGGTTGTCTCGCTCTAGGTCGTCAGACTGCGCCTGCTTGCCAAGCCAGTCAGAAAATCTCCGAACCGACCGCGAGTACATGTTCTGGGTCTTGTAGCAGAGATCGTGCTCCATAGCGATTTGTTCGAGGGCTGTCTTCAAAAGCATGGCCATTCGTTCTCCTCTCGGGGGAAAGTGATGAAACGATATACGCCGTAGAATTCCGGATGCGTTCCTGTTCCGGTGCGGTTTGCCGCAAGTCAGTGGGAAATGAGGTGGCTTTCTGGACACACGGCTTCATAAGCCGTGTGTCGGTGGTTCGAGTCCACTCATCGCTACTAATGAAATATCAAGCAATTCGTTGTTAAAACGAAACCTTTCGGCTCCCGAGAGCGTGCTTTCATCCCCAGTAGTTTTCAGTAGTTACTGAGAAACCGAGGTTTGAATGCGTGTTCCGGCCCTTTCTAGGCACCGCACCGGGCAAGGTGTGGTGCGAATCGCAGGCAAGGATTACTACTGCGGTCTCTATGAGTCGCCCGAATGTAAACGGCGATATGAGCTGCTCATTTCTGAGTTTCTTGCGAACAAACATTCGTACGTTGCGGCTTCTTCTGGACGCACCGTCGACGAGCTGATTCTGTCGTTTTCCGAGTACGCTAAAGAGACCTACACCGCTGCCGAGTTCAACAACATCCGGCTGGTGATGAAGGCGCTGCTAGCTCTCTACGGCGACACCAAAGCGGATGACTTTGGGCCGATTCAGTTCAAAACCCTCCGCGAAAAGATCCTCAGCGAGGGGACTAACCGATCTCGGCAGTATGTGAACAAGTGTATGCGGCTATCCGTTCTGGGGAGCCACAAAACACCACGTCGCCTCGCCATGATCGAGTGGCAAGAGAATACTGGGCAGAAAAATGGGTTTAAGCGGCAGCATTTGCATCTTCTTGCCACCATCTTCTTGCCACCATCTTCTTGCCACCATCTTCTTGCCACCATCTTCTTGCCACCATCTTCTTGCCACCATCTTCTTGCCAACGGGTTCTTGCCAACGGGTTCCAGTCTTTCCTCTATCGTTGATCGCACAAAGAATGCCGAAGGCATAGCAGCCTATAGCCGGCGGTTGTGCGCGAGCGACACCGCCGGTTCGTTCCATAAAGGATTTCGCATCCAGAACGGATGCCAGTCGATGCAGTTCGGTTGCTGAAACATCTGCACGTGCCAAAAGAGAAAAGTGCGAGAGGTTTAACGATGCGTGAAACCTTATTTCCGATAGATCCAGGTGAGGTCCATATCTGCAATTTTCCCGAGCAACAGAAGCTCATCACGACCTGGAATGCGTCAGTTTTCTGTACCAGGGGTTATGAAAAGTTTGGTTAGGTAGTTGGTCATGGCGTAGCCATATCGTTGTGGTAGTCCGCTGGAGCGAGCGGAGGCGAAGATCCGTGGATCTCAGGACACATTTGGCCTGCAAAAACGTTTAGAATCTAGTTTCATTCTCCGACGCTAACGCCGGAGAATGACTTGTTCTCACGATGAGACTGTCCGACTGAAAAGGTTACGCATCTATTGATAAAAACCTTTCAAATTAATTTGCTTACGCTGTTCGTTCTCACCTCGCTTGTCGCGTGTTTGTGTTGCCTGTGCTTTGTGCTGGGGCGAACGTCGCAACTTGAGCGGCAGTTACGCGACGACCGGATGATTCGCCCTCGATTTGATGCATCATTCGCGAGCGGATGTTTCGACATCGAGTGTGTTTTGCGATCCGACCCAGCCGATGCGAGCGTGTATACATTCACAATCAGAACGGGTGAGCCTCACACGTTGGTTTGGAAATTCGATGGCCAAGAATCCGAATACCAATCGTTTTGGTCGCCACAAACGTATTCCCACACCACTGAACTTTCCTTGGCCGTAACACCGAACGCTAGCGGGTCCGCCGTTGCCATCCTGCTGAACAAAACGACGCGCCTTGCTTTTGACGATGATCGACCTGGGAACACTGCCCTTACCGAACCGACGGGCAATGGATACGGTTCGGGCGGCTACTACGATCAATGGTCGGAACCTGAAACACTGATCGAATGGACGGGATCAAGGTCGGCTAGAATGACCTTGCGGTTCTCTAAACCCTAGGCAACTGAATATGGCGGCGAGTAGTTGATAGTGAAGTCAAGTAATCGTAAGTTCTCACCAGCGAGACCATCAAAAGTTTCAACAATAAATGGGACATCCCCTTTGGAATGCGTTGCGATTCCCGATATACTTTTGTCGTTCGAGGCAATCTATCCTGAATTGAGTCGAGTTGGCAAGAACATCTTGAAACGGATCGTGTTGTTGTTGACTCAATTGATCCAACGGACCAGAACGGGATCGATGGAGTACGACAAGACGTACGAACCAGCGGATGCTCCCAACGTCTCGATTCACCGGCATTAGACAGTCCTTTGTCACTCGCTCGACATGAGTGATCCTTTTCGTTCATTCTCGGATAAAAACATGCCTGCAGATCGAAGTAAATGGCCTCCAATGGTACGTATCGGATTATGGGGCGTTCCAAACCGAACCGCAGCTTGGGCGTTTGCGGCGGGTTCACTAATCCTTGCGTTGGTATGTGTCGTGATAAGCTTTAAAGATCCAAGATACATTGGTGGTGCGGCACTGCTGTTTGCGGCGCTGTGGTACTATCTGTCGATTCGATGGGTTGACAAACACAGTCGCTGGGCATGATGAATTCATGCAAGAGATCAAGCTAGCCCGAATCGTTTGTATGTCGCTTGTGAACCGCGCGGTGTCACCGATCGCGACGTTTCTTGCATCAACAGCAAACGCGAAGGCGGGGCTGCCGCAGTCTTTATTGCATTCATACGCGTGGATTGTGCTCGCGCTCAGTGAATCGGTGCTCGTGTTAGTAATCGAATCGCCGCAACCATGAAAGAATTCTTGTTTGATCATGCCTGCGATCAAAGGCTATCCGTCCTGTGTGGATTGGTGCTTTTTTCGAGGCAGTAAAGAGAGAAAGATCCAACGAAAGGAATGTTCTATCGTGAGAGTCTTTTTTGCTTGCTCTTCAATCGCAGTGTTTTGCTTGAGTGCTCACGCCCAGTCAGGGATGGATCGGTTCAAGGAGCTTGCAATCGAAAGTCATTCCACGAGTCTGCCATGCAAGATCAGCTTTGAAATTACCGTGGTAACGGGGGAACCGGGTGACGTTCCGGATGGAAAAGTAATGCTCGGTACTGCGGTATCGGACGGGAAAGGTGCAAAGCGAGTGGATTATTGTGAGAAGTCAATTGAAAGCGAGTCTTCTATTCCGATAATTTGGCACTCATTGTATATTTCTCCAAAGGAATACTTTGCGGCAGTTCAAAGTCGCACACAGTCTTCTGTCCACATTCTGTCGAAGAATGAATCAAATCCTTATGCAGTCAATTTATCCAGAATTGATCCTTTCGATTTGGTCGCTAATCCCTTAGGCGCGGTGCAAAAGAGACAGACACCTTCGCAATGGGAAAGAGATTCTAAAATCGCTCGGCAATTAGAGAACGCCGAAGGAAACGATGCGCTCTGATTCATCACGTCACCCGAATTCAAGGCGTTGCGACTAGTGTTCGATAGGAATAATCCCCGAGCCCTCAATCAATTCCAAATTCATTTCGCGCCACCCCCAAAAGAGAAAAACTCTCAGAATGAAAAAAGAGCGTCTATCACAAGAAGTGATCAACTAAAGGGATTTGTGCCTATATGTTCGGTCAATGTTTCCTGGAAAGAGATTGAACCGATCGGAATTCTGCCTCAGACTATCGTGACGACTTGCGCGGGGTATCGTGCCAACGCGCCCGAGCTTCGCACGGACATACAAGTAAAGTTTTTTGGGTATGAATTCGACCTGAAAAAGATCGATTTCAGTGTTTGTGATCGGGCATCCTTCGAGGTGGAGAAGCTTTTCACGAGTCTTGATGTCAAGAAATTGCAGGAGGAGCTTGAGAAGGTGCAATTCAAACCCATCCCATCACTTGGTCGTTAATGGATCTTGCCGAACGTTGTTCGTGCCCTTGTTCTACAAGCAGTGTCAAAGACGCCCTGGTGTAGATCATTTCGAGTGAAAGTTGTGTAAATAACGGTCAAGCAGACGGGGTAGAAACACACTACTGGTCTGAAGAGTCGAGTTCGAGCAGTGGGATGAGGTGCGTGACGGATTCGTGCAAGTCCCTCCAGAATGCGAAGCCTGCGGTTCACGGGAACGTCTCGCAGGTAATGATTATTTACTCGGGACCAACTCCGCGATTCTCCGCCTCCTCCGCGGTTGATTCACCAACGATTGCAAACAGAAGCGGCAAGACCGATATCTTCAAGCCGCACTTTCGAGGATCGGGGCCTGTCGCTTTCCTAGTACGAGATGGACGCGTAAGCTTCTGCTGAGTTCCCTTACGTCCGACGCGCAATGAAGGCGCTAATGGTGTTCGACGGTTATCCGCATGTGCTCGCGACCATCCGCGAGATCCTATGCCTCCGACGCGTGTGGCTGAGCGCATTGTCGAGGCTGTCAGGAACGATTCGCCGATGGGCGATTCTGGTGCCGTTGCTTCTTTTGGTGCGCACCACAATTGGCGTTATCTGGGCATGCTGAGACAGTGATCGATACAACCGCTCCAGATGATCGACGTTACCTGAAAAGCCGAATCAAATTGCACCAATCGACGTGATCGATGCCTAACGAAGTGCAACAGTCGTTGAAAGCGTTCCTTACAACCTGTGGCGATTGCCCACCACGGATACTTCCCGTCGCTCCATACAACACAATCGCATGATCATACCAGTGCCGCTGAAGTGATTCTGTTGCATTAGGACTTTGATGCTCTTTTATTCCCCGGACGCGCAAGTTGTTATGAGAAATCTCGCTTTCAGAAGCACACTCATCTTCCTCTTCCTATTTGGAATGGGTGGGCTGGCGATGCTCGCGGACTATTCTCACCGACCGAACCTATCGATCGGCGCTGTCCAATGCGAATGGCCCCCTCCTGGATTGCACGTTCCAGAAGCAGATTCCGTAGTCGCAATCTTCTATCACCCACGATGCCCCTGCACGCGTGCGACGATTCGCAATCTTGAGCGACTGGTGCCTCGTTTTGCATCGACCACACAAATTATCGCTTTCGCGTTCCAGCCCCACGACGAAGATCTTTCGAGGCTTGAAACCGAGATTACTCAACGACTACGGGCCATTCCTAATTCCCAAATCGTCCCCGATGTGGATGGCAAGTTTGCATCTCAATACGGTGCGACAACCTCAGGCCATGTGCTTCTCTTCGACGCGAGCGGAAGACTTCGGTTTAACGGAGGAATCACACCGTCACGAGGTCACGAAGGATCGTGCAAAGGTACTGAAAGCCTATTGCATTTAGTCAACGGGACGCATGAGCAACTTGTTGAGTGTCCTTCCTTTGGCTGCTCCATAACATCACCCACCGAAGAGGACTAGCGGATGATACCTTCGGGGAAACAGCTTACTACGAACGATTTGTTTCAATCTCGGTATGATCGCGAGTGTCGACAAGTCCATCGATTCATGACGTGGATCATGATTGGGCAATTCGTACTTGGATTGACCTTTGCAGCTTTTTTGTCACCGTTCACTTGGACGGGCAACCAGCACAGCATTCATGTGCATGTCTGGGCGGCATTGGTGATAGGTGCGTCGCTCTCGGGATTTGCAATGTTGTGGATGCTAGCTTACCCCCGAGAACCGCATACTCGACATGTGGTTGCAATCATACAAATGCTATGGTCTGCATTGCTCATTCACTTGTCTGGCGGTCGGATTGAGACGCACTTTCACATCTTTGCGTCGTTGGCCATTCTCAGCATCTATCGCGATTGGAAAATCCTAATTAGCGCAACACTGGTTGTTGCAATCGACCATGCGGTTCGCGGAATCTTCTATCCATTGTCAGTCTTTGGTGTGGTGACCGAAAGTCCGTATCGCTGGATAGAACACGCTACCTGGGTACTCTTCGAGGTGGCTTTCCTTGCTCCAGGATGTTATCGCTTACGTAGTGAGCTTTGGGAGTTATGCGTACGACAGACCGAAATCGAAGAGGCGAAGCGTTCCGTGGATCTTAAGGTGGAACAACGAACACGCGAGCTGACCAAAGCCAACCTGCAGCTTGCCGCTCAGACTGCGGAAACCGAAAAGCTGTCCCTTGTAGCTCGGTATACGGATAACGCTGTTATCATCCTGGATGCAGAGGCGCGCATTGAATGGGTCAACGAAGGATTCACTCGCATTAGCGGATACACTTCTGCGGAAGTCCTGGGAAAACGACCTTCCGATTTCCTTCATGGCCCGGAAACATCAGCCGAGAGCATTCGCACGATGCGCGATGCCATCCGGTGTCAATCGGGCTTCAATGTGCAAACCGTAAACTATCGAAAAGATGGTCAGGCATACTGGGTAGACATAGAAGTGCGCCCGATCGTTGACGCAAACGGACATGTCTACCGATACATCGCTATTGAAACCGATGCCACGGAACGCGTCCTCCAAGAGAAAGAAAAATCGAAACTCCATCAGGATCTACTGGATGTTTCGCGAAAAGCCGGAATGGCGGAAATCGCGACAGGCGTTCTTCACAATGTTGGGAATGTTCTCAATAGTCTAAACGTATCCGTGAATGTAATACGCAAGCAGTTCTCAAAAAGTGCTTTTAACAAACTCGAACAGGTATCTGCACTGATCGCTGAACACGAATCAACCTTTGTCGACTACGTTCGCGACGATGCCACGGGACGTAAACTACCGGCTTATATCCAACGCGTTTCGGATGCGATGAGCAACGAGCGGAAAACAGTTTCGGATGAGCTTGAAGATCTCCTTCGCAATGTCGAACACATCAAAGAGATCATCGCGGTACAGCAATCGATGGCAAGTTCGACCGGACTGATTCAGGAGCTTTCAATCGAAAGCTTGATTGATGATGCACTAATCGCCAACAAGGCTTCGCTACTGAACCACGATATTACTATTGAAAAGCGAGTCGATGCAGGCATTTCACATATTCATTCGGATAAACATCAGATACTTCAAATCTTGATCAACCTCATCAAGAATGCAAAAGATGCACACTGCGTGAACACAACGAAGTGCCCCAAGATTCTCATCGAAGCAATCCAATCCGCCGATTCCGTCGTCATTGCAGTCGAAGACAATGGAAAGGGGATAGAATCAGACAAGCTGAATCGAATATTTCAGCACGGCTTCACAACGAAATCGAATGGGCATGGTTTTGGTCTTCACAGCAGCGCCAACTCTGCCGCTCAATTGGGTGGAAACATCTCAGTGACCAGTCGTGGGCTAGGCCACGGGGCAAGGTTTGAGCTCATGATTCCAATGACGCACGCAACTCAAAAAGCCATCACAAATAAGTAAGAATCGAAAATGTTAGCTACAAAGACATACTCACATCGTGTGTTGATCGTCGACGACAATCCATCGATTCACGATGACTTTATGAAAGTATTCGGGGAACAACCGACTGAGCTACCAGACCTCGAGGACTTCGATCCCGATGATCCGATGGGATTCGAAAACGGTGCAGAAGGCACCACGTCTGCGCTTCGGTTTGTTTCCGCACATCAAGGCCAAGAGGCAATTGAACTGGTGCGTACTGCGTCTCAAAATGGCGATCCATTCTCTTTGGCCTTTGTCGACATGCGGATGCCACCTGGAATGGACGGACTGGAAACCGTCGCCAAACTATGGGAGATAGATCCTGAGTTGCAGATCGTTATCTGCACCGCATATAGCGATCACTCGTGGGAGGATGCTATCAAAGTGCTTGGCCGCACGCACAACCTTTTGATCTTGAAGAAACCGTTCGACGACGTTGAAGTGCTTCAAATGGCGGAAGCGTTGACCTGCAAGTGGGCAGCTAGTCGCGAAGCTGGTATCAAACAGTGGCAGTTGGAAGAGCTTGTAAGGGAACGCACTGCAGAACTCGAGCGTGCGGCACTGCACGACGCACTGACGGGACTGGCAAATCGATTGAAGTTCAATGACCGATTGGCCGCGTCGTTGCGTTCTTGCCAAGTGAGCAGTGAGCCGGTCGCTGTCATGATCATCGACTTGGACGAGTTCAAGTACATCAACGATACGCTAGGGCACCCAGCAGGAGACGATCTGATTCGTGTCATTGCTCAACGACTCACGTCGGTGATCGGGACGCATGGTCTTGTTGCACGGTACGGCGGCGACGAGTTCGCCATTATCCTCGATTCCATTCCAAAGGGACGATGCATCGAGAGCTATATTAATGCTCTTCAAGAGGCAATATCGGAGCAGGTCTTCCTCGAGGGTAGTCCCTATCGGGTAAGTTCGAGCCTGGGTATCGCAGTAGCACCGGGTGATGGTACCGACTCGTCTGAGTTGATTTGCAATGCGGATATTGCACTCTATCGTGCCAAAGGGGAAGGCAGAGATTGCGCGAGATTCTTTGAACCTGGAATGGATGATCAATTACACCAGCATCGTCAATGGGAATTGATGTTGAGGGAGGCCATAGAAATGAATCAATTCCAACTCCATTATCAACCCTTGGTCTCACCCGATTTAACCCGAATCAATTCATTCGAAGCTTTACTTCGGTGGCAGCATCCTGAATTAGGCCTCATTCCACCAGACCGCTTCATTCCATTGGCAGAGGAGACGAAGTTAATCACTTCCATTGGTGAGTGGGTTCTTCGGCAAGCCTGTCGCGACGCAATGACGTGGCCCTTTGATACTGGCGTGGCAGTCAATGTTTCGGGCGTCCAATTCCAGAATGGTCGGTTACCGGAGACGGTAGCAAGCGTTTTGTGCGAAACCGGGTTGGAGCCGAGTAGACTCGAAATCGAAATCACCGAGTCAGTCCTACTTCTTGAGAAATCGAGTGCGGTCGATCAGCTTCGTTGCTTGCAAGAACTCGGCGTTCGCATTGCCTTGGATGATTTTGGAACGGGTTACTCCTCGCTCAGCTATTTGCGAACCTTCCCATTCAATAAACTGAAGATGGACAGGTCATTTGTTCAAAACCTCGACCGGGCCGACGCAATGGCGATCGTTCGCACTATTGCCAATCTTGGAAAGAGCCTCGGGATATCCACGACGGCAGAGGGGATTGAAACAGAAGAACAATTGCAACGTGTTGTCCAAGAAGGATTTACTCAAATTCAAGGCTATTTCTACGGACGGCCGATTCCCGCCTCTCGTGTTTTAGAGACTTACTTCAACTCCCAATCGCGTTTGACCGTGCCTTGCTAAAACAACGATTTCGCCATGGAATAGCGTTCTAACGGGTCAGATGACTTTCTGCGCACCGTTACCGATTCCAGTATTCACACCCCCGACTTCGAACTGTAAATCACCGGCCATTTGGTCCTCGGTAGAATAAAAATCGGTACCGGTAAACTCTGACGATGCTCCGCGCACGCTTCAGAGTTTTCTACTCGCGCGCCTTCACATCGCAAAGCCCCTGAATCATCTCAAACTGTTTCGCGCGGCGGAATCTCCTTCTTCACGCCGTCGAAAGTGCGACTCGCAATCCATTGCGAGCTTTGCGCCTTCGCGTGAGATTCCACCGCGTTCCAAGTCCTTGTAGCGATCTGTCTTGTTCGAGCCGAGATCGTGGGAAGGAATACTGATTTCATGCTCTGGCCGGGGAGGCAGAGAATAGCCCTGCGTCTCAACGTTGGGGTCCAATCTCTCGCAAAGGCGCCATGGCGCAAAGGGCATCGTTCCAAGAACGAGTTGAAAGAGCGCTGCGCATTCCGTGCAGGATCGGTGTTTTCGACCCTACGGTACGATAGATCTTTGAAAAGCGATCCCTCCCGAATGAAACCAACTTGGGTGGCGACTCGACCAAATCGCGGTTGAAGCAATAGGCTGACTGCGCCAAATAGCCGATGATGGATCACGGTATAATCGGATCATGGACGGATTCTCGATTCGCGATTTATTCCTACTGATGACCATTGTCGCTGCCTACGGCGCATCATTACCCAATCTCCCTTTACTTCCTGGCTTCAAGCATCCGTTCACTTCGATACTATTCGGCCTGGGTCTGGGCGGAGCCTTTGTTCCAAGTTTTGGAGGCGCAATCATTCGTCATGGCATCACTTCCATTCATTGTTGGCAGCTGGCTCTGGGTATCACGCTGGCAAGCACTTGGGCCAATTTGATCATTCAGTATCAGTTTTGTCTTAACGGATCGAAGTCGCCTCATTGGCCCAATCTCGCTGGTGTTGCCCTCCTTTTTTCGTCGCCTGTGATTGGGTTCATTGCTGCAGGTCTCACGCTCGCGCTATTGAAGGTGACTTCGCTGGCCATCGTCTTAATAAAGAAACGGTCGTAAACGATCTTCCTCTGAAGCTCCTCGCCCCACACGTCGAGCCCGCGCACGTTCAAAGGTTCCACCCTTTTTGCTGCCACTTGAAGTGCTTTCTAACGTACAATGCTGGGTACTTCCCTCCCGCCGGCTTGTTCCATCTCCCACCACCATGTTGACAAAGTCCCTCCTTGAACGGCAAAGCATCGAGCGGTGCTCCCGAATATTTGCCAGCCTGCTGATCCTGTCTCTCGCCTGGGATTTTGGTGGGTCCAAAACGTGCCAGGGTCAATCCAATGCCGACAAAGCATCGGTTGAACGCAAAGCCCTAGCTGATAAGTTTTTCAAAAAACATGTCAGCCCGTTCATCAAGGATTACTGTCTAGAGTGTCACCAAAACCGTCGCCCCACGGAGGCTGGTCTCAGCTTCACACCAGCTCTCGACACGCCAGGTCATGCGGCCTTTAGCGAGAAATGGAAGAAAGCTGGTGCGAGGGTCAAAGCGCACGATATGCCACCCGCTGACTCCAAGCAACCGACCGATGAAGAGCGTCAAAGATTCTCGGAGTGGATGGAAAAGGTCAAATACCTTAGTACGAAGGATCCAGGTCCATTTGTTATTCGTCGCTTGACCAAGACCGAATACGCCAACACCCTTCGCGACTTGTTCGGGGTCGCCCCCAAGATCGCCGACGCGCTACCCGACGAAGTCAACGGGGAAGGTTATCTCAATTCGCTATCGCCGCTTCAAATCGAACAGTACCTCTCAATCACAGAGCAAGTATTGAATGCGATAGTGGCTCCCGATCATTCGCCACCCACGGAATGGCAAGAACGCATGTTCGGGCCTACTCCCGAGTCCATGCAGGACTATTCGGTCAATGCCAAGGAGGTCGCACAGGTCCTCGCAAAGAGGATTTATCGAAGGCCACCCACCGAACTAGAGCTTGATGTGCTCGTGAATGTTTTTGAACTGGGACGGCGAAACGAACTTACCTACTCCGGCGCTTTGCGTTTGATGTTGAAGGCGATGCTCGTATCTCCCCAGTTCCTCTTCATCACTCCCTCCAGCGCAGTGGAAGGACCGAGTGAAATCGTTCGATTGGACGATTACCAGTTGGCCTCGCGTTTATCCTATTTTCTATGGGGAACCATGCCAGACGAGGAGTTGTTGTCGTTGGCGGGTTCAGGAACGCTTCATGATCCGGCGATGATCAATACGCAGGTTGCACGCATGATTGCGGATCCACGCTCGCGAGCCTTGTTCGACGGCTTTGGAGCGCAATGGCTTGGAGTCGGGGACTTGAAAACAAAGACATTCGATCCGATCAAGTTCCCTGAAATGACCGAAGAGACACAAACAGCCATGTACGAAGAAGTCCGTTTGTTCTTTGAGAGGGCAGTGCGAGAGAACCATAGCATCGATCGCTTGATTGACAGTGAGGACGCGTTCCTCAATGAGAGCTTGGCTACCCTCTACGGCAGGGAAGGGGAAATTCGGGGAAGCGCATTGCGCAGCGTACCGTTGAACGATAAGAGACGCGGTGGCATTTTAGGGATGCCGGGCGTGCTCGCTGCTACCTCCTTTCCCAATCGTACAAGTCCCGTTCATCGTGGAGTGTGGGTTCTCGAGCAACTCCTCGGGGAGGAAGTCCCCTCCGCACCGCCGGATGTCCCGTTATTGGATAAGCAAGATCAACCGTCGATTGCCAATCGGACCTTGCGCGAGCGATTTGAGCTTCATCGCGCCGATCCCAACTGCGCTACTTGCCATCGATTGATGGACCCGATTGGGTTTGGATTAGAGAATTTTGATGCCATCGGTCGCTGGCGGGAACGCGACGAGAACGGGGAGCCGATCGACGCGACCGGGGAACTACCGGATGGAAGTCGATTTTCGAATCCGCTGGAACTAAAAGCGATGATCGTCGGGCGACGGCACGACGTTTGTCGAAACTTGGTAAAGGAAATGTTATCGTATGCGTTATGCCGAAAACTGCAGGGCTACGACGAAATCGTACTGGACGAGTTGATGCGAGACATTGCGCAGGATGGTTATCGAATGCAAACGATTGTGACTGCGGTTGTGACCAGCTACCCCTTCACCCACCGTCGCACCAAGTAGAAAACAAATGCCCAAGTCGACTCAGCTAGAGCAGCGTGTATCTGGCGAGTCATTCGCGGTCGGCCCCTTGCAGGGCATCCACTTCCCTTGAAAGTCTTTCGTATGACGAAGCGCACCATTATCGATCGACGTACCTGCCTTCGCGGCGTGGGTGCTGCACTCGCTCTCCCCTTATTGGATTCGATGGGATGGGTAGAGGCGAGCGTGAAGAGCGGGGTGAAACCGCCGGTGCGTTTAGGGTTCATGTATATGCCCCATGGGGTGATCATGGATCAATTCTGGCCCACCGACGCGGATAGTTACCTGACATCTCCTCCCCCGGCGCTCGAAGCCCTTCGCCCGGTACTCGATCAGTGCTTGATGATGAAGGGTATATCGGGCGTTCCGAATGGTCCGTTCAAGGGTGCACCGCATGCGTTGGAGCTATCGACCTGGCTTACCGCAGCGTTACCGGACGCAGACCACCGCGATGTAATCAGTATTTCGATCTCCGCGGATCAGATTGCTGCCGGCGTACTTGGCGCCTTCACGTCATTGCCTTCGCTCGAATTGGCGACGATGCCACAAACCTGGAAGGAAAACCAAGCGGGTCTCAACGAGGCTTACTATTCGCACTGCAGTTTTCGTTCACCCACCCAAGCGGTTCCAGCCGAGATCAATCCCCGCAATGTATTGAATCGATTATTCGACCGACGGGAGCAAAACAGCGAGAGTGCTTCAGGGGGGATTAGCCCTTTAGATCGAAGCATGTTGGATTTGGTTCTCAGCGGCGCACGGGATCTACGGCGCACACTAGCCCCGACCGACCAGAAGAAGCTAGATGAGTATCTCGACAGTGTTCGGTCGGTTGAAAGACGGATTGCGGCCATCGAGTTTCGTCAAAAGGAGGCTGCACTCGAGAAAGCGGGCGTGCGGTCCAGTCGCCGCGACGATCCCGATTCTCCGCCTATTGAGATCAAGATTCCAGAAGGAGATAAGCGAAGTGAGTACATGCAAGTTATGTGCGACCTGAATGTATTGGCCTTTCAAACGGACACCACGCGTGTCTGTACCTACATCGGATCGACACCAAACGGCGTCTCCTATCCAGAGCTCGGGTTCACCGACAAACACCATTCGACGACTCACCACAACAATGATCCCGAAATGGTCCGCAAAGTCGCCGCGATTACCGCATTCAACATCGAGCAGTTCGCCTACATGATTAAGAAAATGCACAGCCTTCGCGAAGCGGATGGAACTCTCTTGGACCATTGCATCATGATGTGGGGTTCGGGGCTCGAGGATGGTGACCGGCATACCCGAGATAATCTGCCGTTCATCGTCGCAGGGCGAGGCGGGGGCTCTATAAAGACAGGTCGTTATCTTCCTGATATCAAGGGAAATCAGGGGGATTTACTGACCACCCTGCTGGCTTGCGCGGGAGTACCCGTAGACCGCCCCGTCGGGATTGCGACCAAACAGATTAAAGAAATCTTTGCCCATTCGTAAGAAGCTTCCCTGCCGGTTGCGATTTCCATGGATGACTGGATGGAACTATGTACCGAAAATGTCCTTACCTGAATCGGTCCGTTTTGTTCTTGCTAACAATCTGGTTACTTGCTGGTTGGAATCGCCCAGGGGTTGGTCAGGAAATCCGGTGGACCAAAGTCACCGATCATGCAGGTTGGCAAGCGCGTGATTCTCAAGGTGAGTTTGTCTTTCGAGATCGAATGTGGATTTTGGGAGGTTGGTTCCAATCCTTCGAATCTCCGCCCCGAGACGTTTGGAGCTCTGCTGATGGGAGTTCTTGGAGGCAATCGACTTCGTCCGCGCCATGGCGGCACAGCGATTTACCGATGACAATCGTTTACAACGATCGAATGTGGATGATGGGAGGATGGGCGGACGGTCGCCTCCCGACCCATTCGGCCAGCAACCAAGTCTGGTCGTCTCAAGATGGTGCGCATTGGGAACAGGTCACGCCATCGGCCGCTTGGTCGCCACGTCTCGCTGCCGCTATGGTCGAATTCAAAGGAAAGATGATATTGCTCGGAGGTACGGAGAACTACTACTTCGGCAACGCTAACAGTTTGAAGAACGATGTATGGTCGTCTTCCGATGGCATCCAATGGACGCTCCTCACAGAATCTGCGCCTTGGACGCCCCGCGCCTACCATCAAGCAGCCGTTCTCGATGGCAAGATCTACGTGTTCGGTGGTGGAAACTATGTCCCCGATTACCAGGCGCTCCATGATGTGTGGTGTTCGGAGGACGGGGTTCATTGGACTCTCTTGACCAACGCCGCGCCGTGGTCTCCGCGACTTTGGTTTTCCACCGCCGTCTATCGCGATCATTTATGGGTGCTCGGCGGATGGTCTAATAACCCGAGCAAGAATTGGGGGGATGTTTGGTTTTCGAAAGACGGCAAAGACTGGCGACAGCTCGTTGCACCTGAGTCTTGGAAAGCCCGTCACGAACATTCAGCGTTTGTATTTCAGGACAAACTTTGGGTTGCAGGTGGTCATGCCCAACCTCTGAGCAGTGAAGTTTGGTCCCTTCAACTCCCGAAGGAATGGCCGGGACCGCACCAAGTAAAGCCTTGACGCAGGGATAGATTCCGGTCCATCCTGCGTTAGCTTGGGTAAAGATCTAGTCCATCCAGTAGAACAAGGTGGCTCTGTTGAAGTTCGCGACATTTCGAACGCCGCTTGCTCGTCCTTTGATCGACATGATCTTCCTGTTGGTACTTTCCGAGCAAGCATTAGTGCCCAAGGAGTACAGAGAGTGACGACGCATTTGATTCGTTCAACCCAACTTAGGGGCTTGCGTCATCAAAGATCGCAATTTGGTGCGACTCCCCATTACCCACCTACAGGACTTGCGTGTTTCGCGCCCAATACCGCCCAACCGATAACTGACAGGCGAACACGACAAAAAAGTGCCGAAAAAAGGAAGTAAACAACGACGAGAAAAAGATCCGCGTAATGCAGCCAAATCGTTGACATCGCAGGCCGCATTCCACTACCTTTTTTGATGTAAGTCATCGCTGAGTCGCCGCTACACTGGGCGTCAACCATGCTCAACAATCGACGCTCGGAAAAAAATTGCCATCCTGGTACGTCTTGCAATCGCCCCATTGCAAGCATCCTTCCGTACCAGTTCAACGCCGGAGATGGGGGCTATGTCACTGGACTTGGACCTGGAGCATCACGTGCAATCTCTTCTGGTATCACGCGATGCTCTGAGTCGCACCGCGTTTGAGCGGCGAGCGGCATTCACCTCAATTAGAAACGAAGCAACCATGACTTCCAAATCAGCCTTCTCAAGACCTGTTGTCTCCGTTCTTTCCTTCGTGCTATTGACCCAATTCACTACCCCCATTTATGCAGGCGAGAATGAGGGATGGAGTGGAAAGTCAATGCAGAAGGTAGCTGAACTACCCGAGTACAAGTTGGGGGCTGTCGTTGAGCAAGGGGATGTTCAATTCGAAGTCACGCTCATGGCAAGAGACACGAAGTGGCTCATAAAAAGCAAACAGACCAAATTTGAGGATACTCCAGATAGCGATATTGCCAAAAAGCTTATCGCACACCATGGCGTCGACCCTACTGTCACGATTATCTACGACGGAACAAATCTAATATACCACTACCCAGTTAAATACTTAGTTACCATTGACGAATACCCTAAACCAACGGTTAGCGAGAGATACCAAGCATTATTTCCAAATTCATGGAATTCCTTTTACATAAAATCAAGCAGTGAAAAGCTCAAGCTTTCGTATCTTATTGACCTAGAATCTCCACAAAAGACGATTAGCCCAGCATCGGATCAGTCGCGAGTCCGGATCACAGAGGTATCGTTGTCCGAAAAGCCAATCGCGTTCAAAACACGGTACATTGAGGTCGAAAAATCGACGAGTCTTGTTTCCAAGTCACATATGGGCGGCGGCTCAGGACTCCCTGTTACCAAAGAATACAGCTGGGCTAATCGCGACGGTCGTTGGTACCCTCGAACCGGGAAAGTAACCGTAGGCGATCAGCCATCCATTACATGGACAATCAACAGCTTCTCCCACGATGTAAAAGATATTTCTTGTAAATTTTCTCTTGATGATTTGTCACTACCTGAAGGAACACGGATCGCCGATGATCCCTTAAAGAAGAAAGGGCTAACCATGAATCGCTATGTGGGCGGCGAGCAGGGGAGGATAGAGCATTTGCTAAAGCGTGACGAAGCGCAAATCATAATAGACAAGGCTACCGCGAAATGACGTCGTTGTTCACGCGAGTTTGCCCATTCATCGTCGTGATCGCTCTGAGTTTGTACACGAACCCAAATGCGTTTGCTGATACTCGTGGTTCCGAGTGTCTTTATCTCGCGTTACGTGTTATGAAGCCTGCGGAAACCCCGCGCTCGTTCAAACAGTTCCAACAGCTGCTGGGAAAATCGCCGAAAGGTGGCTACTCCTTGACGGAGCTAGATGCATTGGCGCAAAAGAATGGCCTCTTTACTGCGTTGCTGAATGGCGGTAGTGATCAACTCGAGACATTAACCGCAAACCGTTTAGCGATTCTCCATATCGCCCATGATGGAGATCCTGGGCATTTTGCTTTGTGCACGACGATGAATCAACAGGTAGCTTCTTTGTTCGATCCTTTGGGGGATTTGAAGAATGTGTCGAGAGCTCGCCTCGGGAAACTCTGGACAGGAAAGGGGCTTGTGCTCAGCGATTCACCCATCGACTTGCGTTCAGGTCAGAGCGCATCGCGGGTCCCTTTGTACATTTCGCTTGTCACGGCGATTTTCATTGCTTCTGCCCTGGTATTCTGGAGGTTAAGGAAATGAAGATCTCCAACTTCTCCCACCCAAGATCTTTTCGTTCGTTTTGCGCTTCTCACCGAACCCACGAGGGTAATTTTTCCCAAGCGTTCGCTCCATCGAGCTTTGGAATTGCAATGGGATGTGTGGTACCGACGAGGATGAGTGGTTTTAATGCAAACATTGTGGATGGCATTCACATGGAGGAAGCCAATGGCTTCGATGAGTAGATATCCGAGAAGAGGTTTGTCGATGCTGGAGATATTAGTTTGCATCGCCCTCCTTTGTCTGTTAAGCGGTCTGGTGTTGATGGGTGTTAGCGCGGCGCGTGAATCGTCTCGCAGACTCCAATGCCAGAATACCATGCGACAAAATATGCTGTCGCTTGTCGACGTCATTCATCGCAACTCTGGCAAGATCCCAAGATGGTCCTGTGTGGAGATCAATCCCGCTTGGCCTGGCCAAGAAAAAATGAGTGCTGGTCCATTGGCGATGATGGCAATCGAGCAGGGGATACCGCTTTGGTCCCGAGGGCAAAGAGTTTGGGTCGATCCCAAGACGGGTGATCCTGAATCATACCCACCGCCAAATCTTCGCTGCCCTTCCAACGAAAGTCATCGCCAAAGTACACGCTTAAGTTTTGGCGTTGATACAAGTTTCGATTTCAAAAAGCCTAAGGATGTCACAAATATCATTTTCAGAAGAAATCACCACCCCGAATTACTACTATCCGGCGTGAGTGACGGGCTGAGCTACACTGCAGCGATTTCGGAGCGAATCCCGATTGAGGAGGATTTATCGAGGTCAAGTTCACTAGCGCTCACGGACGCGGCGGACAGTTTTTCGGAGATGTCGACTTATTGCGAGGGATCGTTCAACGCTGGATATGTATTTAGAAGTATTTGGCCCAACTGGTGGGATGTGACTGTATATGAATCCGCATACAATCATAGCCGTTCACCCAATTCAAAGGACGTTGACTGTATCTCAGTGCGCAGCGGACGCGATTTTCTGATTGAAGGCGCCATCATATCCGCAAGAAGCGGGCATCGTGGCGGCGTCAACGTGGGGATGCTTGATGCCTCCATCCATTTTGTCTCCGATGGTATCGACATATCCACGTGGCGTTCACTCGCCACCCATGACTCCGGCGACATCGTCGGGGATTTCTGAAGCGACATCATCGTAACTATACTCGGATCCAGGCCAGTGAAGAATTTCTCGCCAAGGCGCTACGGCGCAAAGAAGAGTATCGAACGCAAGTGGAGGCGAGCATTCAGCTAACGCGTTGGAAGGCAAGCACTATCGTCTACAGCTCGGTACCAACTCCGCGCTCCTCCTCAGAGTTCCAAATCAATCCTTGGCGAGCTTGGCGCCTTGGCGCGCCACTCTCTTCGGATCCAGGCCAGTGAAGAATTTCTCGCCAAGGCGCTACGGCGCAAAGAAGAGAATCGAACGCAAGTGGAGGCGAGCATTCAGCTAACGCGTTGGAAGGCATGCACTATCGTCTACAGCTCGGTACCAACTCCGCGGTCCTCCGCAGAGTCCCAACTCAATCCTTGGCGAACTTGGCGCCTTGGCGCGCCACTCTCTTCGGAACCGGGCCAGTGAAGAATTTCTCGCCAAGGCGCTACGGCGCAAAGAAGAGAATCGAACGCAAGTGGAGGCGAGCATTCAGCTAACGCGTTGGAAGGCAAGCACTATCGTCTACGACTCGTTACTAACTCCGCGATCTTCCTCAGAGTTCCAACTCATTCCCTGGCGAGCTTGGCGCCTTGGCGCGCCACTCTCTTCAGTTCCAGGCCAGTAAAGAATTTCTCGCCAAGGCGCAAGGGCGCAAAGAAGAGAACCGAACGCAAGTGGAGGCGGGCATTCAGCTAACGCGTTGGAAGGCAAGCACTATCGTCTACGACTCGTTACTAACTCCGCGATCTTCCTCAGAGTTCCAACTCATTCCCTGGCGAGCGTGGCGCCTTGGCGCGCCACTCTCTTCAGTTCCAGGCCAGTGAAGAATTTCTCGCCAAGGCGCTACGGCGCAAAGAAGAGAATCGAACGCAAGTGGAGGCGAGCATTCAGCTAACGCGTTGGAAGGCAAGCACTATCGTCTACGACTCGTTACTAACTCCGCGATCTTCCTCAGAGTTCCAACTCATTCCCTGGCGAGCGTGGCGCCTTGGCGCGCCACTCTCTTCAGTTCCAGGCCAGTAAAGAATTTCTCGCCAAGGCGCAAGGGCGCAAAGAAGAGAATCGAACGCAAGTGGAGGCGGGCATTCAGCTAACGCGTTGGAAGGCAAGCACTATCGACTACGACTCGGTACCAACTCCGCGATCCTCCGCAGGGTTCCAATTCAATCCCTGGCGAGCTTGGCGCCTTGGCGCGCCACTCTCTTCGGATCCAGCCTAGTAAAGAATTTCTCGCCAAGGCGCTACGGCGCAAAGAAGAGAACCGAACGCTGTGGAGTGCTTTTACCTCGGAAGCCATGAGCGGGTATATTGGTCATTGCAAATGATCCTTTCCTTTCCGCGCGTAGGCTCTTCCTCTAGGAATTGATACTGGTGCCGAACAAACCCGATCGTCAACCGATAGGAATGCAACGTTGAACTACCGTTGTACACAGGAAGAATCTCGAAATCGTTATCTGGCGACATACGACGACACGGAGGCGGCCAAGTACGATTCGTGGATCGCGAGCATGACGGACACGGATCACAACGCTTGTGTCGCTGACCTTAAAGCCTTGGTGACATTTTCCAAAAACATGAAGGTGCTCGATGCAGGAAGTGGAACGGGCGGCATGTGTCTTGCGTTGGTTCGGATTCCTGAACTGCGTATCACGGCACTGGAACCCTGCGTTCCGATGGCACGATTGCTGAAGTCTAAACCTGAATTGTGCGACGTTACCACCGTTCAGGGGTTCTGTGATCATGAGGATGACAAGTCGCATTTCGACCCAGAATCGTTCGATTTGATTGTTTCGCGTCTTCTTACGAATTGCCTTTTCGATCCCTTGGCCGCTTTCCGCAGCTGGCAGTGGTGGCTTCGACCAGGCGGGAAAGTTGTTGTGATGGATGGCCTTTTCGATCGAGATGCTTGGACTGGCAGATGGGATGGAATGGTCGATTCGCTACCTCTATCGGCTTGCAGAACGATAGCGGCTGTCCCCTATCTGCTTGAACAGTGCGGATTTCAAATTGAACACGTGGGATTTATGGAGGCCACGAATGCACTGCCATCCACGCGAACGAAGCGCTATATGGTCGTAGCGACAAAACCGCTGATTGGATAGAGTAAGTGTGGCCGTATCCATTCGTCTTCCAATGCCTCCATTGGAAAGACCGTAAGATCAGTTGGAAAATAAACAGGATTCAGAGGTTCGAACATCCATCGCGCTGAAGCAGACGCAACATCCGCGTTTTCAGCTTCACAGGGACAAACGCTCCAAATGGCCCGATACCAACTCTCCGTGCGCATGTTGTTATTCGTAGTGGCCGCCATTGCCCTTTTGATAATAGCAGGCATGGAGTTCCTCGGGAGAGTCGAGAATATGGCTTCGAACGGCTATCGCGTTCAGGATGCTGGGGATCTGCTCGTTTTTTACTTGGATGATTGTGGATCGTGGCCAAAGGACTGGGACGACCTGATTCGCTATGCGGATGCACAGCAAGCGACATTTCCGCGAGCATTCAACGTCAACGATCTTCAAACACAGGTGCGAATCCGATTTGATTTCGAACCAGACAAGATCGATACGGCAGGAGAGTGGTCCAATGAGAGTCCTCCCATCTGCGTTGTCGCATCGCGGTACGGACGCGTGGCTGGCGCGACCCACAACCCCAATCCGCTGATATATTTGTATTTGCAAGGTCGGATTTATGTAACGAACGAGAATTCGATCAAGCGGTTTCGATCATGTCTTCCCTAGGTCAACGGATCGAAATCTCACCGCTGAAACTCCGGTCAAGTTTCCCAGAGGAACTCAATGCGATCTGCGAATCCATACTCGCCTCCTAGAGAATATGTGACGACAGGGTCGGTAGCGCAAGAGCACCTTGCAGAGTACGATCGGATCAGCCCTGTTGCGTTTATCGTGCTCCCTTTGATTTTCGGAATTGTAGGATTTATCGGCTACCTAGTTCTTGCTTTCGCACTGAATACCTACGGAATTGTGACGCAACCATTTCTCTCTTATGGGCAGCAGGCAGTTTTCATCTCGCTTCCGATCTGTACTCTCCTCACAACATCGGTCGGTCTTGCATCAGCCTTCATCGTTGCAGGACATCGCTTCTTTGCCGCCTTGTTGTTCACGGTAACTGCAGCTGCAGGCTATGCCATCACGTCGTCACTCTGGAATGCACAAATCGCTCAATATGGTAGTGATCCCTCCGAGATGGTCCTTTACTATCCTCCGGCAGGTTACTCTGCCATCCCAGGGATTCTTGCGATCTCGAGTTTTATCTTGGCGTTAGCGAGGGCAATCGAAAGAGAACCATCGCCTGAACCGATGTATTCGCAAATAACTGCTTTGCCCAGCAATTCTTCGCCGCTCGAGATTGTAACTTTCTTGGAGTGATTGGCTCAAAGGCCACCATTCTTATACAAAAGCCATTATCGACCATCCACCGGGGTTCAAATGAAACAGCTCGCCGACAATCCCGTTTCGCTTGAGGTTACAATTCACCTTTTTACGATGCATATATTCGATCGACGGTCAGGGCTGGTCGTGGATGTAAACGGCGAAAGGGCTTCAGAAACCATGCAGTTACCGTTGAAGTGTTTGAGCTGCCTACTGGCAATGGTGTGGTTCGCGATCCTCAGTCCCACTGGTAAGGCAGATAACAACGCAGATGTCATCGTATATGGTGCGACGCCGGGTGGGGTTTGCGCCGCGATTGCTGCCGCGCGCGAAGGAGCATCGGTCATCTTGCTCGAACCGACCGATCATGTGGGTGCGATGAGCACCGGAGGCTTAAGCCACTGCGATTCCAACCAAATGGTGCGCAGTACGTTAATGGGTCTTTTCGACGAGTGGCACACTCGCATCGTCAAAGACTACACCGATCGTGGACTCAAGGCACCTTACAATCCTGCCTTAAAGGATCAATCGCTTTGGACCTTCGAACCGCATGTTGCAAAGCGAGTCACCTTGCAGATGCTGGATGAGGCGGGTGTAAAGGTCCTGACGAAACGATATCTCAAGAGAGTTACGAAACTTGGATCGCAAATCACTGCTTTGGAAACCAAGGACGGGACGTTCACGGCCAAAGTGTTTGTCGACGGCACTTACGAAGGTGACTTGATGGCAGCCGCCGGAGTCGACTGGACCATCGGTCGCGAGGACCGCGACGCATACTGTGAATCCTTCGCCGGCAAACAATATCCGAAGAAGCGCATGGAGATCGATGGCTTCGACAAGGACGGAAAGCTTTTGCCTTTGATCACGACCAAGAATACGGCAGAAGAATCGTTGGGGGACAGCCATGTGATGACGTACAGTTTTCGATTGTGCCTTACCAAGAATCGAGACAACTTTGTTCCCATTCCCAAGCCCGCGCATTACGATCCGGCGCGATTCGAGATTGTGCGCCGCGCGATCCAGGCGGGAGAAAAACGCCTGGGCTTTGATTTGTACGCGTTACCGGGCGAGAAGCTTGACGGCAATAACTCGATCGGTGGGCAGTTTTCAATCGGGTTGATCGGTGGGGGGGACGACTGGCATTCGGCGGATGAAGCCGGCCGAAGAAAGATCTGGGAAGAACACAAGCAGTTCACGCTAGAGTTCATCCACTTTCTAACCCAGGATCCTTCGGTACCATCGTCGATCCGAAACCGATTCGTAGGGCTTGGCTTCTGCCGAGATGAGTTTGCTGAGTATGGCCATTTTCCCCCCGCACTCTATGTTCGAGAATCTCGGCGCATGAAGGGGCTCTACGTCATTAGTCAGAAAGACATCCTGGATTCTCCTGAGAAGGAAGATCCCATCGCGGTTTCTTCGTTCCCGATCGACTCCCACGATTGCCAGCGTTTAGCACTTGAGGGGGGAGGTGTTGTCAATGAAGGGACGATCTTTCCTGTTAGGCGGGTTCCTGGACAGGGGTACGCCTACCACGTTCCTTACCGCTCGATCTTGCCAAAGCCGGAGCAATGCAGCAATCTGCTGGTTCCGGTCGCGTTGTCGTGCACGCATGTCGGCATGTCTTCCTTGCGAATTGAAGGCACTTGGATGGTCATCGGACAAGGGGCTGGCGTGGCGGCCGCGTTAGCGGCCAAGCAGGAATCGATAGTGCAGGACTTAGACTATGCGAAACTACGGGAGCGACTGCTGGCTCAGAAGCAAGTTCTTTCCTTGCCTAAAGACTCTGACACAGTACCTAAAGGAAACTCCATCGCTGCAAGCGATCTTTTGGGAATCGTGCTCGATGATTCGCAGGCGACACTTACTGGCGATTGGTCACACTCAACGAATTTCAAACCCTATGTACAAAAGGGATACATTTTCAGTGGCAGCGTGGACTCTGCAGCAGAGGATGAGAATGCATCGACTGCGAGCTTCCAATGTCGTGTTCCGAGATCCGGTGAATATCAGTTGTTGATGGCATATTCCCCCCACCCAACCCGAGCTCGCAATGTGCACGTGACAGTCGAGAATGGCACCAGTCGAATCGAATTCGAGGTTGATCAAACTCGTCCACTTCCCGCGGGACAGTCTTTCGCACCGTTGGGGAAGGTTCAATTGATGAACGATAAGGAAACTACGATATCGATTCGCTGTAGGGGCACCACGGGATTTGTCATCCTCGACGCATTGCAATTGATTCCGGTCAACTAATGCATGCTTACTTGCCTAACTGCCGATTCACAATGGCTCGGCGCAGTTTGCTCACTCTCCTCCCCACTCTTACCGCCTTTGCGCCGTGGCGCGCAACTTCCTCCCAGACTCAAACCAAGGAGTTTCTCGCCAAGGCGCAACGATCGCAAAGGGAAGGCAATAAGAGAAAACAGTGGGGTATGATGGAGAATGAGGGGCTTCGCCAATTGATCCGATGGCAGTCCCAAACGAACATTGATCGATTCCATCCCTACCTCTCACTCTTACCGCCTTTGCGCCGTGGCGCGCAACTTCCTCCAGTCTCAAAGCAAGAAGTTTCTCGCCAAGGCGCTACGATCGCAAAGGGAAGGCAATAAGAGAAAACAGTGGGGGATGATGGAGAGTCAGGGGCTTCGCCAAGCGATCCGATGGCAGTCCCAAACGAACATTGATCGATTCCATCCCTACATCCCACTCTTACCGCCTTTGCGCCTTTGCGCCGTGGCGCGCAACTTCCTCCCAGTCTCAATCCAAGAAGTTTCTCGCCAAGGCGCTACGATCGCAAAGGGAAGGCAATAAGAGAAAACAGTGGAGGATGATGGAGATTGAGGGGCTTCGCAAAGTGATCCGATGGCAGTCCCAAACGAACATTTATCGATTCCATCCCTACCTCTCACTCTTACCGCCTTTGCGCCTTTGCGCCGTGGCGCGCAACTTCCTCCAGTCTTAAAACAAGAAGTTTCTCGCCAAGGCGCTACGATCGCAAAGGGAAGGCAATAAGAGAAAACAGTGGGGTATGATGGAGAATGAGGGGCTTCGCCAATTGATCCGATGGCAGTCCCAAATGAATATTGATCAATTCCATCCCCTACCTCCCTCCCACACCCCACTCTTACCGCCTTTGCGCCGTGGCGCCGTGGCGCGCAACTTCCTCCAGTCGAGGACCGGAATCCTTATCGGTCACCTTGAATCATAACCATTCTCGATCGCGATTATGGAGTGTAGGATAGAGCCGATTGATGGTGAACTCTTGATGGATGAATCGCTCGTGCCTAAGAAACAAACTGGGACATCGCAACCTCACCGTTCTATAACTCCCCCAGAGAACAGTGGAGGATTTTCTCGTCCTCGCAAGCCCCGGTTCGCAGCCATTCGGTTTGCGATTGTCGCGTTATGGTTGTGGACTGCAGCCAGTCAGATGGGGCGTATTCATCTCGTCTATTCCTACAGCACAATTGCGACACTTCCATCGCTTCTCGAACCGTTTGGCGCATCAGTCCTTGGTTTGGCCGGAAGCGTACTCCTGGCGGTTGGCTACTACGTCTTGGCGGATCGAGTGGGGAGAGGTACGAGAGAGAGTCAACAATCGTTCACTCGGTCGGATCGGATTCTATTGCTTGCGAGCACTCCCTCGTTTTTGTCCATATTACGAAGTATTGCACCGGAGGTTTTTCCTGCGACGATCTGGGAGCCCATTTGGTTCAGTGGATGGACCGGATTGGCTTGGTGTATTCTCCTCGGCGAAGGACACCCAGTTCGGAGTCAGGCATCCGAGGCGCCTGCTGGCGGAACGGGTTGGAATCATCGCGCATGGAGGTACGCAGCCCTTGGGTTTCCCATGGCGCTTTGTTTGTGGTGGAGCTGGCAATCGGAAGCGGCGTATCAATCTTTTCTGTTGGGCTTCAATGACGGTGGTCACTTTGCGCAGCGAGTGGCCAATACGGCCGAGGGCCGCGGGTTTTTGTTAGAGTCGCCTGTGTTGCCTCCATTCTGGGACCATTTCAATCCAGGGTTATTGCTCTTTGTTCCTGTTTGGTGGATCGTTCCCGATATCCGCATCTTTTTCGTCGCACAACCGTTGGCATTCGCCGTTTCTGGATGGTTGATTTATGGCATGGCGAGGCGGATAGGAGGGACTCGAGGAGTAAGCGCGATTTGGAGCGTCGCTTGGATGCTGCATCCAAGCGTAGGGCAAATGAATTTGGCCTACACGTACAGTTGGCATCCAATCGTATTCGCGATTCCCTTTTTGTTGGGATCGATGCTGCTCCTTTTGCAGCCATCGGCCAAATCTTCCTTTTCACGGATGGGGGCGATCTTATGTGCGATCGTCGCGTGCAGCTTTGAAGAAGGGGTGATCGTGGTTGTCGGATGTTTTGCTGCTGCGATGGGACTGCGAGCTCTTTGGGGGCGGGCCTCTTTGTTTGATCGGCAGAAAGATGTCGATCAGATTCGTGCTTGGCAGTGGGGATGCGTTTGGCTTGTGACCGTCGTCTGCTTCTTAGGGGTTTATCGTTGGAGCGGTCTTGCTCCGTTTCAATCGGCACGCTTCGCGCGATTGGGTGGTACGACGTTTGAGATTTTGTTATCTCCGTTATGGAAGCCGTCCGAGTTTTTTGGGTTGTTGGGACGCCCTCGCAATTTGCCGTTCCTCGCTATTTGGTTGCTACCCGGCTTGATCGGAAATGGATGGCGAGCTCCGTGGACGTGGTTGGCGATGGCGCCACCGTTTCTCGTGTTGCTCGTATGGGAGCATCAGCCCGCGCAGTCGATTGCTTTCCAATACACAGCCTGTATGCTGCCCCTACTTTATTTCGGATCGATCGCAGGTGCCCCCGATTCTCGAGCGACCGGAGAGGCGACGGGGTGGGCGACAGGTGCAACCGTATCGGCGATGGTTCTCTCGTTTTATTTCGGTCAGTTGCCATGGAGTCAGCAGACTTTGTTGGACGTGCAAGCACGGACATATGGTCAAGAGGATGCAAGCTTGAGGCAACGAGGTGGGGAAGATTCGGAATGGGCTCTGGCGCAGATCGAATCCTTGCGAGCATCCGGGGAGCTTCGGGTATTGGCTACAGGGAGGGTCGCCATGCACTTTGTAGGGTGCCGGGATTTGGAAACGGTGGGGCAATTCTGGCAGCGTCGAAAGGACTTGGCGGAGCACTTTTCCGACTTGCGGGATCCCGTGTTGGCGTATGACTTGGTTTTTCTGGATAGAAACGAAGAGTTTCAGCAGACGCGAGAAGAGACCGCTCGACTGCGTGAAGAACTGGTGAAGTGGGGTTTTCGGCGGGTCGCTTCCGAGCATGGTTTCGAGGTGTACCGGCAGGGGAATTCTCCATAACGCAACACCGAAAACGCGATCTAAGTACGACAAATTTCCGCCACTGCAAGGACGGATTCCTTTGAAGGCCCATTGAAATCGAACTATAGTGGAGGGTCCTCTCTTGATACCGCCCCATTGCTCGAGATCTTCGTTCGTATAGTCCATGAACACTTCTAAGACGGACAGGTTTGGCTTCACGCTCGTAGAGCTTCTCGTGGTGATCGCAGTCATTGGATTGTTGGTCGGATTGCTTTTGCCTGCAGTTCAGGCCGCGCGCGAAGCAGCGAGGGCCATGCATTGCAAGAACAATCTGCATCAGATTGTCTTGGGGGTTGAGATGTTTCACGACACCCGCAAATCGTACCCTCCCGCTCGATATCAGCCCCGGCCCGGGGACTCGCCGGCGTTTAGCTGTGGCGGAAAGGAGACGACTTGGTTAGTTCGGATCATGCCTTACCTGGAGGCGGGCAATTTGGAAAGTGAGTGGGATTACGCGATTCCCTATGCTGACCATCCCGAAAAGATACGGGTCACGACGTTACCGACATTCTGTTGTCCATCGCG
The DNA here is from genome assembly GCF_001610875.1 of Pirellula sp. SH-Sr6A. NCBI lineage: Bacteria > Pseudomonadati > Planctomycetota > Planctomycetia > Pirellulales > Pirellulaceae > Pirellula > Pirellula sp. SH-Sr6A. Next base: position 6,334,459 of record NZ_CP011272.1, on the reverse strand, counting down.
GAGAACCGCGGGCGATGCAACGGGAAACGGATTGATTGTAGGGGGAGGAACTCAATGGATTCGCATTCCCTGTGGGTGTTGGATTCCCATAGGTAGTACCGATACGAATTTATCCGGAGCGGTCGGAGATTATGGAGGGAACCACGGGGATCTTTCTCCAGGCAACAGCGGTTTGCCCACGGATTTTCTTTACGGCGGGAATGGGACGGGGATTATCATCTCCGCCCGAGCGCGTTGTTCCGATGGGATGCCTAGGACTTTTGAGGATCGGGTCACGCAGGCCATGGTTACGGACGGATTAAGCAACACGATCCTAGCGGGGGAGATGCACGTACCGATTGGACGACTGAAGCAAGCTCCGTTTGATGCGTTCATCTTCAATGGAGATCATGTTTTCAATACGGGTCGTATTGGAGGTCCCACCATGCCTATTGCCAGAAACTTGCGGGGCGAGGCGGACGACTTGGTGCGATGGGGAAGCTGGCACACCGGCGTCTGCAACTTCTCCTTTGCCGATGGCAGTGTTCGATCGGTTAGCAGCAGTATTGACACCGACACCCTGGGAATGCTTTCGAATCGCAAAGATGGTCAGGCGCACGAATATGCAGATTGAACCTCATTTGTCTTCCAGGGGAAGGTGGAGGATCATTGCGATGGTCGTATGGTCTACGAGCTGGATCGCGGGTTGCGATCGAGGTCCTACGATTGCACCAGCGAGCGGAATCGTCGTCTTCGAAGATGGCACACCCGTCAAGGTAGGGACCATTGAGACCAAGCATTCGGAATGGGAGGGAGTTCAAGCTCGAGGATCGATTCGAGCGGACGGCACGTTTGCGTTAGGAACGTTTGAGGAATCGGACGGCGCGGCGGTAGGGGAGCATCGCTGTGTGGTGGTACAGTTTGTCATGACCGAGGATGTGCCTGGATTCAAGCCGAGTACGGAAGGAGTCGTCAATCCGGTGCATGCCAGTTATGCTACGTCAGGATTGAGTATCCAAGTCCCTGAAAAGGGGACGTCGGAGTTGAAGTTGGTTGTTCGCGGAGTGAAATCAGGACGTGGGGCCAAGCGAGGGCATGGGGAGCACCAGGAATTACCGGAAGGGGCGACCCCCGCGACACCTTAAAGGTTCCATATCCACCCACATCGGCTTGGAGGCAGAATGAAACGAGGCCCATTGAATCGAAACTCGGGGAGGCTGGAGCGACTGGATTTGGATTGGGATAGCGAAGGGGAGATTCCGAATGACGTCTCTGCGATGCTTGCAGAGGCCGACTCGATGTTGCAGCGATATTGGGATCAATGGCATCAGAAGCCTATTGAGCAGTACGTCGCTTGTGACTTTCGGGACGTTTGGAGGTCCTTGTCCGCGGTGACCGAGCAAAGGTTGGCGACGGGCAATACATTCGTCGAATGGGGATGTGGATTTGGAGTGGTAACGGGGCTCGCGTCCTATCTCGGTTGGGAATCGGTCGGGATCGAGGCAGAGCCATTTTTGGTGCAGCAGGCGGTAGCCTTCCTTCGCAAAACGGACATGAAAGCTCAGATCGTCTGTGGTAATTTCTTGCCACGCGGTGCGGAGCGATTGGCGGGCCATCAAGCCAATCATGCCTCGTTATTTCATCAAGTTCCGTCGGCATATGACGAGCTTGACTTACAATGCGATGACTTTTCATTAGTATTTGCATATCCTTGGCCGGGAGAGCACCGATATTTGCAAGAGGTTTTCCGAAACTATGCGGGGGATCAAGCTTTATTGCTGATGTTTCTTGGCCCTTACGAGATCGAATTGTTTCGGAAGCACCAATCCTAAATTGCAATGAAGCTTAAAAGCCAACCGGATGATTTCCAGGTAGAAGAGATGACAAACGTGCGTCCTTCTCGAGGTGCATTCGCGTTTTATCGACTGGAAAAGCGCGGAATCGGAACCCCCGAGGCGGTCAGCGCGATTCTGCGAGACTGGAATCTGCCTCGCCACAGTTTGAGTTACGGTGGTCTCAAGGATCGGCATGCAGTAACGTCTCAGTATTTGACCATCCACAAGGGGCCGAGTCTCAATCATGAAGACCGCTCTTACCGCCTCGACTATCTAGGCCAGATCCCTCATCCCTACCATGCGAGAGATATCCAGGCCAATCGATTTGAAATCTGCCTTCGCAATTTGACACACGAAGAGCATGGGGTCATCGAACGGCGATGCGACACCGTTGGTCATTTTGGCGTCGTGAATTACTTCGATGATCAGCGATTCGGTTCGATCGGCTTTTCCGGTGACCTCATCGGTGCATCTTGGTGCAAAGGGGATTACGAGCGGACGCTCTTTCTCGCGATGGCGGAGGAGAATCCACACGACCGAGGGAGAGAGCGCGAGCAAAAGGAATTGATGCGTACGCACTGGGGAGAATGGATCCATCTCAAGCAGGTGTTGGATCGGTCGCATCGACGGAGCGTGGTGACGTATCTTTGCGATCACCCAACCGATTTCAAACGTGCCGTTGCATTGATCCGACAAGACATGCGAAGTATTTACTTGGCAGCATTTCAGAGCTGGGTTTGGAATCGATGGCTCTCCGCACTGATTGACGCGGCCTTGCCCGAGGATTGCCGAATTGCGATCCCATCGAAGTGCGGGTTGCTGTCGATTCCCCATGTGGCGTCGCCGAGCGGTCCGATTCCGAGTTCGGTTCGAGAGCTGCAACGCTTGGAGCTACCGCTGCCATCGGCGAGGCAAAAGGACTGGGACCCAGCGACGCTGCCGACGCTGGAGGCCATCCTTTCTGAGCTTGGAATGGAAATTCGCGAAATGCGATTGAAGTATCCGAGAGATACTTTCTTTTCCAAAGGAATTCGGCAGGCATGGTTGAAGCCGCATGGTTTTCAAACCAAGTGGGAAAGTGACGAGCTTCATAACCGAAAGCTCGCACTGCGTCTCTCGTTTGAGCTCCCGAAGGGTTGCTATGCGACTATGGTAGTGAGAGCGATCGCGACGGATCAAATGTCCCAACCCGAATGGGACGAAGCCGAAGAAAGCGCCGAAGAAGTGAACGAAGAGACCGATTCGTCGGGTAACGACGAAGCTTCCTAAAGCCTTGCATTCCCGTGTCCATGCAGTACCTACCTTTAGTCCAACCGATATGAACGAATCGAAAGTTTCTTCGCCCGCCACGCAACAGCTCGAGAAGAGAACGACTTGGATCGTCAACATCCTGTCGATTGCTATTCCTTTGATGGTCGCGTTGCTATTGGGAATCCGAACGAAAGTCGATTTGGGAACTTGGACAAAAGTCCTGCCTCATTGCATCGGTGCCATCAACACTTTGACATCGATCTGTCTGGTAGGGGGGATTATCGCTCAGCGACTGGGAAAGATAGGGGCCCATCGGGTCATGATGACCTCGGCATTTTCCCTCGGAGGAGTTTTCTTGGTTTGCTACGTCACCTATCATCTGTCGAACGAGTCGACCCGATATGGTGGCGAAGGTATTTGGAGGGGTGTTTACTACACGGTGCTCATCTCGCACATCCTCCTATCCTTGGTTGTATTGCCATTCGTTCTGCGCGCGTTTTTGTTCGCGTTCACGCAGCAGATCGCGAGACACCGACAGGTTGCGAAATGGGCATTTCCGATATGGCTCTATGTCTCGGTGACCGGGGTTATCGCCTATCTTATGATCTCACCCTACTACACCAAATAGTCGGTTCACACCGACGGTCGGTGACATTCCGTAGCGTGCCATCTGTAGCGATCAGTGGCCGCTTTTTGCAGCAGGCTTCTTGGAGGAGCTAGCCCCGTGTCCAGAGCTACCGTGCCCCGAGCTGCCGTGACTGGATGCTTTTGCTGCTCCATGGCCGGAGGATTTCGACGCTCCATGGCCAGTCGATTTGGCAGCGCCGTGACCCGATGACTTGGCCGCCCCGTGACTATTGGACTTTAAGGGTGCGTGGCTGGATGCTTTGTGTCCGGAGGATGGCGAAGCCCCATGCGAGGAATCGACTCCATGATCGGAACTTTCCCCATGATCTTCGCTATCACCATCGCCGTGAGATTCGTCCTGTTCTTCGGACTCCGATTCTCCGTTTTGGGCGCGAAGGGTGGCAACCAGTTGGCGAGGTGTATTCGGCGCGCCTCGTGAGACGAACTCTAGATTCACAGATCCTTTGGGCTCGTGCAATTCGGTGATCACCAAATCGTCGATGGAAGAATTTCCAATCGTTTGCACCATGACATCCAGAAGCTGCGATTTTAAGTCTGCGAGGTAAGGGTCTGTCAAGACGCGGCTGTCAATCTGTCTCAAGTGCTCTTCGAGCGATTGTCGAATTTGAGCTTGATTCAGTTCGATCAATTGCCGGCTCTTCATCCGGTGGTTGATCGGTACAATAGCGTAAAGGCGCATCGAAATGGGAGCCTGTCTACCTGCCTGGAAGGCTAGATAGCTTCCAAGATCAACTTCGCAAGAAGCATCGATTTTCGCCATCGAGGCTTGATAGCGAATCAGACCGACGATGCTCGCATGCAGGCCGATCATGACCAACACAAGCATGGCAATCCAGTAGCGGCGAAGGGTTTCCAACATAGTGGACTCAAACGTTAGATGAGTGATGGGTATCCAGGCGTGCGAATCCGTTTGTAATATCGATTCAGATAACCGTAGGTCACAACTTTTACAGCGCCGAATCAGACTTCGAGAAATGAGAGAGAAAACGTGTCGGAAATACTATTCGAAAGTCCCTTGCTAGTTCTTGGGTTCGGTGTGTTGTTCACGATCATCGCCGGATACGCATGGATTCAGACCGGGAACCCTTGGGCCAGAAACATTGCAGCAGGCATTGCAATGTTAACCATTCTTCTCGTTTGGTTGGGCTATTCCGTGCAGACCGATCGAGAGCGAGTGATCGAGATGTTGCAAGACGCAGCAGCCGAGTTGCAGGGAAACGAGGTAGCCAAGATCCGAGCACGCGTTCACCCGAATGCGACGGAAACCGTTCGTAATGCTCTGAACCGACTGGATTCGGTCCACTTTTCTGTGGCACGCGTTTCCAAGATTCACAATGTCGAGATCAGACGTGGAGCCACGCTGACCGCTCAAGTGCGAATGAATGTGTTCGTAGAGGTCGAATCACAAGGATTTGAGGCGAAGACTCCTCGATGGATATTGCTCGATTTGGAGGAGCACGAGGGCCAATGGAAAGTGATCCACTTTGAGCATCGCAATCCACAGCATGAATTCGTTGGAGGGGAGGCCAATGACATCCCCTTTCCATCTCTCAACGATTAACGCGATTCGAGATTCTCGTCGTCAATCATACCTTCGTCGATACCGAGGGCCGTTTGCAGACGGTCGAATTCTCGAATCATCGAATCGGTGCTGCTATGAACATGTTCCGCTTCGGAGATAAACCGAATGGACTCGTCTGGATAAACATCGTGCGCGATCAAAACCTTTTCAAATTGGTCGAGAGGAGCGCCATAGCAGAGCAGCATCTTGTGTTCGTCGAATTGAATCTCTTGCTGCCGATGAGGGTTTAGTACGGCAATCCCCGTGCATCCGTCGTTGAGCAAGAGGTCTTCGTGGTCATAGAGGATACTCTTGAGAACGGGCATATCGATATGTTCCCGGTACAAGTCATTGTGCTCCCCCGAAGCGCCGTGGTGGCTCGTTTCGAGCACTACGTCGACTTCTTCTCCCAAGCAATCGATCAAGTCAATAAAAAGATCGAAAAGTCTCTCGCGAGATGCAGCGGCCATCAAAACGGGGACCTGCTGGTTCGTCTTTGGATCGATATACGAGTCATGCCGAAACCCTTGTTTCGGAACGACCTGCAAATCGTAACTTGGGCGAACAGCCTCGGTGAGGTCAAAAGCTCCGTATCGATACACCCCCATGTGTGCCTCGAGTTCTTCGCTGCTCAATTGCGCGAAGCTCGAGGTTGGGGTGGAGCGGGAGTTGCTCTCACAGGCAGGATTGGATTTGCTGGCAGGAAAGCCGGAAGCGTTTCCCATCATGAGTCTCAAGGATACGAGGTTCGAAGTGATTCATCGCGTCCCTCGTCCGGTGAGGAACAACCAAAGTTAGGTCACTTCCTCCAACGCACAGCCCAAATCAATCGAAATCCCAATGATTTTCGCGCCTCACAATCGTTACAATCTGATTAGTTTCAAGCGAAGCTCTCGAATTGCGAGGTCATCCACCAAGACCACGAGCGTGTTTCGCACATAATGTTGGAACAAAGTCCTCTCCGGAACGATCTCTCCACGTCAGCACGATTCGAATCGACGACACCACGCGGAAGCACCCATCGCATTTATGAAATCGCCGATCCATTACCTTTTCGTACTCTCGCTCGCCTGTCTACTCCCCTCGCTAGGCTGCAGTCCTTCCCAATCGGACCAAGCCTTGGATCCTGCGACCGCAGTGAAGGCAGTGCAGCGCCCCGAGCCTTCGGCCTCCCCATCTCACGAGGGAACGATTCCGCCTGAACCGCAGACTAAACAACCCGATGCACCCCAGAACTCCGATTCCGACGACTCCTCTCCGTTTAAGAACCCGCCCACATCATCGGGCGGAGCCAATCCCCGTCCGGCGACCGAGAGTGGTAGCATTCTGAAAGGGGGTGTCGCGAAAGACCCGGTGGAAGCCATTCGACCGGTGATCGACGATCCGTCCGAGAATTGGATCGATTGGAAAAAGCTTCCCTTGGAGATCTGGGAGCTTTCATTCTTAGGACAGCGTCCCGTCGGAACATCTTCCCGGCTTTATCAGAAGTCGCGAGGGCTCGATGGAGATGTGATCCGCGTTGAAATGAACAGCATATCTCGAGTTTCCATCGCGGGAAAAACATCGTTGCAGCGATTGCAACTCATCACCCAGGAACTGCCGAACGGTCAGATATTGCGGCTCGACGGGAGTCTTCAAGTCGGTGACGTCCATAATCGATTCTCCGGAATTGTCGCCGATGATCAGCTGAGAATCGACATGAATACCGGCGGCAGGCCGCTCCGCACCAACATAACCTGGCTCGATGACTTCCGAGGCCCTTTCGCGGTCGAACAATCGCTGCTTCGACGTCCGATGTCGCAGTCGGAGATTCGATTGGTGAAGAACTTTGACCCGATGATCGGTCGAATGGTGGAGGCGGAATTGGAATACAAAGGATCTTCGCGCTCGCCGACCATGATTCAGGGATCGATCGAGCTGCAAGAGGTTTCTGTAACCCAACGGGACGGAGATCAGTTAGTGAAGTCCACGCTTTGGACCGATCCATCCGGCGAGCCGATGAAGTCCTATTTCCCTGGCCTCGATATTCGTGTGTTCCGAGTGACGGAAAATGAATCGATCGACTTTACACGCCAATCGGAATGGCTCGTTGCTTTGGTGCCCATTCTCGATATCGGTTCGAACGAGAAAAGTACCAACCCGGTAGAGAAAAAAATGGCTCAGGCTGAGGCGGTTAGTTTCCGGGTCGTGCATAACAAGGAGGATCCCTTTGTATCCCTCTCGCGCAAAACGAATCAGTCGATCAAATCGTTGGACGCACGCTCAGCGCAGGTCACCTTTCACCGTACTCCAGAGGGGATCCAACTCGAGGGAATCGAGGCGGAAGAAGGTCCTCGCGAGGAATGGACCGCCGCGACAAAGTGGGTTGATTTCAAATCGAACCGATGGCAAGCATTCCGGAATTCGATCGCTACCCCCGCGCTGCGCGACGGGCTGAGTGAGCGGGCCAAAGCGATCGCGTTGCGAGATGCTTTGCGTGCAGCGATCAAGCCATGGAAAGGGGAACAGCAGATTCGCACGATCGAAACGCTTTTACCCGACCTTTCCTGCAATACCACCGAGCACGCTTTGTTGTTAGCGCACCTCCTGCGGGATCAAGGCATCCCAACAAGGCTCGCTTTGGGATACAAAGTCGAGGAGAGCGACGAGAATTTCATCGGAGTGCTCGATTGCTGGCTCGAAGCGTACGACGGAAAGCACTGGTTTGCAATCGACGAGTCAGAGGTAGAGGAGGGCGTGTGGGCAGGCCGGATCAAAGTTCGGGAATCGGACTTCAAGGATAGTGCGTTGTACGATGAATTGAGATCCGTCGCGACTTGGGCGCAGGGTGCGACGATTGAATTGCTCCCATAACGACGCGTCATGATGACCACCCGCACATACCGTAGGTTGTTTTGGTGCGTAATGGTCGCAGCGTTTGCGCTGCGCATCAGCGCGGCGATTGTTTGGCAATCCGGATCGAAAGGAGAAGCAAGTCCCTTTCGATTTGGAGACAGCCATTCCTACTGGGTTCTCGCCGAACAAATTGCGCACGCGAAACCCTATCAATACGGCAGCGAGAATGCACGGATATTTCGAGCTCCTCTTTATCCACTGTTTTTGTCCATGGCCGTGTGGATCACAGGAGAAGAGGGGGACCAACCGGACTGGGCTTCGATTCTACTAGCCCGAACGTTCGGCATTCTGATTGGCCTATCCGGGCTCGGAATTGTGATGCATACAGCAAAGGAGCTAGCAGGAAGCGTGGCTGGGATCGTGGCGGGGCTCCTGGCAACGATCTATCCGGGAGCCATTGGCATGAGTGTTTTTCTCCTCAGCGAAGCCGTATTTTGCCCCTTGATGTTGCTGGCGCTATATGGGTCCTGGAGATCCTTAAGGTCGGAATCGCTCCAAGCCCAATACACGTGGGGGCTCGTGGCCGGCACGGCTATAGGGCTTGGTTGTTTAGCGCGCCCCAGCTGGAGCTTATGGGGGGTTGCGCTAGGGGCCTATGTCTTGATCGGCGCTGGCTGGCGAATGACGAGAGAGCCGCCGTGGTCTTGGAAAGCAGCATTCGGAAGTTTGGCGCTCACGGCGTTTGCCATTGTTCTCACCATGTCCCCGTGGTGGATTCGCAACTATCAAATCACCGGGAAATTTGTTCCAACTACCCTCCAGGTGGGGGCGAGCCTTTACGACGGTTGGCACGAAGGGGCCACAGGGAGCAGCGACGAAGGCATGGCATTCACGCTTGAGCATTTGCTAGCACAACAACAGGAAGATATCGCCGCGACCGCACGTGGGGAAAAGCTGGAGTCCACGTTTGAATGGCGAGCGGACCGTCGCATGCGTCAGGCTGCAGTCTCGTGGGCTTGGGAGAATCCCAGCGAGGTGCTGCGATTGGCAGGGGTGAAGCTGTTGAAAACGTGGAGACCGATTCCCGTTGCAGCCGAGTTGGGAAACACTAGCGTGAAGGTAGCGGAAGGTGCGATCTACTTGGCCATTGCACTCCTCGGGGTGGTAGGGGTGTGGGGGACAAGGCGGCAGGCGGGAGCTTGGATCTTTTTATTACCGTGCCTATATTTTTCGCTACTTCACATGGTATTTATTGGGTCGGTTCGCTATCGTCAACCCGCCGTCCTGGTTCTTTGTATACTGGCGGGAGCCGGGGCGAGTCTGATCATGACGCATCGTTCGCGACGGAATCGAGAGCAGGGAACCACTTAGACAGCAAATTCGCCAAGGATGGCACACAAGGCAACGGAATCGATCGACAGTCCCAAATTGCATGTCTCGCCTCGCAGCTGCGAAAGCGAACGCCGGTTTCGAAATGCGCTTTGGTGGGTGATGGCGTTGCTCGTCATCTGTTTTCTCGGCTATTTCTATGCGGTAGAACGATTCGACCAGAAGCTGACCGGCGAGATCCTCAAGCGTCTTCAAACCGAATTTCCCAAGCATGTCGTGCAATTGGATCGAGCGACCCTTCAACCGGGCAAGTCGATTCGCCTCGAGGGTATTCGAATTCTGCGACCGACATCCCATGGAACTCGTGAAGTCCTCCGGTGCAGTCGTTTGATTTGTATTGGCCCCATCGATTGGGTGTCGCTCGCGCAAGGTCAACTGGCGGTCAATCATGTGATCGCTGACGGGGTCGAGATAGGCGTTTGGCCCATAAGCAGCACCCAATGGAGCATCCAAGAACTCAGCAGTGCCAAACCGATTCCCGAGAATATGCCGCTCGTCGAATTGCGATCGGGATTGATTCGTATTGGTGGCGAGACCGGAAAGGGTGAGCGTGAGATCGTTTGCCATGATCTCAAGGCCAAACTCGATCTCCTTCCACGAGTTCTCGATGGCAAGGTGCAGCCGATTGTTTTAGGCGTCGAGGCGAGTGTTGCAAGCAGCTACTTTCAATCGTTGGGAATTCGCGCTCGGGTGAATCAAACCAAGACCGAATGGGTAACCGATGGCCGTCTTGAAAAACTCGAGTTTTCACCCAGTCTCGCCTCCCAGCTTCCAAGTTGTTTGCATCAGTTGGTTGCACCGGTCGATGGCCTCACCATCGAGACGAGTATGCAATTCGCGGCGAACAAGTCGGCAACTGGATTGTCCTACCATGTGAGAGGTGGAGTAACTAACGGACGGTGGCGCCATACGAAAATCCCATTCCCACTAGACGAAATTCAAGGTGATTTTTCGTGCGACAATGGGAACTTGCAGGCTCGCAATTGGAAGGCACGCAGTTCCAACGCGGTCATTCGCGCCGATGCCGACTGGAATGGCTTGACCCAATCCTCGCCTGGCATGGCATTGATCGACGTCGAAGATTTGGACTTGGACCAGCGTTTGTACCAATCACTTCCCGCCGGCATGCAAGAAATCTGGCGCAGGATTCGGCCGAGCGGAGTGATCGACGCCCACGCCGAGGTTGGATTTGATGGAGAAAGATGGACTCCCGTAGTTCAGGTTCAAGCGAAAAATGGAGCCGTGAATGCCGACTATTTCCCCTATCCTATTTCGGGCATATACGGGGAGTTTGTTTATCGGGACGGAGTATTGTCAGCACCCAGTTTGGTGGGCGTCGCGGCCGAGCGAAAAGTGTCGGCAGCCCTGGAATTGGTCAAGGCGCAGCCGCGATGGTTGATGGATTTCAAAATCGCCGCCGATGGTGCAATTGCCATCGACGAGAATTTGATACGTGCGCTCACGCCGCGGGGGGTAGAGCCGGGTCCTTTCCAAACCTTTGTCGATTCACTGCATCCTCAAGGTACGGTTCATCTGAAGTACGGACGCTTTCAACGCACTGCTGACAATCCCGATGTGATTTCTAAGTCGATCGAGCTGACTTTTTCGGAGTGTTCGATCAAGTACGATCAATTCAAATATCCGATTGTCGACGTTCATGGAGAAGCGACGATCGACAACCAACGGTTGATCCTCCGAGATTTTGTTGGGCGAAACGACGGTGCTAGAATCAAAGCCTTCGGACTATGCCAAGGGAAAGAAACGGGCATCGAAGTCTTGGATCTGGAGTTCAACGCGTACGATGTGCAACTCGATGAAGAATTGCATACCGCGTTACCAGGTAGCGTAAAGAGTCTTTGGGATCAGCTACAGCCAACTGGGTCGATGGACCATGTTCAAATCTTAATTCGAAAGGATATTGCCAGCGAGCCTCTGGATATCCGCGTCGAAATGAATGAAGTGCGAGACTCGAGCGAGAGTGTCGGTCGGACCGTTTCCTTTCGTCCCACCTCGATGCCTTATTCGATCCACGATGTCTCCTGCTGTATTAAGTATCGGCCCGGGCAAGTGGATGTGGTGTCATTGTCGGGAGTGCACGACGCGAGTCGCTTGCAAGCCGAGGGACATTGCAGACTGCACAAGGACGGAACGTGGGACGGGACCGTTTCGTGGCTCCCCTCCACTCGATTCATTGTGGACCAAAACCTTTTGAAATGCCTGCCCGTCTACCTTCGCGACCCTTTGATGCGAGTCGATTTTCGAGGACCTGTCAGCATCATGGGCTCGACCCAAATCTCATCCCCCCGATCGCAAGAAGAATCCATCGTTCGCGCGTGGGATCTGAGTCTTCAAGTCGAAGACGGTCGACTCGGGGGCGGCGGAATCGCATCCGGAATTCGAGGAGCCATCGCCCTGCATGGACTGAATACCAGTTCAGGTCCTATGGCGTTCGGAAAGCTCGACCTCGATGCACTCGCCATCAAAGGAGTCGCGGTCACTGGCGTGATCGGACCGTTTGCATTGACTCAAACAGACCTGATGTTTGGCCGCGACGCGATCGCGTGGCAAAAGCAAGTTCAGTTGCCATCGACATTCGAAACGACGACATCCCCCCAACAGGAACAAGTCGCTTCGGCGGTTTTCCTACAGCAAGACAACCATTCCAGTGTACAGCAAGCGTCCTTTCGAAGTCGCGTGCAAAGTCGTATCCAGGCCAGATTGGCTTCCCTCTCGGCCGAACCGCTGGATCCCGTTCCCTCCACCCCACCCGCTCCTCCCGTCCGAGATCTTCCGCCGCTCGATCTATCCGAATTCGATGTTAGGGCGCGAACCCTCAGCGGAACCATGTTCATCAGTGGCATCGAACCCTTGGATGGCAAACGGGCTCACTATCGATTGCGGCTCGTCGACTCTCACTTGAAGGATTGTTTGCTCGATTTGGGCGAGTCCAACGTTCAAACGAACGGTCGACTTTGGGTGCAATGCGATGTTCAGGGCTCGATAACCAACTTGTCCTCCATCGAAGGAAAAGGGAATGCGTGGCTGAGAGAAGCGAGCCTCTATGAACTGCCAGCCATGATCAAATTGTTTCAAGTACTAGCGGTGCGTCCCGAGCAAGGAGCATTTGACGCTGCAGATATTCGCTTTTCCATCGATGGCGAACGATTCCCAATCCAAGAATTGCAACTGGATGGAAACTTGGTCTCTGTCCGGGGCAGTGGATGGGTGAACCTACGACGCGAGCTTCATCTGAATCTGACAGCGAACGCCAGCCGCAGAACCCTCGTCGGAGCCATGATGCAACCGCTCGCCCCGAGCGACTCCGCAAACCTCCTTCGGATTGAAGTGACCGGGACGGCGTCGGCCCCGAATATCACCCGTTCCGGTCCCCTTATGAACTCTTGGTAGCATCCTGTCAGTAATTCCTGACCTATACTCATTCCATGATTTGAATCGAACTGAAATGATGACCTCCCGTCGGAGAGAACCATTTCGCTTGGCGTTCCCAAAAAGGGAGGTAACTTGCCATGCAAATTTCCCCGGCAAACTGGAGCAATCCAGCCGCTGCCACCCAGCAGGCCCTGCAGCACCCACGAGGTACGGCAGCATCCAATAACCCACCTGCGACCCCCGCCATCCCCGATGTTGGGAAAACGGAAAAGTCAGGAGACCGCGACGCCGACGAACGATACGACGGCCCCATGGCTGGCCACCCCAAACCACCTTCTCCGGCAGAGCAGTCCCCCGAATCTCCTTCACCGCAGCAAGAGCTTTCACTTCCCGCCGATAGCGGAGAAGAGTCAAAATTCGACGTCCTCGGGTAAAGGGTGTTGACAGCGACCAGAAAACACTCAATCATTATATCACTCAATCATTCGATTGATTGTTTTCGAAAGGGGTGATATGAACGAGTCGCATTCGGACTGCGAGCACACGAAGGTCGAGTCGATCGAAGTCGCGGACGCCGCGTTGTGCGAGCGAGCAGCGGCGATCTTTCGGGCGCTCGGGGAACCGAACCGGCTCAAGCTTCTCTGCTTGCTCGCCAATCGAGAATTGTGCGTCTCGGAGTTGACGCAGATTTTAAAAGATAATGTTCCTGCGGTTTCCCAAAGGCTCAAGCTTTTGAAATCGGAACGGCTCGTGAAGCAGCGGCGGCAGGGAAAGCACATTTTCTATCGCTTAGCGGATGCTCATATTCAGCATCTCATCGAAAATGGATTGGCACACGGCAGCGAACCAACGCTCGAATCAACAGAGGAGTAAGAACGGCTATGAGTCATCAACACGCGAATCACGATCATCAGCATGGTGCTCAATGCGGACATACCGCGATCAAGCATGAGGATCACGTAGACTATTTGCACGACGGTCATCTTCATCATCCGGCTGGTGCAGGCTGCGTAGAGGAACATTCGCTGTCGGTCAGCGATACGAATCCAGACGACTGCACAGGCGGACATACGTGTTCCGGACACGCTGCGGACCACGTTCATGGCCCCGGTTGTGGTCATGAAGCGGTCCCGCACGGTGATCACATCGATTACTTGGTCGATGGCCACCTGCACCATCCGCACAACGGCCACTGCGATCATCATGGCAAAGTCGAAATCGTGCGATCGTAACGACGAAGGTTTTCAAGCCGGTTTACCAATAGCCCGAGATGGCATGGAGACTGGCTGACTCGGACGCATCCGGCAGGCATTTCTCGACATGGGGGGCCTGCGCCGTGAAAAGAATATAGGTCCCTTCCGGTGGTGACATCGTCGAAGGGAGGCGAAGCAACGGATCACCAAGTAATGCTCGCCATGCTTTTTCTTCCACCGTCGCATCCTCTGCATCGATACTAGCGTAGTAGTAGCGGCCCCAAAAAGAGTCGCTGAGGGATCGTTGATTCTCCATGGGAGCATCGGCAGGGGCACGCAGCGGATTCTGGTTGTAGAAAGACATGAGTCTCTTGAATGCATCTTCCGATTCGATCGGAACCAACTCGGCTTCCTGCTTGGGCTCGATGTTTTCAATGATGTAGTGAGCGCCTTGCGTGTCGACAAAGAGTCCTAGCAGCCACTTGGAAGTACCTCGATTGATTACGGCAGGAGCCGCGGCATCGGGTGACAAGGGGCGGCGTTTCTGCACGACCTGAAGTTCCGATACGGGATGCGTGATCAAGTATTGCGATTGAATTCGAGCTGGAAGCAATCCGGAGTACACGGTTTCTTCGCCTTCTTCGCGCATCCATTGTTGATAGGTTGTGTTTTCGCTCGTGGCCCACACACGGGTCACCATCGTTTCTTTGCCGAATCGAATTCCGTCCGACGGAAGATAGGCTGAAAAGTACGACTGCCGAGACCAAACCATGCCATTGCCGTCGCGATCCACCATGGTAAGGGACCGTATTCTCGAAACCGATGTAAAGCCGTCCTTGATGAATCCGAAAGCGAACAGGGCCGTGGTCGCGCAGAATGCCAAACAGGGCATCCACAGAATGAGCCAAACGCGGCGACCTGTGCGATTGGTCCAAACAATCAACGCCGGCGCAACAAGCCCGACGAAGACAACCACGAACAAGAGAAAGCTCCAAACAGGTGTCTTGCCAACACTGGGAATGAGCCAATCCCAATAGCCCGCGCCGAACCCTCCGAGGAATCGAAGGGACGCATTCGTGATTCCGGACTCCAGGGGAAACTGATCTTTGAGCGTTCGGTCGTATGAAACACGAACGAGTCCCAAGCCCAAAGCGGCTTCGTACGCCTCTGTGGGTGTGGATTGAGCAATTTTGGATTCCAGCACTGCATCGTTCGCGACCGCTTCATCGAACGACAATCGATTCCACTGGATGAACTGTTCGCTCCATACATGGGCGAACAAGAGCTGTTGATCCAGCAATCCCAAGAGCACTTCTTTTCCATTCTCCTCCAGAAGGGATTGGAGCGGATAGGCCAACGGATTTGAGCCCCCCATCCCACCTGTTCCTCGCGCGCGATAAACACCGGTGATCACTTCGATCTCTTCGTCGATTAAGAGCTCACAAAAGGTATCCCACACGGTTCCAGGTAGCAGGTCTCCGTTTTGGTAAATGAAATCGGATTTTCGAGGCCCCGATACTACATCCATGGAAGGGTCATTTAGATTCCGCGCAGCCTTTGAACTCTCTTTCCGAGTCAGCGACTCGTAACGAAGCATTCCCCCTTCGCAAAGCTTGGCCCATATTCGAACCGGTTGGTCCGCTCGTTGAATGTTCAGTTGGCCACCGGCCTGAACATACTGCATCAACACTCGATGGGAATCGTCCGGCAATTGAAGAAAGTCTTTGCCGTCGATTTGGATCGCCCCAAAGTGCGAAAGCTCCAACCAATTCTTTGGCAATCGCTCGACCATTCCGTAGCCGTATTCCGTTTGGGAGATCAGCTGATCGGCGCGATACCAATTTCCAACTTCTGTTTGGCGATTGAGCTTTTCAAGCTCTTGGTACGCAATCCGACGGGGCCCGGAGAGACTGCTCGTCGCCCCGGAGATCAGATTCAAGAATATCTTCTGGTCTCCACTATACCATTGCCTCTGATCACCGAAGACGTAGGCGGAGAAACCCGGCAATGGACGTCCATTCAAGGTCCCCGAGATTCGCAAGTAGCTGTTCGGGCCGTCTATCTTGAACAAGACGCTGGACCGAGCTGAGAACTCTCCTCCGACAATGGAAATGGGGACCAAGCAACCGGTACTTCCACTCGAGTTGTAGTCGAAGGTCGAGATTCGCAATACCAGATTCTGGGAGGTGGGAAATCGTCCAAGCTTGGACGGGGTGATTCGAAAATGGAATCGATGGTGCCCTTTCATCGCGTGAGCCGTTTCGACCATGATCTCCGCATCCAAATCGCCGGTCTCTCCAGTACGGCGGTTGGAAAACGTTAGAAACTTTCCGCGGCTCAATTGATCAATGCTGACCGACTGACTCAAGGTGAGTTGTGAGAGCGAGCAAGTCCATGCGATCCCCCAAAAGAAAATAATTGCGATGATTTTGCTGGGCATGGAAAGCACGCGAGAAACAAAGGGCACTGATGAGGAAGTAGGAGTCTGATTGTACAGGATTTTCCACTTCCAGTTCGCTTGAGTCCCGTCGAGCATCTTTCCTCGTTTCCTCGCATCCTCGATCGGACGGGTCCCCTGTTGGCCAGTACTCCTTGGCCAACCCGCAACGTCTCGCCCGTTACAGATTACCTAGGACGCACGACGGTCATGGATTTGTTCTTGGTGGACAAGCCTGCCTAGAAGAATCGATCTTTTCGATGAAAGCGTCTCACTCCGGATAAGAGCTTGCATTCGGACGGTCGTTACAAGTTACCAGGATGATGAAGTTGCCAATACCTGCATCGGTACCGAACAACAGGGAGGAACGAGTTCAGCTCGACCGTCTCCTCCTGCGCCGATGCGCCGGTCTATTTCTGGGTTTGCTCGCGATTGCACCCTGCCACTTTCGCTTTGTCCAGGGAAAGGAAAACTCTTCCTCTCCAAGCATCGAGCCTGCCACCGATTTACTTTTGCCCACGACGGCGGCATCGGCCCGTGTCCTCTCGGCGCATCAAGTGGCGGTGATGGCAGCTGAAAACTGCAACCCAGCGAAACTACTGCTTCAAAACCATGCGAGCGAAGACCCTACGTCTCAATGCCACGACGAAGCGGTCCGCGCGACTCTTTGGGAAGTGCGCTGCGCGGCTTCTCAGCGGTTGAAGGAAGAAGCGGCACGCAATGCGCTAAAGCTCCACCATGCCCTGGCTGCCACCTTCCGCGCCGACGATCTCTTAGGACGTACTCAAGCGGAATTACAAATCCAACAGACGATTCAGGCCAAGCTAATCGCTCAGGGGATCTCCATTCCCGATGCCGGGCTGATCGATAGACTCTCCCGCGACTGGGAGGATCGAATGTTGGAGAATCGATCGAGACAATCTCAGCTTCGTATTCAACTCTCCGGGCTGATCGGGTCGGAGTGGGCATGCAGCTACCTCCCGCAGATCGAACCCGAACTGGCACCGAGCGATCAAGACGTCTGCGAGTATCTCCACCTCGCCATGAATTCCCGTCACGAGTTGTTGCTGCTGAAGCGGCTGCGGCGCTCCGTAGATGAAGATCATTTAGAGGTTTGGGATAGTTTGGCTGGAGCCTTGCTTGGGACCCCCATCGCATTTCCCTCGGGTGCTACTTGGATGAAGAAGATCCGGCGCACCGTTCTGCGCGGAGAAGTAGAGCAAGCCATTCGAAATCGGAGCCGTTGGCTCGAGACGCTTATCCAGGAACGATTGAAACAGATCACCATCGAAGTAGAAGTCGCCTACGAAGCAAAACGGGCCGCAGCGCTTCGTTGGGCGAACGCAAAGCGCTTGACGCAATCATGGGAGCGAAGGTTGCAAGAGTTGATCCAACTAGGCGAAGAAGTCGCTGGGAATCTGGCAAGTCAATCTGAGGCGAGACTGGAGCGGCTCGCCAGCGAGCGAGGCGAAATCGAGCGCTGGCTGGATTGGCATAATGCACAAACGGATCTGCTGTACGCGTCCGGCACGATCCTCTCCCAATAGCCTCAACACCCGAGGTCGTCGATCGATCCGGCAACGGAGTGGGACTCACTTCGCTTCGCCATTGCCCTCGAGCGGGTCACAATCCCATTTACCTCTCGGAGGGTTAGGGTGATGGCGGGAGATGCTTCTTTACAAGCTGTTCCGCTTCTTTGGTAGCTTTGGCGATCACGTCGGCCAAGAGAATGGGTTTGCCTCCTTGACGCTTCGACTCGTCGGCTGCTTCCATAAACGTGAACATCTCGATCGATTCGTCGACTTCGACTCCTTCGTATTCCCCTTTGAAGAAACTGGCAACGCGATCGACGAGAGGTGCATAGCCATCGTACTTGCCTCCCATCTCGATAGCGTGCTGGCCGAAAACCAAGAATCCGTAATCCGCCTTTCCATCTCGAATGCCTCGAAACTCTCCGACGCGGCCATCGCTCCAAAGTCCCAGAGCGACATCGGTTCCCTCCACGGAGACACGACTGACTTGTTTGCACCCTTTGCCCATCACCGTGTAAAGGGTTTCAACGCCATGGACGCCATACCAGTAGAGATCTGGGTGAGTTTTCTCAAGCGAACAGGGGGACCAAGCGATGGCACCACGAACTGACTTTCGCTTCGCATCCTCTTCGCGATATTGAATTGTTCCTGCAGAGTAACGAAGGGACGAGCTGGTGAACCATCGGGCAGAATATTTTTCCGCGATCATCTTGATGGCAATTGCTTCCGCGAGAGTTCCGGCCAGTGGCTTATCGATGAAGACGGGCTTCTTGGCTTGGAAAGCCGGAATGACTTGGGCCAAGTGTTTGCGGCCGTCGAGGGAGTGGACAATGACCGCGTCGACCTGCTTTACCAGTTCGTCGACGGAATCCACAATCGTGATTCCTTTTTTGCGAAAGCTATCGGTGTAGCCTTCCACGCGTGAACGACTGCTTTCGATATCTTCGCTACCGCCTGGAAAGGCATGGGTGATTTGCTGCTGAGCGAAATCGCCGGTCGCATTTTCGGCATTGAAGATATTCGCAAACGCATTGGCATGCGACGTATCGAGACCGATAACCCCGATCTTCATTACCGACGCGGACTGCGCTGCGGCGCTGTGGGTAAACGAGACAACAATCATTGCCGCGACAATAAGAGCAACAGGGGGGCACGAAAGAATTCGAAACGTCATTGGGAGACTCACGATGTGGGGGAGATGGGGTGGGAAGGGGAATCGCTTTGGGTCGAAGATCGACGGACTTGGGGCAGAAGCACGACGAATCGGGCTCCATTGGCTTTGGCCGGCTCTTCGACTCGAATTGTACCACCCAATCGCTTGATGATGTCTCGGACAATGAACAAACCCAACCCCGTTCCCGGTTTGGTTCGTTCGAGCTCGTTACCAACTCGGTAGAAGCGTCGAAAAATGGCGCGACGAAGATGGCGAGGTATTCCGTTGCCATTGTCTTGGAAGACGATCCGCAGTTCCGACTCATCGTTGGAGACCGTCGCTTGAAGCGAAACCGAGGGTGGAGTTCCAGCGTACTTGATTGCGTTATCGAGGAGATTGCGAATCAAGATCTCCACATCGACCTGCTTGCCCCAAATTTCGCACTCATCCACTTCGAGGGTCAAGGCATCCGGTGAGAGACGATATTGTTCTTGGAGTTTCGATGCGGTCGATTGGACGATGGCCGGCAGGGAGACCCAATCCGATTGCTGCGGTTCATTGGAGTCGTGATCTAGTTTGGCCACATCGAGCAGTTGCGTGATCAAGCGATCGAGTCGTTCTACGTCGTCCATCATCGATCGGTAAAACTCACGCCGTTGCTCGGGACGAACGTCGTGTCGATTCAATGTTTGCAGAAAAAGCTTCAGCGAAGCGATCGGGCTCTTCAATTCGTGGGTAACCGCATCGAGGAAATTGCTTTGCCGGCGATTGAGGTCAACCTGCTGAATACTCCAAACCAGATAGAGGATCACACCGGTTAAAACCAGCGCGAACATGATCGACCCGACCGTCAACAAGGTCCAATAAAGGGCCGAACCTGATTGATTCGTGATGGCGCCAAAGACATTGACCAGGACCCAACCCACGGTGAGTCCGACGATCAACACGATCATGACGATCGCAAGCGATATGGGCCAAGTGAGACTCTTTCGCTCCAACATTCTCAATCGACCTCGATACAACGATCCCAAGTTGGTGGGTAAGGGGCCTCGAAAACCAATCGTTCGGCTGTTTGCGGGTGAAAAAACTCGATCGAGCGCGCATGCAAGGCGATAGGGGACTGCCTAAATTCGCCGCTCTCCCATTCGCTCCTGCTACCGTACAACGCGTCGCCAACGATTGGATGACCGTGATGGGCGCATTGTAGTCGAATCTGGTGCATTCTACCTGTCTCAAGCTCTACCTCGACCCAGGTGAGCGGAATATCGAGCCCTGGCAATCGACATTCCTTGATCCATCGAACGTGCATGACCGCCATCCGGGCTCCTTCGGTCTCTCGATCGCAAATTTCCGCTTTCGCAACATCCGGAATTTTTCGAATCCAGTCCTCCCATCGTATGGGTTCTGGGTTCACACTGTCTGGCAATGCGTTTCCGCCAGGAAACAATGGATTCTCGACGATCGCATGATAACGCTTGACGACCTTTCTCGACGCAAACTGGTCGCACAGAAGCCGAAGAGATTTTTGGTTGCGGGCGATAACCATCACTCCAGTAGTGACCCGATCGAGACGATGGGGCAGACCGACGAAGGGCTTCGAATCACCGGAAGCGAGGGAAGCAAGCTGCGTGATCAACTCGGTCTCGACCGAATCGATCCCATCGATGGCTTGCGAGAGCAGATCGACTGGTTTGTTGATAACCAGAAACCAAGGATGTTCGAAAAGGATCTGCATCAGAGAGTTGCTTGCACTACAAAAAAAAAACGAGAAGCACCGGCCACGAATCGCGTCATCATGACTACGAGTTCATTGTGCTTCTCGTTACCATCATAATCTAGTATCTATCTAAGTCGGTCAAGAGGGTTTGCGCAAAAGCGAATGAATGAAACGACATCGATCCACTTTGTAACGGGCAAGCTTGCGGAGCCATCGCTTCGAGAGATCGTCGCGCAGATCGCTCCGAAACATGGCTTCGATTTTACGATCGACGTTTTGCCGATTACCGTCGCAGCGTTGATGACCCCCAAGTGGTTGTTGCGTCACATGCGCATCCCTGAGCGATGTGATCGAGTGATCCTGCCAGGATATCTGCATGAAGGCATCGAAGAGATTCGTCGCGCGATTCAACGCGACGTAACCATCGATTGCGGACCGAAAGACGTTCGAGATCTGCCCATCCTTTTCGGTAGCCAACGATTCCGAGGAGACGACTACGGCTCCTACTCCGTAGAAATCATCGCCGAAATCAACTACGCATCTCGGTTCCCCATCGAGGACTTGCTCCACCAGGCGAAACAGTTGGTATCCGAGGGAGCGAATCGGATCGATCTGGGATGTGAACCGGGGAAGCGATGGCAAGAGATCGGGTCAGCCGTTCGCACGCTGCGCGAGTCGGGTATCGAACTGTCCGTCGATACTTTCGATCCCTGGGAAGCAGAAACTGCGACGCGGGCCGGAGCCAGCTTGGTTCTATCGGTCAATGAATCGAATGTTCAGTTTGCTGGCGACTGGGGTACCGAAGTGGTCGTGGTCCCCGAACTAGGCAGCGACTACCTGGGCAGCTTGTCGCGCGTAGTAGAAGCCTTAACCGCCAAAAACATTCCGTTTCGGTTGGACCCGATTCTCGAACCGATCGGTTGTGGTTTTACACAAGCCATTGGACGTTACATCGAAACGCGAAAAGAGTTTCCCGATGCCCCGATGATGATGGGAATTGGAAATGTCACGGAGTTGACGGATGCAGATAGCGCCCCGATCAACTTGGTCCTCATGGGGATCTGTGAGGAATTGCAGATTCGCAGCGTCCTCACAACGCAGGTGATCTCTTGGGCCAAAACGAGCGTGCGAGAATGCGATATTGCGAGGAGACTTGCTCACTACGCGATCCGTCATCGAGTCCCTCCAAAACATCTGGACGATCGACTCGTTATCCTCCGCGATCCTCGCGCGGTCCCGTACAGCACAGAATCGATCACGCAGCTCGGCAAATCGCTAAAGGACAATAACTACCGAATACTCTTAAGCGAAAGCGAGATCCACTTGCTCAGTGCAGGTGTCCATCTGAAAGGAACGGATCCCTACCAGATCATGGAGGAGTTGATGCAGTTACCGGAGTCTCGGAACGTGGATGTTTCTCACTCGTTCTATCTTGGCTTCGAACTCTCCAAGGCAGCGACCGCCCTAACGCTGGGCAAACGGTACGAGCAAGACGAACCGCTGAGGTGGGGAATGCTGGGCCGAAACGAGTCTCACCATCGCTTGAAACGCTCGAAACGGCCGCCTGGCACGAACGACTGACTTCAAACGGATCGCCTAGATGGGAGCCCAATGCTCCGCGACGTCACATCCGTTTCTTTCGGAATGAACCGTACAATCGCAATGACTGCATTTCGGATCTGAACAATTAGCGAGGGCTGCTCCAAGCGCAAGGAAGCGGCGAGGCGATAAAGAGAATGACTCGCGCAGGGAAGACCAAGGATGGCGCGTTGAGAAATTTGCAAGCAAGGAGCTGAGCGATGCAATGGCGAGGACCGGTAGGATTCGTATTGGGAGCTCTTTTGATGAGCGGAATCGTCTCGCCAGCCGTTGCTGGGGACTTTCTATCTGGAACTTATCTGGATCCAGCAATGCAGCGGAAGGACATCTTCTCTCATCGCGTTTGGAACGCTTGGCCGGAATACCGAGCGACTTACAATCGACCGCGCTACGTTGGCGGGCACATCGCACACATCGTCGAGCCAACCAGTCAGGAAGCGATGGCTTGGAAGATCAACAAAGAGAACGGCAACTACGCCAATCACTGCGGTCGCTATGTTCCCCTCTACTACTATCCGAAACCTTGGGAGGCCCTCAACACGCGAGCCCGTCCCGACTTCGTCTCCCGGGATGAGCTGGCGTCCGAGAAATAATCTTTCTCTTTGGGGCTTTCGAGTGGTGAGGACGGGGCGGACGCACCGCTCGGAGAGCCGCTAGAACCAATGCGCCGCTCGGAGAATGGTCCAGAGCCGAGGAGCGTCTAAAGGGACGGCGCTAGGGGGCCTCGCGTCGGGCGGCGACGTGGCCGGCGATAACGGAAGCGAGATACAGCGGGGTCGAAGCGGTCGGCAGAAGCGTACCCGCCGCGTTTCCGACATACGTCCCATACGCCGGATACAAGACATGCATGGCTTCCCGCTGCGACTGTGGGTCTCCTCGGTCTCGAACATACGCCAATACATCGTTGGTCGCGGTCCTCTCGTGCCACAATGGGACGATCGGCAATACGTACAACGCAGCGTAGGTTCCCGGATACTCGCGATTCGAGAAGTCCTTTGCATGCGCTCCCTCGTGGTAGGCAATCGCAGGGACATCGCTGTAAAGGTGAATCGTCGCGGTGTAAGGATTGTAGTGGTCTCCACCAAACAACCGACCAGGAATTACGGTCTCACCCAACGTGGCCACGGCACCAAACGTGTATCGCCAAGGCCAAGCGACAGACTTGTTACGGGTAAGTCGCCTCCAGTCATCGAGCGGTCGGTATTGATTAAGCCGAACTTTGACATCGACCAAATCGTTTTCGATCAAGTAGTCCTGTAGGAGCAATTCGGTCTCTGGCGAGATCGAATGGGACTCGATGCGTCGATTCCAGAATAGAATCTTGGATGGGATTCCCCAGACCCAACCAAATGCGTCGATAATTGGCCGCTTCTTTCCTCGTTCGAGCATGGGTTCCTCATCGGCGATGAGATCCGATGGCAGATTGTTGCGATGCCGAACGATAGGATCGGGGCGAAGAACCCCGCACCCTACCAATTGAAAAAGGAAGAAGACCACGGCCAGGCTGTAAACACCCCGGGCCTCGCCTGTTGCTCGCCTGGTGAAGTTGAGTTCCCATATCATGGATCGGACGATAGCCAAAACGCCACGTCGATTCCAGAGCGATCTAAAAAGGGTGGTTATTCAGGCAGGCGGATCTCGTAAAGATTCGGCCAATTCTTTCCCGTGATGAAGATTCGCTTCGATTCCGCATCGTATGCGATTCCATTCATGACGGCTTCTCGGTCTCGCCCCGATTGGGGGTAAATGTGTGAAGCGTCGATCCATCCTAGAACGGAACCGTCTTTCGGAGAAATGCGAGCGATGCGATCTTCGTACCAGATATTGGCCCAGATCTCCCCGTTCACCCATTCCAATTCGTTCAGATTCTTGATCCGTGCGTTACGGTCTTTGACTTGGAGCTTTCGCACCTCTCGAAATGTTTTGGGATCGACGAAGCGTAGCACGGCTGTGCCATCGCTCATGATCAGATGCTCTTCGTTATCGGTAAGCCCCCAGCCTTCTTGAATGTACTGAAAACTGCGTTGGTACTGCATCGTCGCCAAGTCGTAAACGAATCCGGTGTGTTCCTGCCAAGTAATTTGGTAGATGGAATTACCGAGGATCGTTACCCCTTCTCCGAAGTAGCGAGCATCTAGAGAGACGCTAAGCAAAACCTTGCCATCTTCCAGAGAAACCTTGCGAAGGGTCGAACTGCCGCGCTGTCCAGTCCCTTCGATAAAGCCTCCGTCGTGAAAGACGAGCCCTTGGGTAAACGCATCTGCGTCATGGGGGTAAACTTGGACCACCTCCGCCTTGACCGATGGCGTCCCCCCTCTCTTAGGGCTTTGGGCGCAGCTCAGAAAACCTGCAAAGAGCAGACATCCGCAAAGAGGGAGACTTCGTAGAAATTCAAACGCGATTGCCATCGTGGTGCTTTCAACAACAAGCTCTTCGCTACGAGCTCATCCGGGTTCAAGGCCTAAGGGAGTTCACAGGATTATACCTTGCAGAACCCACATTGCACCCTCCGTGCCCGATCAAGCTTACCAGCGCTGGGCCGCTTGCGAGTTCTTCAAAAACCCACTCGCCTCCTCGCTCAGTGCATAACTCGCATTGGCTTGATTGAGCTCGAGGAAAACGATGTACTTCGAATGGTCTGCTCCCGCATACATGATCGGTGCTGGCGCGATATGAAGCACGTTGGTAACTCGATTATTCCAACGCGTGGTGAAGAGTTGACCACCGAGCGATGCCTCGGGTTGCAGGCCGTAGAATTGCATCATCAGCTGCGCCAACGCGGAGGGATCACCCGTCAATCCGTGCAAATTGATCCTTCGCAGCGACTGGGAAGCATCGAAATAGTAAGTGAGTGTTCCGGCCAAATCCGATGACCTTGTTCCTGTAATCAACGGGACGCGCAGACCGTCCATTTGAACGTTGGAAAGTACCGTCGAAACGCGTGAGAATCGCTGTGGAAGCCACCCAGGTTGGATATCGAATCGGAGCACTTCACGCAAATCGTGAACTTCCCCTCCTCCAATCGCCCCGGGCTGTTGCTGCAACTGCTGCAGATGCGGCACACCGAGCGTGTAGTCCCAAAGCTGATTGGTGCTACCGGGGACTAGCCCAGCGGGGCCTTGCCGAGACTCCAATACCGGAGCCCCTGGCGCGGGCGGGCCAGGATAACTGACGACTGGATAAACACTCTGCGCGTTGCCTGCCCCAACGGGATACCCCCCCATCGCGGGTCCACCCATCCCAGGCGTCATTCCAGCCACCCCGGCCTGTGGATCCATATAAGGAGAACCGGTGGAAGGGTAATTCGCGGAAGGAGGGGGAGGGTAGTTGGAGAAAGGATACGAAGTCGACGGAGGCACGGGAGATGAAGCAGTGGGCTGATTCATGTACCCAGGAACGGGCATGGACGCCGTGGGGGGAGCGGGCCAAACGGAAGCAGATCCTGGCGAGTTGTCCGCATCACCCGGAGCAGCAGAACTGCCCCCCATGAGGATCTTGCGCGCCGCCGTTCCCACATCCGTTTCGAACGCAGCATAGGGGCCGCCGATAGCCGCGACAAGAATAGCAGCCGTGCCGGTCGGCTTTTGTAAGAAGTTCGATAGCATGGTTATGGGAGCGCCGCAGCTACTCAGGAGGGGCCAAGGGACTTCACAGCAAACCTCTCCGTGGTTTTCAAGCTTCCCCGCTTGTCGGCAATCGTTGAAGACCGCCGTTTCAAGCCGAGAGGGGGAGCGACACTCCATCTCCCCCCGCACAAAGCTATGTCGGTGGCGAGCTCGCTCTCCCATCAAAGGAAGCGAAGAAAGATAGCTAAAGCGACGCAAACTCGGTGGGAAGATTGCGAGCATAGGGGTTGTGCACGCGGCGTTCCCCAACGAATAAGGAGTTTTGGCATCGTCGGCATAAACCTTCCCAACTGAAGCTTCCGATATTTCCTCCCGGGCGGAAAATCGCTATCGTTCCGAACTCTAAACAGCAGAGGGGAAAGGAATCCCATGGATCGTCGTGAATGGTTGGCCGGTTTAGGAACGTTGATGGTGTCCGTGTCATCGGGATGCAAGGGCTACCAGTACGGCCATGTCATCAAGCCGGATGCACCGAATCTAGTCGGCAGCCACGAGGCAGGTGCTGAGGTCTTCGATCCCTTGGTCGACGAAGCGGTCGCGAAACTGCTTGCTCGTCAGCAGATTGTCACAGCGGAAACACCGGTAGGTCCCGATGGCGAGCCCCTACCTAAGACGATTTGCTTCGTAGGCATCGAAAACAAAAGCTCGGAAGATATTGGCGATTTCAAAGACCAACTCTACCAGCAGATCGACTCGCGATTACTCGAAGCAAACTCCTTTCGATCCATCAGTCGTCGCATGGTGGACGCCGCCCTGTACGAAACACGCCTTCGCCCCGACTCCTTGATGATCCCGGATAACATGCGACTCTTTACTGCAGTCCTGGAACGTCAGGGTGCACCAATCGATTATCTGCTCTACGCCGTTTTGACCAGCGGTACCACGACGAGAAACAGTTCGACTCAGCGTGACTACGATTTGACTTTGGAATTGGTCAACGTTCATACAGGATTCGCAGACAAGCAGACTGCAGAGGTTCGCAAAGGCTATCACAAGAGCGCCATGGGCAAAGTGTGGAACTACAACCCATTCAAGCGTTGAGATCGGCATGAAGCGACGGCAGCCAGTGCCAAGACAACGAAGCTTTCGAAGATCGATTTGTTGGTCGCTCTTGTTGCTTGTCTACCTAACACCTGGTTGCTCCACTCACGCCAAGAGGCTCGCTACCCCCAGAACCCTTTTCTATGACGGTCGACTCGAGGAGTGCCGCACTTCGCTCGCCAAACTCGAGAAGAGCCGTCACGACAAGGATGTCGTAAACCTGGATCTGGCGGTCGTCGATTTGCTGAGCGGAAGGCCGCGAGAGGCCGAAAAGCGATTGAAGATCGCGAGAGATCGATTCGAAGAACTTGAGTCGGAATCCATAACCGAGAAGACTGTCTCGATGTGGACGGACGATCAAGTTCGATCGTACGGGGGAGAAGATTATGAGAAGATCCTTATTCGTGCATTTCTTGCCCTGAGCAATCTTTTGCACGATGGGACGGACGCCGAGAGCTACACGCTGCAACTGCAGCAGAAGCACGAGGAAATCGCTATTCGAATCGGGGAGATCGACCCGTCGAAGCCGCTGCCCTATCGCCCCCTCCCCATGGGCTTCTATCTTCGCGGCATGCTTCGCGAAGCGACACTCCGGGACTATGACGATGCGGTTCGAAACTACGAAATCGCGTCCGGCTTGATGCCCGATTGCCTGCCCCTCCAATGGGATTTAAATCGGGCTAGAGGCGGCGTTCACTCTCGGCCGGGGCATGGAGTGATTTACGTTTTTGCGATGGTTGGAAGAGGTCCTTACAAAGTCGAGGTGAGCGAGCAGCCTACGAGCGACGCATTGCTCATCGCAGATCGTATCGTATCTGCCGCGGGCCCTTACAAAGTCCCTCCGACGATCGCGCCGATCAAAATCCCCGACATCGCGATCCCTACTTCCGATGTCTCTTCCGTGGGGGTAAGCGTCAATGGCGCTAAGATCGGTGAAACGCATTGCATTGCGGATGTGGAGGAATTAGCCCTGGAGTCGTACAAGGCGACGCGCAACACCATCGTCGCCAGGGCCGTCGCAAGACGTGTGATCAAGAAAGCGACCGTCGCTGCGGCCAAGCAATCGATGAACACCGAAGGACTCACGTCCGTCGGGATGGACCTAGCTGGGATTGCTTGGGAAGCCACCGAGGGTGCCGATACTCGATGCTGGGGTCTATTGCCCAATGCGATCCAAGTCCTTCGAGTCGAGGCCCCCAAAGGGACTGCCTTTGTTGAGCTGACGCCGCTGATGCGAGGAAGACCTGTCGGAAGCAGCAAACCGGTTCAAATCCCGCTGACCGACGGTCGCAATTCCTACATTCTTTGCTGGTTCCCGGATGCACGGAGCACGTCCCAGGTCATTACGTGTTCAAACAGTCTCGTTTCCCCCGCCCCCTAGCCAAGACGGCGCAGTACAAGTCGTCCTGAGTGGCTGCGATCCAAGTCACTCAAAAGGTTTGATACACTGCTTCTGCATGCAGGTCAGTAGCTTTCGTCCGTCATAACACCAAAACCAAACGGCCGCACATGAGCACCAAACCAGACATCGCAGAAAGAATCGGATCGACGATCAACGAGCTTGATATCGATTTCAGCCGCTTTACCATGACCGGCTGGTGCGTAAGCTTGGCTTCGCTGGGAGCCGGCGGTGGGGCAGCTTTTCTCGCCTCCTTTGCCATGGTCCGACGCAATGGAGTGAACCTAGTTGCCGGTATGGTCTTTTTCGCGACGATGGTCGCTGTCACTACAGTCCTATTCTTGGTGCTTCGCTGGGCCATAGAGCGAGCAGGATTTGCCGTGACAAAATCGCAGGACGCAGGAATGGATCGAAGCCATGCGAACCGAGACGCGCTGGAACGAATGGCCAACGCTGGAATGAATAGGAATTCAATTGTTCCAGTCGATTTTTGCCATCACTTTCATTCGAAAGCAGATGCGCAGAAGATGGCGAGCGAGGCCAGACAACAGTCCTTCCAAGCAGTTTCGATTGAACCCAATGACGCGATGGGTGGATACGACGTTTACGTTCAAGCGGACCTTGTACCGACATTGGATAACATCAACACGATGGAGGGAAGGCTTGCGAAGATCGCCAAGCAACACAATGGTGTCGCAGATGGTTGGGGAGTACGACAAAAAAAAGGTATAAAGCCAATCTTGCTACGAACGCTCACCGATTCCAGCTCGGAGTAAAACATTGCTTCGAGCATGGCTTCTTCACCCAGCCATCGCTCCTCACCTTTCACGATTTTATCATGATCAAATGCTTGCTCGTTACACTTTCCCTCGCGATCTCGACAACGTCGTTGGGAGCTGAGCCAATAACGATCATGCTCGGAAAAGATGCCAATGCGCCAAAGCAACCGCAGGCCTGCATCGCATCGGACGAGTCCGTTCACGTTGCTTTTGGCGTCGGGGAGCATGTCTATCACTGCGTAATGGATGAGCAAACAAAACCTGTCGCGAAAAAGGCATTTTTTATCCCAAACATGTCACTCGGTATGCGACGTGGCCCCCGCATCGCCCATACGGGACGCGCGATTACGATCACCGCAATCGGCGGCGCTGTGGGGAAGGGTCGAGATGGTGATCTCCTCGCCTATCGCTCTCTAGACAATGGGAAGAGTTGGGTAGGACCGGTCAAAGCGAATGACGTCGAAGCGTCTGCACGGGAGGGGCTGCACGCGATGGCCGCTTCGGATAGCGGTACATTGTGGTGCGTTTGGCTGGATCTTCGAGAGAAGGGAACACAATTATTCGCTTCCAAGTCGGAGGATCATGGCGAGACTTGGAGCAAGAACAAGTTGGTCTATCAATCGCCCGATCGAAGCATCTGCGAATGTTGTCACCCTTCTATCGCTGTGAGCGACAACGCGATTCACATACTCTTTCGCAATTCGCTCAAGGGGAATCGCGATATGTATTTGGTCTCTTCGCATGATCAAGGCGAATCCTTTGGCAAGGCTGTCCGGTTGGGACAGGTCCCGTGGCAGCTTAACGCTTGCCCGATGGATGGAGGCATGTTGGCCCTCGATAAGGATCGAAACCTCGCAACCGTTTGGCGTCGCGACCGCAGTGTCCTATTTGCACCGGCGAAGCCCAACACAGAGTCCTTGCTAGGACAAGGTGAGCAGCCATGGATCGCGAGCAGCGACGATGGCTTCTACTCCGTTTGGACTAGCAAACGGGAAGGAGACCTTGTTCTGATGAAACCAGGCAGCACCGAAGAAGAACGGGTCAGCGAGAACGCCAGTTATCCTGTGGTCATTGGAGCTACTGGAACCAGCCCTAAAGTCTATTTATTCTGGGAAACGCGGTCCGACCAAGGGATCGCGATTGTTGGGCAAAGAATCAAATAGTTTTTTGGTTACAGCTGCAGCGCATCCCCATCCTTGAACGGCTGGGCTATTGCCAAGGGTTTCTCCCGTGATGCGACGCCCCTCTTCGTAGTGGTAGCTACTGCATTGGCGCTCCGCTTCGGTGAAGGAGTCTAGGATCTAGGCGAACACCACAGCTGGGCATCTGCTATGGCATAGGGACTAAAATGGAATGCGTAACTCCGTAGTCCTGGACAGACTCCAACCGTCGATCGTTTGGGTACCCGTGTTGACTCACCCCGCCGCGCGCTTGTTGTCCGGCGGACCAAAGGACTGAGTGCTCCCAGAAGAGTAGATTGGGGGCGGTGGACCGGCCGAGAGACGAAACTATCGAAAATCTGAACGCGATGTCGATTTTACGTACTGTTGTACGACTGTTTCACGAACAAATCTCGAACGACCAATCCATGGGAAGACTAAATGAGCAAGACGATCTTCATAAACCTACCTGTTTCCAATCTGACCGCTTCGATTGCTTTTTACGAAGCGCTTGGATTTGCGATTAACATGCAATTCACGGATGAAACTGCCGCGTGCATGGTATGGAGTGATTCGATATTTGTGATGCTACTAACCCACGACAAGTGGAAGACATTTACAAGCCGCCCGATTCCGCCCGCGACCTCGAGCGAGGTCATGCTTGCCCTCTCCTGCGAAACGCGCGAGGCCGTCGATGAAATGAATCTCGTTGCTACCCAGAACGGGGGCACTGCCGACATCAATCCAAAGCAGGATCTAGGTTTTATGTACAACCGAAACTTGGCGGATTTGGACGGCCATGTCTGGGAGATGTTTTGGATGAATCCAGATGCATTGCCGAAATAGGGCATGTTATTTTTCAGATCATGGGTGACCGCCCGCAACGAAGCCGCATGTCGCGGGAGATGTTTCTGACGACCGCATCGGAATGCCGTGCCCTTGAATCGATCTTTCTGGAAACCACTAAGACCCGCGGTGCTAGAAATCGACAAAGTCTTCTTGGCGGGATAGCAAAGCTCCGGCTGTGCTCGACATCTGCAATACCCGACAGGTGATAATGAGTCGCCCATCTTTGGTTTAAGTGCAGAACGAGAAGGGTTATGGTATTATCGGGCGGGTTGTGATCCACCCAAGATTCCGGCATCGTCTGTCCGGGGCTTCGGTGGCGTCCATGTCTCCATGCCCCGCGAATCAAAAGGTCCTGTTCCTGCATGACTCTTTCCGTTACTCTCTTTTCCCGACTGGCATCAGGTGAGGAGATTCCTATTGAGAATTTGCTCCCGTTGGTTTATCAAGAGTTGCATCGTATGGCGACCGGATACATGCGTTCTGAACGGGCCGAACATACCTTGCAGCCCACGGCATTGGTACATGAGGCCTTTGTGAAGCTGGTCGGAGGGCCGGACCAAGGTCACTGGAAGTCCCGTTCCTATTTCTTTGCAGCCGCAGCGGCGTCGATGCGTCGCATCCTGATCGATCATGCTCGGAGAAAAAGAACGTTGCGAAGAGGGGGCAACATGGTGCAAGTCGACCTCTCCGACTTCGCGGCTCGCAACGAAGATTGGGAGCATAACTCTAGACTGCTACTCCTGGATGAAGCGCTGACGAAGCTCCAGGATGAAGATCCCCAGCTGGCGAAACTGGTCGAGCTTCGAATCTACGGCGGTTTAGGATACGAAAGTATCGCCGAAATCATGGCTATCACCGTCTATCAGGCCAAACAGAAGTGGCAGTTTGCGAGGGCTTGGTTGAAGGTCGCGATGGAAAAGTCTGACGATCAAGGTGCATTGGCCTCCATCTAATCCCGCTTTATCAGACTGCCGATCAGTGTCTTCGCCTTTTTTGCAAAATCTTTCGACAGATTTCGGGCCAACGACGCACGTATGGTTACGGCATCGTCGTTTCGGTCTCAGAGAGTCATCATGAATTCGGGCGTAAACAAACTTCAAATCCTCTTTGCGGAGATCGCGTCACGCCCCAAGGATGAGTGGCCAGATTTGCTAGTGCAACTCACGAAGAACGAGCCCGAACTCCGCGTTCCTTTAGAAGCGCTCTTGATCGCCAGCCGAGAACCAGACAGCCTGCTCGATCCCGTCTCCCTTCACGCGATTGATGAAAGTCGAGAGGAGAAGTGTCATGACGCATTCGAACTTTCCGCAGACGTTTCCAGTGCACTGGTCGGGCAGGGCAGGAGTTCCGGGGGCGATCCAGGTTTGACCACCTACGACATGCGGGTTCTCAAGCCAGATTTGTCCGTAGGAGGCCGTTATCGATTGGTTGAGAGGATTGGCGAAGGAGGGATGGGGGAAGTCTGGATGGCGAGGCAATCCGAGCCAGTCAAACGATCTGTCGCGATCAAACTCATCAAAGCCGGGATGGATTCCAAATCCGTGTTGGCCCGCTTTGAGGCAGAACGCCAAGCCCTGGCGATGATGGACCATCCCAATATCGCAAAGGTCTTAGACGGAGGTTTGATGCCTGACGGTCAACCTTTCTTCGTGATGGAATTGGTGAAGGGAACACCGATCACCGATTTTTGCGACCGGATGAAGCTATCGCCAGAAAAACGTCTCGAGCTTTTCATCCCCGTATGCAACGCGATACAGCATGCCCACCAAAAAGGGATCATCCATCGCGACATCAAACCCTCCAACGTTCTGGTCGCTCTCTTTGATGATGTTCCTGTGCCAAAGGTCATCGATTTCGGTATTGCGAAAGCGACGGGGGGTGGCCTGACAGACCAATCGGTTTACACACTCTTCGGTGGAATTGTGGGCACCCCTCAATACATGAGTCCCGAACAAGCGACGTTGAACAACCTTGACATCGACACACGCAGCGATGTTTACTCACTCGGCGTCTTGCTTTATGAGCTCTTAGCGGGAGCACCTCCCTTTTCCCAGATGGAACTGGAAAAGGCTGGCGTTTTGGAGATTCTGAGAGTCGTTCGCGAAGTAGAACCCCAGAGGCCAAGTGCGAAGTTAAGCAGCTCGCATCTCGTTGCAACGCTTTCGGCCAACCGAAGCTCCGAGCCTCAACGGCTTACACGGCTATTGCGCAGCGAGCTCGATTGGATTGTTCTCAAGGCCCTAGAAAAAGAACGTTCGAATCGATACGACTCAGCGCAAGGATTTGCAGCGGATATTCTCCGATACTTGGAGGGTGAGCAAGTTCTCGCGCATCCTCCCACACTGATGTATCGATTGAGAAAGGTTGCACATCGCAATCGGAAGGGGTTGGTCGCGTTGTCCGCGGTGTTGCTTGCGTTGCTGGCCGGCTTAGCAGGAACCAGCTGGCAAATGCTTCGGGCCAACCGAGAGGCGAGCCGGGCCCTTACCTTGGCGGACAACGCCAAAAGGGCAAAAGAAGAAGCGGAAAACGCGTTGATAGTAGGAATGATGCGACCGCTGGGGGTCGGAGACCTCGAGGAAGGGAGTGTTGCGCGAACCACGATTGCAGACATTGCAACACTCGAATCGTCCGAACTCAAACTCAAGATTCTCGATCGGGCGATTCGAATGCCCCAAGTCGCCGATCGACTTCCAACCCAAATGGCATGGATCCTCCAAGCCTGCGTGGGACTAGATGCGTCAAGTCATCAAAAAGCGGCAGAGAACGCGCTGACATTGTTCCGGGACGATAGTCTTGATCACCGGGTGCGATACGCCGCCCTTAGCTGCCTCAACGAGTTGGACGAAATTGGCGTGCTGAGTATCGACGAGTTTGCGAGGTATGTGCGCGAAGCTCCTCAAGAAAGAAAAGAGGGTGTTTGGGAGTCGCTTGTCTGGGTTAACCTTCGGGACAATCCCGATGCTCTCGTGGATTTTCTCTTCGCTTGTCTTACAGGCCAACACGGTCCCGATGCGTTGTCGTTCGCATGTGCCGATCTCGAGAAACTGGCAAGCAACGATCCAATATTCGCAGAGAAAGTAATCCATCGGCTCGACCATCCAGATTTGCGGGATGTTTGGCTGAACTCCACGGATGCCACGATCAATGTGCCGAGTATCTATTCCTTTGCCGCCGTCAGCGGTGAACAGTCATACTCTTCGAATCCTTTTAGCCTGCGTGTGAAGACCATTTCATCCGCTTATCCAACGGATCCATTACAGAGAGTGCGAGCTTATTGCGAGGTGGATCGAATGGCAAAGGGATCCAATGCCAAAGTGACTGGTGCTCCCCTGATGGACGTTCCGGATTTTTGGAATAGTTTGGCCGAGTCGAACAATGAAGTCTTTCTTCTCGGTGTAGAGGTTGCGATGCAATACCTGCCTGAGATGTTCGCTCGCAAGGGTAGTGACTTCCTCTATCAAAATTCCGATTCGCTTTACAAAGTATCAGCGAAGCTTTCGCCGGCCCAAGCGGTAGCCATATACGATCTCCTCGCAAAAGACATTGGAGTCCTCTACTCCTACACAAATACTTCGCGAGGCGATGCCGTCATCGGAGTCGCGTTGAATCAAGTGGGGCCGAAGCTTTCATCGGAAGATGCTTCGCGTTCCTTCCAAAAGCTATCCGACCAACTTTCTATCGATCGTCGATATGGAACCGTTGCCAACTCCCTGCTAGCGATCGCTGGAGTAGCCAGCGCCCCTGGATTCGCGGAGCATCGATTGGTTGTCGACCGCATGCTGGAACACCTTCCAAAGGTGAATGTGAACTACGTTCGCAATGCGTGCTGGAACTCCATCGTCGACGTAGCGGATCAGCTCGATCCGAAGGTTCTCACCGAAGTATCATCGCTGATTCAAACCGATCTCGAATCGCAGCTAGCACTTGGGCAATTCGATGCCCCTGAGATTCTCGTAGATCACTTGGTACGTCTGTCGAAACTGGGCGCCGAGGTCGATTTCGATACCAAATTTTTATTGCTCATCGCGGACTATGTACGAAGCTCCTACTACTCTGAGGCGGAAGGCGCCCTCGCCCTGAAGATGCTCAACATCCTTTCACCCGAAAGCAGGCGGAACACGGCCGCCGCCGCGTTGAGGGAATTGGATGGCTCCAATTGGAAGGTCGATTTATTGCAAGATACTCCCTTGGAGTCAGCACTCTTGCAAGAGCTTTCCGAAGTGGATCAGCATGCTTTCGTCGAAGCGATTTGGGAATTTCTGAATCGTCAGCGGGAAGACGAGATCGATGCCTCTACACGGGCGAACGCGATCGGAAAAGCGATGGTTTCCTTAAGCCGCAATTGGCCAGACAACAAACGCATGCTCCTGGTTCAGAAGGCACTTTCAAAATTACGAGAGCAATTATCCCTCGACGATTCGACCAAATCCGAGGCGACAATGCTAATCGACTGCATGATTCGATTTCTGGTCGACTCTTGGGATGGCATCGATGAGCGTCAAAAGCACGAGCTTTCGTCCTTATTGATGCAGCATGGCCTTTGGAACACTGGGCTTTCTGACGAGGAATTCAAGACAATTCTGAAGTCGTTTAACTCCGTTCAATTGGCCGCATTATGGAAGGCTCGCGTTTCTCGCTTTTTATCGAATCCAACAGACTGGCCTAATGAGGACAATCCTTCAGATACCACGGTACACGAACTAGCGGCGATCGGATTCGTTTGGTTCGAGAAGGACAGGAGTGAGTATCTGAAAGCATTTTCTGAACTTTTGCAAAGTGTCGACTCGGCACGGTTTGCACGCCTTGCATTCGATTTAACTTCCTTCAAACTTCAGCAAACCAAGGAGGAATTCCAATCCACTACAGTCAGGGCTGCAAACAGACTTCTGACGCAGGAGCCAGTGCATTTGGAGGTCATCGCATTTGCGGATGATTATCGAGCATTGTCCAAACATCTCCTAAAAATCGAGTGTGTGGGTGACCTCCGAGATGCGTTGTTAACATGCCTCGAGCAATTAGCATTCCCCGACGAAGCGGAGACCCCATCGGTAGCTGATAAAATCCCCCACGCGATGATTGACGGTCAGGAATGGTCTCATAGTCCCGGGGAGACACGTCCAGCGAGGAAGCATTTTCGAAGCCTTCGGGATTTCATGTTGTGGAATCTTTCCAGGCCTTCTGGTGAACGATGGCTAGAACTGCCCACCAGCAAAGTAGATTAATGGGTTAAAATGTTTCAATTTCTGTTTTTACTCACCCCTCAATCAAGGTTGATCATGTTAATTGCAAGAATGACGGTTGCTGTTTTGATATTCGTTGCATGTGCTCCATGTGTCGCGATCGCTCAAGAATCTATCAGCGATTTGAAACAACGGATTGAACAGCTCGAAGCGAAAGTTCAATTGCTCGAGAAATCGATTTCCATGTTATTCACGGAGCTTGATAAAGGAACCGCGAGTGGCTCCGCGGGGACCGGCACCAGCGGTGCACCGAAAATGGCCGAATCGACAAAACCTCCAGTCAACGATCAATCGGATCCGTTTCGAGTCGGCGTCACTTGGGTTGGAGACGTAGCTGTAAAGAGCGCTAGGGGCACCGCGAAGTCCAAATGGGCGATATCCATTTCGGAACGTGACGGAACTCGATTCGCGGGTGGACTAGTGATCGGGATGCCTGATGGCCAGATCGTCGAATCACCGGTATCTGGCACAGCTCCCACCAATGGAGATGGGTTGATAACCCTCGAAACGCCACTTATTGGACGCGCTAAATCGTTCGCTCGGGGGCGCGTTCAAAATGGCGAAATCGCTTTGACGGTCAAAGGAACGACCAAACTCGGCGAAGATGTTGTCGGTTCCGCAACATTGCGTCCCAAAAACTAAAAGCTACTAACGATGATGGACACCACTACGATGGGTGAGTTGAACTATTGAAACGCTATCCGAGAGTCCAACGCATCGTCGTTTGGCCCCGAGACTTCGCCTAGGTACCGATGTAGCGGGAAAAGAGTTTGCGAGCGAGTTCGATATCTTCGGTTCCCGTTAAGAGAGCACGACCATCGCGAAAGAGGGTCCACTGCAAACCTCCTAATTGGAACTTCAGGAAGTAGGCGTTGGCGGTCACGCTGCATTCGCTCGACAGGCGATTGGCTATTGCCTCCAATGCCAACGGTTCACTTCGATCTTGGACGATCTGCACGGTATTCCGACCACAAAGCACTTTGGCCTGCGATTGACGTTCCCCACGCAAGAACTCGAACTGACCTTGCACACAGGCAGGGCATCCTGGGTTGTTATCAGATGCCTCGAATCGTTGGAGGCGGAGACGCCTTGCTTCCCCCTGCCAACAATCGAAAACTCGGAGATCGCCATCGATAGCGGACGGCCCCGAAGCAAGTAGTTTCAATGCTTCCATCGCTTGCCAGTTTGCAATGATCCCTACTGCAGGTCCAAGGACCCCTGCCGAATCGCATGTTTGCATCTGCTCCGCCGGAGGTGGATCGGGCAAGAGGCATCGAAGACAAGCCGTTCGCCCGGGAAGGATCGTAAGCGTCTGCCCGGAGGCACCGACAACCCCGCCGTGAATCCACGGAATGCGATGCTTGCAGGCATAGTCATTGATCAGGTAGCGGGTTTCAAAGTTATCCGTTCCATCGATGATCAAATCAGGGTGACCAATCAATCGCTCGATGTTTTCCGAGTGCAGGTCGGTAACATAAAAATCGATGGCCAACTCGGAATTGATTCGACGCAAATGTTCGGTGCAACTCTTTGCTTTTGGATTTGCAAGCTCTGCGTCTTCTTCCGTGTAGAGCGTCTGTCGTGGCAGATTGTCCCATTCGACCCAATCGCGATCAACCAGGGTTAAATTGCCGACACCTGCTCGGCAAAGTCGCTCGACGACCATCGAGCCCAACGCTCCTACGCCACAGATCACGACCTTGCTCGCGGCCAGTTTTTGCTGGCCCGATTCCCCGATTTGGGAGAAAGATTTCTGCCTTCGGTATCGGTCGCTCATCCCAGTGGCTCCAACGGACTTGAAAGGGTCCCTAAAACGACGCGAGCGAAGGATTCTGGCCTTCGCTCGCATGCTGTGTTTCGCTGGTTGGCTCGAGTCCGAACCAATCCTAGTATAGACGGAACGGACTCGATTCGAATCGGGCTCTACCAGGTGCTACTTCTTGTTCGCAATGGCTCGCAAGACCGCAGCCCCCATGTCAGCGGGGGATTCGGCGACGGCGATGCCAGCCGCTTCCAAGGCAGCGACTTTCTCCGCAGCTGTTCCTTTACCGCCGGTGATGATCGCGCCGGCGTGTCCCATTCGCTTACCTGGAGGTGCTGTACGGCCAGCGATAAATGCGGCCACAGGTTTGGTGACGTGATTCTTGACGTACTCCGCTGCCTTTTCCTCGGCATCGCCACCGATTTCACCGATCATCAAGATGACTTCGGTTTGATCGTCGTTTTGGAATCGTTCGAAGATATCGATGTAGGAGGTCCCAACGATCGGATCGCCACCGAGTCCGACGCAAGTGGATTGCCCCAATCCCAGTCCCGATGTTTGCCAAACGGCTTCGTAGGTGAGAGTTCCGCTGCGGGACATGATGCCGACCTTGCCTACGTTATGAATATAGCCAGGCATAATACCGATCTTGCACTCGCCTGGTGTGATCACGCCGGGGCAATTGGGACCGATCAATACCGACTTGCTCGCCTTCACACGGTCGTACACATGCACCATGTCGACGACGGGTACACCTTCGGTGATGGCACAGATGACTTCGATGCCAGCATCGACGGCTTCGAGGATCGCATCGGCGGTGAAAGCGGGGGGAACAAAGATCATGGATGCGTTGGCGCCCGTCTGTTTGACCGCTTCTTCGACGGTGTCGAAGACAGGGAGTCCCTCGACGGTCTCACCTGACTTGCCGGGTGTAACCCCTCCGACCATTTTGGTGCCGTACTCTTTGCAACCTTTGGTGTGGAAGGCACCTGCCTTGCCGGTGATGCCTTGGCAAATGACCCGGGTCTTGCTGTTAACGAGAATGCTCATGTTTATTCGCTTTTGAATGGATAGGTAGTTCGGTGGAATTCGTTAGGCGATCGATGCAACGACTTTCTTCGCTGCGTCGGTCAAGTCATCTGCGGAGATGATGGCAAGTCCGCTTTCACGGAGCATCTTCTTGCCTTCTTCCACTTCGGTACCTTCCAAGCGAACCACGAGTGGAACGTTGAATCCAACCTCTTTGGAGGCTTCAATGACCGCTTGGGCGATCGTGGTGCAGCGAGCGATTCCACCGAAGATATTCACGAGGATCGCTTTCACATTGGGATCCGAGAGAATGATTCGGAATGCCTCGGTGACTTGCTGGGTATTGGCTCCACCCCCTACGTCCAAGAAGTTAGCAGGTGCCCCTCCGTGGTGCTTGATAATGTCCATCGTCGCCATGGCCAAGCCGGCACCGTTGACGAGGCAGCCGATATTGCCATCCAACTTGACGTAGCTCAAGCCGGTGTTGGCGGCTCGGATTTCTGCTGGTTCTTCTTCTGCCAAATCGCGAAGCTCCTTGAGATCGGGATGGCGGAAGAGAGCGTTGTCATCGAAGGTGATCTTCGCGTCGAGGGCGATCATCTTGTTGTCTTCGGTAATGACAAGAGGGTTGATCTCCGCCATCGAACAATCGAGATCGACAAACAGCCTGCAAAGCTTCTTCATGAAGAACTCGGCACTCTTGGCAGCTTCACCCGAGATATTCAGCTTCTTACAAAGCTTGCGAACTTGATAGCTCTCCAGTCCGTAAGCGGGATCGAAATACTCGCGAAGAATCTTTTCTGGGGATTCCTCCGCTACCTTTTCAATTTCAACGCCCCCTTCGCTGCTGACCATCAAGAGAGGTTTCTTCTCAGCGCGATCGATGACTGCGGCCAAGTACAACTCACGAGCGATTTTGCAACCTTGCTCCACGAAGACTTGGTTGACGACCGCTCCGGATTCGCCGGTTTGAACGGTGACGAGACGGTTTCCGATCAAATTCTTCGCGACGGTTGCAGCTTCGTCGGCAGACTTCACCAATTGCACGCCACGCTGCGAAGGAACTTCGATGACGGTACCTTTGCCACGACCACCCGCATGGACCTGAGCCTTGACGACGGCTATCGGGCCGCCGAGTTGGTCGAAGGCCGCTTTTGCTTCCTCAGGGGTTCTGGCCACGAATCCGGCCAAGACGGGAACCTGGGCCTTTCGAAATAGTTCTTTGGCCTGATATTCATGGATTTTCATGGTTGGCTCGTGCAGCAATCGGATAGAAAGGTGATGGCACCGGCAAATGGAGAAGTGCAAATGATTTACGATTGTGTGGGTCTGTCAAGCCGGTTTGGGGTGTGGCTTCGACATCTTGCTCTTTCCGACTCACCGTTCTAGCCCATTGTCGATTCGATTGCCCCCCCGGGGTCAATCATCAAAATAACTGTACAATCGAGCCATTGCGTGGTGCGATTCCGTTTCGCAACCGCTCGATCGTTGTTAGGACGCATGATCGATCTCCAATACGTCGGTTCGAATGGGGTCGGTTGACTTGGGAAGGTGAGGCGTGGGAATGGCCGAAGTTTCGAAGGATAACGAGAGCTTTAAACCTTGGGTGGACAACCTGCTGTGGGACAAGCTGGTTGTGAATACTTATGCGGAAGCGTTTCGAAGTTTGTACTCGCGCGTCTTAATTACCGCACGCGACATGAAATGGCTCATGGCTGCTTGCCAAGCGGCGACGGGGCACGCCAGCAGCACTATCCTTTGCGATTGCGAAGCGGGTATCGAACAGATCTTGGATGGACGAAGCCCTGGGCAGGAAACCCCGGACGGCCGAATCGGCGCGGTCCTACAATTCCATGTCCCTCGCTTTCGAAAGGATCGGGTTGAACATCTCGAACGAGTGATGCTCGCTCGCGTAAGCCAAAACATATTGACCTGCCCGACGACACGCTGCTTCAACGGCTTGGATACGGACCCTTATTTCAAACTTGGTAGAAAGATCGCCTTTTTCGGGGATGGCCATCAGGAACGGTCGACTCAATTCGGAGTGAAAGGATGGACCATCCCAACGCTCGGGGGAGAGTTTTTTCTAAGCCGCCGGTTTGGGTACGCCGACGGTATCATGGGAGGAAATCTCTGGTTCCTGGGATTCAGCGAAGAGGCAGCCATCGAAGCGGCAGAAAAGGCTGCCGAAGCGGCGGACCTGCACCCTGGTGTGATCACGACTTTTCCTGGAGGCGTGGCGGCGAGCGCCAGCAAGGCGGGTAGTTCCTACAAATTCCTGATCGCCAGCACATACGCCGAATATTGCCCCACCCTGAAAAACAAATTGGGGGATCGCTCTCTCGTCCCGGAGGGAGTGACCTCCATCATGGAGATCATCATCAACGGTGAGTCGCTCGAGTCGGTGGCTGCTGCAACCTATGCCGCAATCGCCGCAGCACTCCCCGTCGACGGACTCCACAGTATTAGCGCGGGAAATTATGGTGGACGTCTCGGAAAGTCCTTCATTTATCTTCATCCCGATAAAAAACCAGCTGAAGGGTCTTGATAGGAATGGCAATCATTTCCACCTGTGAAAGCTGCGGCAGCACGCTTCAGGTCGATGACGCGTACGCTGGCTTGCAGGCGCGATGCGGCATGTGCAATGCACTGTACACGGTGCCACACCACCCTCTTGCGGAGCCAGGTAGTCCCTCGACTTTCGCCTCTTCTACCCCACTTCCCTACTCCATGCGCAAGGAGAGTAAGGCAAGCGTTTCCGATGACGACATGATCGAGCTTCAACCGATCGAGTCCCCTGGATTCGCACCCGTTCTTTCCGCGGATTCAACCATCGAGCAGATGGAACCCACATTTTGGGTAAAGGTCCCCGATGGAAATGTCTATGGCCCTGTCGATGCGCGGACGCTCCTCAGCTGGGCCGAGCAAGGTCGTGTGAACAGCACCTGCGAGGTGAACCCAAATGGATCGCAATTGTGGCTCAACTTCTCCGTTTGGCGGATGCAACATTCCGCCTTGTCCAAACTCAACAATCCTCTCGCTGGCAGCTCCCAAGCGGGTTCCCCGAACCTGTTCGGAGATAGCTTTGCAGCCCAACCCCTGCCCGCCAATCAAAAACCGACGACTTCATCCGGACAAGGTTTGCTGGTCCTATCGCTCGGATTGATCTCATGGTTTTTATGCCCGACAATCTTGGGTGCACCCATTTGTTCCATTATCACGTTGATATTAGCTACCAATGAGCTAAAGCGGATTGCAGAAGGGCGATCACCTAGATCGGACCGGGTCATGGTTCTGATCGGGATGTGGCTTGCCATCGGCAATATGGTTTTGTCTGCCTTTTTCGTGCTGCTGTTTTTTGTAGGGCTGGCGGCTTGAAGAAGATCCCGGAATGTTCCGCCCGCTTCATCTTCCTCGATAGGGCGGGTTTGGTACGATGGGGGCCCGTCGGGGAGTGGCGCTGGCAGATACGCCGGTTCGTTCCTGTTTCTTCTTCGCCGGAGCCAAATCAAAATAGGAATATGACGTGAAGCTGATCATCGCGATCGTTCAACCGAACCGGCTGGAAGAAGTCAAAGAGGCGCTCACTGAGGTGGAGGTATTTCGTCTCACGGTGCTCGACTGTCTGGGGTATGGTCGGCAAAAGGGGCAAAAATCTGCATTCCGCGGCCAGGATCTCTCGATCAACTTGCTACGCAAAGTTCAATTGCAGATCGCCGTTAACGACGAGTTCGTCGAACCCACGATCGAGGCCATCATGAAGGGTGCGCGAACCGGAGAAAAAGGTCAGATCGGCGATGGAAAGATCTTCGTTCTGCCGATGGACGATTGTGTGCGGATACGAACCGGCGAACGAGGCTCGGAAGCAATCTAAAGGAAGGACTCCCATTCATGGCTCGTGACGTCGCAGTGATTCTCGCAGCAGCGGGAAAGAGTACTCGGTTTAGAGATCCCTTCTCGAAAAAAGTGTTCACGCTTTGTTCGGGCAAACCGGTCTGGCAGCATAGCGCACAACTTTTTGCAGATCATCCGCGCGTGGCTCAAATCATTATGGCCATAGCTCCCGAGGACAAGGAAACCGTCCAAGAGAAGTTCGCAGGCAATTTAACCATGCTGGGTGTGGAGCTGGTTTTAGGAGGAAACGAACGTTTCGAGAGCATTCGCAATGCTTTGCAGCGAGTCAAACCAAATCTTTCCCTCGTTGCCATTCATGATGCAGCGAGACCCTGTTTAACTCGAGCATCCATCGATGACGTGCTCGCCGTCGCCGACCGAAAGAAGGCGGCTATCCTCGCGGCCCCAATCCGCGGAACGGTCAAACGATGCAAATCCGATGACAGCATTGAACAGACGGTGGAGAGGGCTGGTCTTTGGCAAG
The DNA here is from genome assembly GCF_001610875.1 of Pirellula sp. SH-Sr6A. Taxonomy (NCBI): domain Bacteria; kingdom Pseudomonadati; phylum Planctomycetota; class Planctomycetia; order Pirellulales; family Pirellulaceae; genus Pirellula; species Pirellula sp. SH-Sr6A. The sequence continues at coordinate 6,290,674 of NZ_CP011272.1, read as the reverse complement.
CTCAAACACCACAAGTCTTCAGCTTGGAAATCCTCCAAAAGTCCTATGCGCGCGTGAAAGGAACTCCCACCGACGATTCGCAGGTAGTCGAGGAGGCTGGCTACTCGGTTTACTGCGTCGAAGGTCCCGAGTCCAATATCAAGATCACGACGAAAGGGGACCTCAAGATCGCTGAATCGTTTCTCAAGGTCCCAGCCAAAACAAAAGACAATCCATTCTTTTAACGCTCCAACATCAGTTTGAGTCCACCAAGCCGTGCATCGTGAACTTGGAGACCATCAACGCATCTCCGCCACTCGCGGGGACTTTCGAGTCGGCAGAAGGTCGCTGGAGGAGTTTGGGGAACCGAGCGGCCTCGAAGACATGTAGATTTGGCGTTCGTCCAAGCTCGTCCAGCGTTTGTTGAATCGATTCCCCTCGTTTTGTTTGCAGGATTCCCGGGATGTTGGACCCACCCGTGGACCAAACGTCCTTGCCTTGCCACCTAAGACGAATTCCTGATTGGTAGACGTTGGCGACAAACGCACCGGAAGCGATGTACGAGACAGCCTCCTGCTTGGGACCGCTGATCGTCGCGACGAGAGACACGGGAGCGCCATCAACGACTTTGTAACCGGATGCCTCGGCGGCCTTTTTGAGCGACGCAGCGACTTGCTGTGCATATTGCCCCGCACCGGATGCATCGATCGATACCTCGACTCCAGGGTGAATCAAGAACACGCTGGGGTCTTTCTCCGCTTGATCGAGGATCTTTTCCGCCGCCGGATGCGGGATCTTGGCTGGAACGACCAACCCAGCTTCCTTGCTCTGCATGGCAATAAAGGACATGCCTCCTAACACCTCAATCTTCTTGGCATCGCGATACTCGCAGACTTTGATTTGCGACGGAATATGTAGGAGCAATCGGCCGTCCAAAAGAGCGTAGTCGTCGTGAGGGCAACCCAAGCTGCTGGTTGCGATGGGCGTCCCAGTAAGTGTCAATTGTTGCGCCCACTCACCCGTCGTCAAATCAAGCACCCGGAGAGAGTTCGTAAAGGTGACGATCAGCTTGTTACCGCTAGGACTCCAGCAAGCTCGGGTCCAAGCGAGGTGGGGTTTGTCAGGCATGGATTGTTGGCACTTCACTTGTCCCAAATCGGGATCGACGATCAAGACCGTGTGGCCTTTAACCAAGGCAACGAGACTGCGATCCAACGAAGCAGCAACGGCAAAATTCGACGTGAGGTTCGCGTGCCAGTAAGGCTTGCGAGTCAACACGTCGATGCACGCGACGTGCCCATTGCTGCCAACCAATAGCAGTTTGTTATTGGCCAGAGGGATCGCATCGGACAGCTTGGCGTTCGCCTTTCTTCCGAAGCTTTCCGACTCGTCCGGAAAGGGGACCCAAATCGAAGAACGCGCGACCTGTTTGCCTGTTACTTTCCACAACTGCAACTGATCTAGCGTTTCAAATCCTTTTCGATCATCGCTGGAGCCCTGCATCAACACAGTACTACCGTCATTGAGCAAACAGAGCGGGCCCATATCGGCTTCCACTGCCGCAGTATGTATCGCTTTGCCCGTCGCAAAGTCGATCAAGGACAACCGACTCAGGGGCTTGGGTACCGAAAAGCTCACCGTGAAACCGGCGACGCCTCTCATAACAGTCGGATTCACATCAAGACGTCTCAAGTCTTCGTGAAAATTCTCCTTCTCTTTCAGCATGGCACGCTTGGCAGTCGCTCCGAAATCGGAAGGGGGTGGCAAGGTCAGATTCCAGGAGCCATCGTTATTGAGATCGAGGTCATCGACAGAACTCCAATCGATCTTGAGGTCACTTGACCAGCCAGCCAGGGCGCTAGCGCTTCCCGCTGCACCCCCTGGATTGGCCGAGCTGCTGGCGTTTGCCGAAGAGCCCGAACCGGACATCGGCCTCCCCGCATCCCCCGCTACTTCTTCGAAGGGATTGCTGCCAACTTTAAGGAAGGCTTGATCGGCTTCGCTAAGTCGAGCCAGTGGGATCTTCAGAGTCTTGCCATCACTGGTCTTGAGGAAGGCGATTCCATCCTTCACTTCGATCAGACTAGCTTGGATTTTGTAAGCACCCGTGGCATCGGACCACTCACGCGGAGCGTTGGATTGGGCAATGCATTGCGGTGCGAGTAGGGCAACCGAAAGCAATGCGGTCGAGAGCGGAGCCGAATAGAATTTCAGCGGACGAAAGGAGAGAAGGGGCATTGGTAGATATCGCAGATCGAGGACGATGAAGCCCAGACGCGCCGTTGCGTTTGGGCGTGTGATCATTACGCGATTCTATTGTAACGGGATTGAGAATGCCCTGTTGGGGAGGACTACGCCTTTTTCATCTCACAGCTCAATCCACCGGCTGCGGGCACGTATGCCTGCCTGGTATAGTCCATCACCATTCGGTGAGAACTAAAGCGCCACGCCAAGGTGCTGATGCTGCTCATCATCATCTTGATCCATTGCCTTGGTAGCCCGTCCCGATCTCGGTTGTAGTAGGTGGGGATGACCGACTCCTCGAGAGTCTGATAGAGGTAATCCGAATCCCGTTTGTCGGTGATGCGGTCATCGGAGTGGCTGGTACCTTTCCCAATCGCAAAACCGTTGGTGCCGTTGTACGCCTCCGCCCACCATCCATCGAGAACGCTGCAGTTGAGACCGCCGTTGAGAACGGTCTTTTGACCACTCGTTCCGGATGCTTCGAGAGGACGGCGTGGATTGTTGAGCCACACGTCGACCCCTTGGATCAAGTGACGACAAACATTGATGTCATAGTCTTCGATAAAGACGACGCGGCCTCCGAATCGAGAATCGTGTCGAAGATTGGCGATCTCTTGGATGAATCGCTTGCCCGGTTCATCTTTGGGGTGGGCTTTTCCTGCGAAGATGACTTGCAGTGGGCGATCGGTGCTATCGAGCAATCGAGAGATGCGATCCAGATCCTTGAACAGCAGATTCGCTCGCTTGTAGGTCGCAAAACGTCGACCGAATCCGATGGTCAAAATATTCGGGCTCAAGACACTGCGGGCTGCTTCCACAACATCATCGCTTTCACCTCGTCGGCGGCACTGGCGGGAAACGCGGCGTCGCACAAAGGAGAGGAGCAAATTCTTCAGAGCATTGTGCGTTTCCCAGAGTTCCCCCGGATCGACTTGATGAATGTATTGCCAAACATCCGCTTCGCCCATCTGGGATTTCCAGTTGGCTGGGAAATGTCGATCATAAAGCTGCTGCATCTGCCAAGCGAGCCAGCTTTCCACGTGAACACCGTTGGTGATATGACCGATCGGAATGTTGCGTTCTTCTCGATGGGGCCACAGGCATTGCCACATGCGTCGCGAAATGTGACCATGCAACTGGCTGACAGCGTTCGCTTGACGCGACATTTTGAGCCCGATCACGGTCATGCAGAAGGATTCGTTGTGATCATCGACGTTGACTCGACCCAAACCCATCAATCGCTCGGGGCTCAGTCGCAGCGCGTCTCGGAGTGGGCCCAAGTGTTCTTCGATAAGTCCCGCATCGAAGCGATCATGACCTGCTGGGACAGGTGTATGTGTCGTGAACACAGTCATCTCGGATATTTCTCGCACCGCGTCTTCGAAAGTCATTCCATCGTCTTCCATGCGTTGACGAACAACTTCGAGCGGGGCAAAGGCGCTATGCCCTTCATTGAGGTGATAAACGCCGGGGGTGATGCCGAGAGCCCGCAGAGCTTTGACACCTCCCACTCCGATAACCAGCTCTTGTCGAATCCGGGTTCGTTCGTCGCCACCATAGAGTCGACTGGTGAGCTCGCGATCTTCCGGACGATTGCCTTCGACGTTGCAATCGAGCAAGAACAAACGAACACGGCCCACTGCTACCTTCCAGACCTTGGCGAGAAGTCGGCCGTTACGTGTGTCGATCGATACGGTTAGAGGAGTTCCGTCGGCCAACGTGGCTGCCTCTAGAGGAAGGTCCTCCACCTTGGTTTCGTAGTATTCCTCTCGTTGATAGCCATCTCCGGTGAGATGCTGTTTGAAATAACCATGGGAGTAATAAAGGCCGATTCCGATTAACGGAACACCTAGCCCGCTCGCGCTTTTCACATGATCCCCTGAGAGCACACCCAAGCCACCGGAATAGACAGGCAACGACTCATGCAGTCCAAATTCGGCGGAAAAGTATGCGACAGGCTTGCTTCCCAGCACACCTGAGTTGGTCTGAGCCCAAGTATTGGAGCTCTCCATGTATTCCTGCAGCCGTCGAAATGCGTAATTGACTCGGCTGTGCAACACCATCTCACTCGCACGCACAGCAAGCCTCTCCGCCGTGAATTCGCGGAGCAATGCGATCGGATTGTGATCCAATTGACGCCACCGAATTGGATCGATGTCGCGGAACAAGTTGGAAACCTCGGGTTGCCAACTCCACCACATGTTTTTGGCCAAGGCCATACACTTCTCATACAGAGCCTCCGCGTCGATTTCGTTTGCGAACGAGGGAGAAGCAAAGTCCTGGCCAACAGTGTAATCAATTTGTGTCATGGTTCTTCAATGGATTCGAAGCATGGGCAATGGCTAGTCCTAAGCCCTACAACGGCTTGATGCCTCAACCGGCTTGAGAGGAATGCGAATTTGTTAGAGGAAGCTAGCAAATTCGAACTGGGAGAGGCTTTTCGGTTATAGCGGATTGCGCGATAAACTTAAAGGTGACTCGCTGGCCCACCAAACAGACAGAACACTCGAGCGACGCTGCAAAACAGCAAACCCAGGCAAGATAGGCAAAATGAAGACTTCGAGAATGATCGCTTTTGCGTGCATGACTCTAATCGGATTGTCATGTTTCACAGCATGGGGCGGGGAGTGGACATCATTCCAGCTGCATCCGAGATCCTCTCTTCGCGGGATTTATCCGCTCGATAAAAACAATGTTTGGGTCTGCGGAAGCGAAGGTGTTGTGATTCGCTACTCGCGGCGAGATGAACAAGTCGTCTTGGGGCGCATTCAAGGACTAGAGCATTCCGAATTTCGTTCGATCCACGCGTGGGATGACCAGAACGCAATCGTCGCGACAGCAGGTCAACCGGCATGTCTTTACCGAACCATCGATGGAGGAGTGACGTGGCGCGAGGTGTATCGAAGCTCGAATCCAACCTCCTTCTTCAATGGCATGAAATTCTTAGGCCCAGAAAAAGGCGTCGTTTTCGGTGACCCTGTGGACGGGCGACTAGAGATCTTGGTAACCGTCGATAGAGGCAAGACGTGGACTCGGCTTCCTGCTGCAGCAACCCCGCTACTTCAACAAGGAGAGGCGGGGTTCGCTGCGAGCAATTCCAGCATGCTGCTATCGGAAGATTGGATCTGGGTTGGACTGGGTGGTACCGAGGGAGGAAACGCGTGCGTTCTTCAAGCACCCTCGAGCGATTTGCTCCCTCCAGGAACCAAACCTTCATGGAAACGAATCGAAGTTCGACCCCTATCGCGAAGTCCCAGTCGCGGCATCTTTTCTCTTTCCCGATCGGCCAACAAATTGATTGCGGTCGGGGGGGATTACAAACAACTGTTCGACCGACAAGGGACGTTGGGGATTTCGGATGATTTGGGGACCAGTTGGCGAGAAGCGAAAGGAACGGGTGTGAGAGGCTTTCGCTCATGCGTCGTTTACCATTCCGAATCATCGAGATGGATTTGCACCGGTCCCACAGGAACGGATATCAGTCGAGATGGCGAAACGTGGGCTCCTTTTTCGGAGCTTGGATTCCACACGCTAGGAATCGCCAAAGACGGAAGCCTCTGGGCAGCTGGAGCCGATGGGGCGGTAGGACAAGTCGATGCACCGACGTTGCTTCAAGCACTACCCAATTGAGTTCTTGGCTAACTCGCCCCTAACATACCCCGGATATAGGCCTTGAAGAGCAGCATGTCGTTTGGGGCATCCGGTCCGATAATCAAGGGACCTTTCTCAGGGGAAGTCCACAGCCCATGACTCCCTTGAACGAGTTCGGGTTCCAGTGGAATCACGTCCATTCGGTACCGGAACCCTAGTTTCTTTTGGGCGACACGCGCGATCGCTCTCAGTCGCGAAGTCATGAACAATTCGACCGGGTCGTATCCGGGTTTGCGATGGATGTCCACAGTTCTCGCGTAATCCGGGGCCCTCGCATCATCGAGCCAAAAGTAGTAATGGAACCAAGCATTCGGCTGTGCAAGTGCGATCCACTCTCCGCTTCGAGGATGCCCCAATCCGATCTCGGCGGGATCGACAACTTGTGCTACGCCATCGATGCTCTCCAAGCAACGCCGTACGGCCCCGCGATCGGCCGAGTTCTTCACGTAGATATGCGCCAGCTGGTGATCGACGACCGCGAAAGCTTTGGAATCGCCTGGCATCATCTGTTCTCCGAATGGTCCATCGCGAACCACGAGCCATCCATGCTCACGAAGGACTCGATTGATACCAACGGGCTTATCGACCGGAACGAGGCCATATTCCGACACCACAATGGGCGTCGCGCCGATGGAGTGGGCCGCCTCGATAACGATCTGGGCGCACTGATCGACCTCCCGGACTCGCTCGATACTCGGCGAAGCGAATCGCTGAAAGTCGTAGTCGAGATGGGGTAGGTAGGCTAACGTCAACGAAGGTTGCTTTTCTCGAAGAACGATGGCTGTTGCCTTGGCGATCCAGTCCGAAGCTGGCAACCCTGCGTTCGGGCCCCAGAACGAGAAAAACGGAAAGGGCCCGAGGTGTTCGACGAGCCTGCATTCCGTGTTGTCGAGGATGTCAAATACCTTCGAACCATCAGACCCGTAATGAGGTTTAGGAGTGGCGCCCCAGCGAACAGGGGCATGCTGGTTGAACCACCAAAACATCTTGGCCGTGTCGATACCGTCGTAAAGCAAGCGGTCCGACTGAATAAGATTCCGCGACTGTTGCCAAAACCGAACTTCGCCTGTTTCGCGAAAGTACCAGCCGTTCCCCACGATGCCATGGTCGGCTGGCAATTGGCCCGTCAGCATCGTGGCTTGCGAGGTGCAAGTGACCGCGGGAAGAGGAGGCTTCCAAGGAGTCGCGGATCCAAGCTTGGCAATATGCGGGGCGTGCGCCATCAAGTCAGGCGTCAGCCCAACAACATTGATGATACAGACCTTCTTAGGACTCAATACCAATTCCGTTTCCAGCTCGATCGCGTGCTATTTGTTCACGGGTTTGGGAACCGAATCGGAATAATAATCCTTTCCAATCATGGTCCCTCCATAGTACCCGCCGTATTGATAGGTAGCGCCGTACCCATAACCACCGTATCCCGATTGACCGTAGCCATAACCCGGAGTGCTGGAGTACGCGTCGTAACGATAACCTCCGTATCCATATCCGTTTCCACCGACTCCAATTCCGTTTACCACCACGCCAATCATGTTGGCGTTCATGGAATGGAGCATCTGAGATGCTCGGAGGGCAATCGGTTTGAGGTTTCGTCGGAGACGAACGGTCAAGATGACACCATCGACGTTGGTGGAAACCGCCGCAGGATCACTCACCACCAAAATTGGCGGAGTATCGACAATCACATAGTCAAACTTGTCCCGCAGTTCGGCGAGCAATTGATTGAAACGCTCGCTGGCCAATAGCTCGGCGGGATTCCCCGGCCGCCGACCGCATGTCACCGCAAAGAGGTTTTCGATCGTCGTGGTTTGAATCGCGTCATCCAACTCCGCTTTGCCTCCAATGACTTGCACGAGCCCTAAGTCTTCGCGCAGTCCAAAGATCTTAGCAACCCGCGGACGTCGGAAGTCGCAATCGACCAAACAGACACGGCGGCCCGATTGGGAAATGGAGACCGCGAGATTTGCCGCAATCGTCGACTTTCCATCGCCAGGCACAGGACTGGTCACTTGAATGACTTTGATCGACCCCTGGCTGCAAGTGAAAAAGAGGGCTGTTCGAATTCCGCGAAACGCTTCGCTCAATGCGGAGCGAGACTTGTGCAAGGTAACGATGGACGTGTCCACCTTCTCATCCACCCGTTTGGTCCGCGAGAGACTCGCCAGCGGCAGGTGACCGATGATCGGCATCCCAAGGTCCACGGCAATTTCATCCGGACTGCGGTAGGAACGATCTGCGAGCTCAAGCAAGTAAGCGATACCGCTGAACAGCGCTAATCCCAACATGGCCCCAATACCAAGATAGAGTTCGATGCGCGGACCGACGAATCCACCGAGGGACGAAACTTCCAAATCGGAAATCGTGGTTTGATTCGACTCCGTGCTGACCAACAATCGATTCAAAACTTCGCTGATCTCCTTCGAAGTCTTGCCGAGAGCTTCGAGTTCGGCGAGGTTCATCATAAAGTCGCCGATCAACTGGGCGTTGGCCTGCACCTTAACCTTGATCGACGCGATGTCCTCGAGAACCTTGTTTCTCTCGCGCTCTAATTTGGAAAGTTCTTCGGTAAGGGCTCCAAGCGAATTTTTGAGCTGGTTCTGAAGACTCGGGATGTCGCGCTGGTCGGATCCGATCAACAGCTTGACGTTTTCTTCCGCTTCCTGGAGAGCGGCTTTCTTTTCTGCCAGCTTCGCTTCGACTTCATCCAGACTGTTTCGCAGCACCTTCACGGTCGGATGCTGCTCGCCCCATGTGCTTAGCTCTTGCTTGAGCTTGATGCGAATGGGGATGACCTGCATATCCTCAAACTGACTCACCGCCGAGGCTAGGACTCGGACGTCGTTCTTCTCGTTGGCGATGTTGACCCCATCCAGTGGTGCCGCAAGGGTCCCTACTGCGGAGGACGCAATCAGACGGAGAGATTCTTCGATCGGTCTCCCGGCGTCTTGGGCGATGCGAATCTGTTCAAGCAACGATTCGACTCCCCGCTTCTTGCTATCGATCACCGCGACAGATTCTTCCATCGCGATCAGCTTCGAAGCCGATGGGTCCATTAGCTTTCCATCGACAAAGATCAAATCGGCATTCTGCCGAATCTTCTCGACGTCCTTCTGCACCTTCTCTTGACGCTTCAAATACGAATCGTTGTATTTGTTCAGGACGGTGACCGCGTCGTTGGAAGCGTCATTCAATTTCTTGGATGTATGGGCCTTGTAGCCTGCGACCACTGCCTGCAGGATCGTCCCAGAGAGTTCCGCGTCGTCGGTGGTAATACCGATCGCGATGATCTCGCTATTCGGGTCGGTAGAACCAAGCTTGACTTCAAGAACCTTTTTGTTCTTGATCCAACCAATGATCTCTTCTTTGCTTTTGCCAAGAAGTTTGCGGTGCTGGGTCAACTTGGCGGACTCAACCGCCTTTTCGATAACCGACAAACTGCGGATCACCACGAGCTCGTCGCTCTTCCCCTTGGTGTCCATCGGCATATTCATGTTGTCGATGGGGAGATTGCGCATAGGGCTCTGCACCTGCACGAGCGCCATCGCTTTGTACTGGGGCGGCATCTGGCCATAGACCAAATAGCCAACAGTGAGGCCGATGAAGGCCCCGAGAATGGGCAGCCATTTCCAGCGCCAAAGCACCTTCAGCAGATCGGGATTCGTCTGCTGTCGTTGACTTGGCTGATTCGGGAGCGATGGTTCGGACGGATTGCGGATGGCATCCATATTCAAAATTCTAATACTAGAGCCTTGGGGCAGTACATCCCTCTAGTTTACGCAGGCAGCATGTTCGATCCAGCTAATCGGGCTGATACTGAAGGAATTTCCCATTCGGATGGAACGGTCGTTGCATTGGTTCCGGATCTACCGGTGGTTTGCAGCGTTCTGATGGCGACTAAGGGTTCGAGGTGGCGTGGTTGGGTCCAACAATCGGTTCAAAAGCCAAACGGCCTTGGATTGCGCTGAGCCGGCGAGCTTGGACCTTGCAAGGCCCTAGACTGGATCTTTTAGGGCCCTAGCTTTGCCCTTATAGGGGCAGCGGACGAGTTGCGAAGATCCATTCTGGGATCGGCTCCCCCTGAATGAGTTGCTTCTCAACGAATGTAGGGATTTTGTCTGCTGTCATCTCAGCATACCAATGCCCTTCCGGATACACGACCAAGATGGGACCTTGCGTGCAAACCCGAAGGCAATGGACCTTGGTCCGAAAGCAGGCTTGGGGGGAATCGCTCAAGCTAAGATTGCGTCGTTTCAGCTCGTCTTTGAGCGCGTCCCAAGCTTTAGCCCCCTCGTTTCCCCTGCAGCAAGAATCCCCGGTGCATAGGAAAACGTGCCTTTTGGAATGTTCGAGGAAGAGCTTTGAAGCGGTTTCCGCAAGTTTCTGTCGATCCATCATCGGACCTTAGGGAGCGTCAGGTTTTGGCGGAGCGGCATCGTTCGTGGAAGTTTCCTCCGTTTTGGCACCCTCAGGAGGGGTGGTCGACTCCGTTGGAGTCCCCTCTGCCGCCCCGGTTGGGGCTACAGGTTCGCTGGGAGGGGTCACACCGGGCGTGGAAGGAAGAGGTGGCAAATCCAATGTAGGTTGGCTCGGAATTGCGGGCAGCTCGCCAGTGGGAGGAGCGATTGCGGGAGTTGCCTGACGGTTTTCTTTGAACCAGGTAATGAAGGTCTCTCCGTCTTTCGATTCCAGCCAATCGGCTCGCTTGGTCGCTTCGGCTTGGAATGCGTCGTCGACGCCGGTCAAACCCGATATTTTACGGTAGTGAGCGATCGCATCGTCTCGGTTCGCGAGCCCCTCGTTGGCTTGCGCAAGGCCAAAGTGGGTTCGTGCCAACAGGAGGGGATCACTACCTTTGCCGATTACCTTTTCGTACTCTGCGACAGCATTTTTGTAGTGTTGGTCTGCTACATCCCGGTTGGTAAAGACACTTTCGAGAGCTTTCGCCAGATGGGCGTCCCCGGCCGCTTGACGCGCCCAAAGGCCCGCGGGGGTGGAGGCAAAGTCATCTGCGATGCTTTCCAGATCGGAAGCATCGGTATCGCTGAAGTACAGTGCAGTCCAGCCTTCTGCGCTCTGTCCATTGCGAACGCTTTGATAAATCCCGTAGCCGAGTAGGCTCAACAATGCCAATACCACGACCGAGATTATCTGAGGCAGGACCTTTTTGGTTTTGATCAGAAAGTTTTCGATTTGATCAGCGAGAAGATTGGACTCTTGGATATTCTGCTGTTCGCTCTTCATGGCTACTTTTCAATCGCTGAACCGATAATGGAATCCCCAGCGGTCCATCGACCGTATGGCCGGGTCAGGGCACCGAATTGGGGCAGGGAAGCGGGAGAGTATAGGAGGCTCGTTCCGTTTTCTCAAGGTAGCTTCTCGGGTCGGGAGCGACGCGAGGGGTGGTGGTGGACCGGCGCGTGGCGTGGTATTCACTCGGGCTTTCATGGTCTATCGGGTGCGGATAGTATGTCTTCTTCCCTTTCGTTGACCTAAGCGAGGCCTTTCCCAAGATGTCTTCCGTCACGCAACCCACTGCGAGAGTACCTGCCAACTTGAGGCGGGTGAGCGGCATTCAAACGAACGTTTCCTTCGCCGACACCCAAGCCAATCTTGCGCGAATGCTGGACTGGCTGCAGAAGGACGAAGTTGCCGCGAGCGATTTGATCGTCTTTCCCGAGTGCATGCTGAGCGGCTATTGTTTCTCCAGTTACGACGAGGCATGGCCGCACGCGCAAAGCATACCTGGACCAGCGACCGATGCGATCGGCGACTGGTGCCGCCAGACCGGCAAATTTGTCGCCTTTGGTATGCTGGAGCGGGGGGCCGATGGGAAGCTATACAACAGCTGCCCTCTCGTCGGGCCCAACGGCGTTGTCGATTGTTATCGCAAAATCCATTTGCCTTATCTCGGAGTGGATCGTTTCACATCCATGGGGCAACAGCCCTATCGATCCTTTGATGCCGGGGGCTTGCGAGTCGGAGTTCACATTTGCTACGACGGATCCTTTCCGGAGTCGTCCCGGTGCTTGGCATTAGAAGGGGCTGATTTGCTCATCCTTCCAACGAACTGGCCACCGGGAGCGGACACCTTTGCCAAGTACTTGCCCAATGCCCGCGCTCTAGAGAACAACGTGTACTTCGTAAGCGTCAATCGGGTGGGGACCGAACGCGGTTTTCGTTTCATTGGTCAATCCCGATTTTGCGATCCCAATGGAAACCCTCTCGCGGACGCTCCTCACGAGGACGAATGCGTGCTCACTGCGGAGATCGATCTGTCGAAAGCGAGAAACAAGCGATTGGTTCGGGTCCCTCGCGAGCATGTGATCGATCGCTGGGCAGATCGACGTCCCGAAGCATACGGTGCAATCACCCGTCCCCACTCCTTGGTTCGCGATATCGAAGGCTGACGATTCATGGCATACGAGGAGTCACCTCCCCCTCTCCGATACTATGGTCCAGGCGATGCGCTCGGACTCGAACAAATCGGTGAGGTTTGGCAGCGGCGCGAACTGCTCTTCCGCTTTTTTCAGCGCGATTTGCTCATCCGCTATCGGCAAGTGGTCGTTGGGATTCTTTGGGTTCTCCTTCAACCTCTGTTGGGGGCGTTCATCTTTATGGGGCTTTTCTTTGTCCTGGGAACCAAAGCGTCAGGTTCCAGCGCTGCTTACCCCAATATCGTTCTCATTGGGATGCTTTGCTGGCAACTGGTAGCCAATGCACTCCGCGATGCGACCGGTTCTCTGGTCAATTACCGACATGTTGTGACCAAGATTTACTTTCCACGCCTTCTTCTACCACTGGCTGGGTTGATGTGCGCTGCCTTTGACTTCTTCATCGGCTGCACACTGTTGGTTCCGACTCTCTATTTCACAGGAGCTTCGGTGCAATGGTCGACGATTTGGATTTGTATTCCAATTGTCTTGTGGCTTCTCGTGTTTTGTGTTGGGTGCATCGCTTGGTTATCATCCCTCAACGCGCTATATCGCGATGTGGGTTACGCACTGCCGTTCGCGCTACAAATCGGTATGTTCCTTTCGCCCGTAGTCTATGATCTGGAGCGAGTCTCCACTTCGTTAGGGCCCTATTGGCAAACCGCATACGAAGCGAATCCGATCGCATCTTGCATCAGCTCGTTGCGATGGGCCATTCTCGGTACCCAACCGCCAAGCCTGCCGGGACTGATTCTCTCGATGTTTTTGACCGCCCTATTGTTCGTCACTGGGATGGCATGGTTTCGAATCGCCGATCGACAATTGGCAGATCGGATTTGATAATGCGAACCGTGCATCTCGATGGGGTAAGCAAACGATTTCGCCTAGGGGCTTCGAACGAATATGGCCGACTCACCGAGGTCTTCGCAAGCGCGATTCGGCGATGGGCATCACGAGGACCATCGCCGACGATCCCTTCTGCCTCGTCACGAAACGGCCAGATTCGAGACGGTTGGTTCTGGGCGCTCGAAGGTCTCGATTTGGAGGTTGGGCAAGGGGAGATTCTGGGAATCGTCGGGAGAAATGGGGCGGGGAAAAGCACCTTGCTCAAGCTGCTGGCGCGGATCATTACTCCTACCACCGGTCGTGTCGGAGTTCGGGGGCGGATCGGGAGTTTGCTCGAAGTCGGCACCGGCTTCCATCCTGAGCTGACAGGCCGTGAGAATGTCTATCTGAACGGATCCATTTTGGGAATGTCCCGGCGGGATATCAAAGCGCGGTTTGATGCCATCGTGGACTTCTCTGAAATCGGAGAGTTTTTGGACACTCCCGTCAAACGGTACTCCAGCGGCATGGCGGTGCGCTTGGCCTTTTCAGTCGCTGCTTATCTCGAACCGGATGTCCTCATTGTCGATGAAGTCCTGGCGGTGGGAGACCACGCGTTTCAACAAAAGTGCGTCCTCAAAGCGAAAGAGTTAGGCGAACAGGGGCGCACTGTACTGCTTGTTTCCCACAACCTCGCCTCCGTTGCCAACCTATGCACACGAGCCGTCTACCTTCGCGACGGAAAGCTCGTGATGGATAGCCGTCCCGATTCCGTCATCGAAGAGTACTTGAAGAGCTCGGTGGGGACATCAGGGGAAAAGCGCTGGGACCGGGGCGATGCGCCGCAGTCGTCCAGACTTTTACTGCGATCGGTTGCCATTCGAAGCGGGACGGGTGCCTCGGATGCTGCTTCGGAAGTAGATATCGATAGGCCGATTTGTATTTCGGTTGAATTCGAGGTCCTTCAAGAAGATGCGATGGTAACGGTCTCGCTCCGATTGAAAGACGAGACTGCGGTTAACATCCTTTGGACCGCGAATGCTCCGAGTATGTGCCAAAGACCCGATCCACTCTTCGGCAGACCTCTACCAAGAGGCATCTATCGTTCTGTCTGCACTCTCCCCTCGAATTTCTTGAACGACAATCGCTATTTCATTTCATTGGCACTCGGTGAAAAACCCGGCGATACCGAAATCGAACTAGATTCTGTCCTTTCATTCGTCGTCCACGATACGGGGGCGATGCGAAAGGAATATGCAGGCAGCTGGGCCGGCCCGATGATACGGCCTAGGTTGGATTGGAACTCGCAGTCGCTCGATCCGGTGCATCCCACTGCGGTGCATCCCACTGCAACGAGCGTTCCCAAAGATGTGCAGAGGATCGACTGATGTCGGAATTTTGGACTGGCAAAACAGCGGTCATTAGTGGAGGCTCGCGCGGTTTAGGATTGCATCTGGCGATGGAACTCGCGCGGCAGCAATCGCATTTGGTACTGATTGGAAGGGATGCGGATAACCTGAGACTGCAGCGCGATCGATTGCTACAAGCAGGCGCGATGACTGTCGATTCCTTCGCATGCGATGCGGCGGAGATCGATCTTCAAAGTGGGTTTCGAGAAAGACTGGAGCGATCTGGTGTGGATCTGTTGGTCAATGCGATCGGCGTCTCCGACCGCGGAATGCTTGATCAGCTGACGCGAGAGGATTTGCTAAATCAATTCAACACCAATGTCCTGGTCGGTTGGTCGGTGACGAAAAGCTGCCTTGTGCCTGTGACTCAAAACCAAGGCTGTATCGTCAACATCGGATCGTTGGCCGGGTTGATCGGCACACCCAACATGGGAGGTTATTGCGTGACCAAATTCGCATGGACGGCCCTTACCAGGCAATGGCGGATGGAGCTGAAGGAGAGGGGAGTGCACGTCCTCTTGGTCGCACCCGGTCCGATTGCGAGAGACGACAGCGATCATCGTTACGACGCATTGCTCGCTCAGCGTGGAATCCAACAAAAGGGAGCGAGCAAACCCGGGGGCGGCGCTAAACTCCGACGTATTGACCCGGTTTGGCTCAGTCAACGTATTCTGGTGGCGGCAGCGAAGCGAGAACGTGAACTCATCGTTCCTTGGAAGGCGAGAATTGTGATCGGCCTTTTCGCGTTTGCCCCCGGCCTTGCTGAGTATCTTCTCCGTCGCAGTCTCCATCGCGATTAAGACTGCAAGGCACTTTCCCCACTGCCGAATCAATGCGACAATCTCGTCTGGATTGGGTCGCAATGGATGACATCGAGAAACATCGAAGGGTGAGGAATGATGCGATACGCATGGGGGATTTTACTACTGCTCACCTTTTCGTCTGTGTCGGTGGACGCTCAAGACAAGAGTGTGAAGCCGGGTATCAATGACAGTTTTCGGGACCCCAAAGTGGACGATTTCGTCGAACGCTTCGAGGTCGAGAGTCGCGAGGTCTACGCGAAGCGGAAGGAAATTGTCCAAGCGTTGAAGCTGGCGCCGGGTTCCACCATTGCAGACGTAGGGGCCGGCACCGGATTGTTTACGCAGCTGTTCGCCAAAGCTGTCGGTGAGATTGGGAATGTGATTGCCGTCGATATCTCGCAGAATTTTTTGGATCACATTGCCGCTACCTGCAAAGAAAAGAAGCTCAATCAGGTGGTTGGAATTCTTTGCACTGCCGACGACACCAAATTGCCCGAAAACTCGGTCGACGCCGTATACATCTGTGATACGTATCACCATTTTGAGTTTCCCCTCAAAACGATGGCATCGATTCGCCGGGCCATGAAGCCGGGGGCCAGGCTATATGTGATCGACTTTATTCGAATCGAAGGGGAGAGCAGTGAATGGACGTTGAGCCACGTGCGCGCGGGGCAAGAGGTTTTTGAAAAGGAAATCCTCTCCTGTGGATTCAAGAAAGTCGGCGATCACTCAAAAATCCTCAAAGAGAATTACTTCCTTGTGTTTGAAAAAACCGAGTGAGTCCCTTGAGAAGGGAGAATCGCGCTTTCTGATAATGTCCGCGAACCTGCCTCGCCTCGGAGTGTCTTTTCGGTGAGCGAACGGGGCGGCCCCATCGGCTATCGCGTGAATACGGTAGGATTTTTGTAGGTTGCCAGAGCGTTCTTGAGGCAAAGCCGTGGTCTCCCACGGGTGATTTAATTCCCCCGCCAGAACCCAGCTCGGGCCCTGTAGAGTATACTTCCATGAAGGTTGTCGGGTTTCGGCGACCAAGATCCTGTTCCGTCTGTCTATCGTCTTCGGAGAATCTCAGTCTTTGCAAACGCACGATCGATCTGAAAGTTTGGCCAGCGAGAGGAGTGTGCTGGCGCGACTTATCCTCCCCAATGATTTCGAGTCCGAGGATCCTTTTGATGAACTTCGAGGATTGGCGACGACCGCCGGGACCACGGTTGTGGGAACGGTTCTTCAACGAAAAGACCATCCAGACCAAACGACTTATCTCGGCAAGGGGAAAGTCCAAGAGCTCAAGGCGATGCTGGAGATGCACGACGCGGATGTAGTGCTGTTCGACAACGATCTGAACCCAGCTCAAACACGGAATTTGGAAAAGGCCTTGAATGTGAAGGTCTTGGATCGCTCCGAGTTGATCCTGGATATCTTCGCGAGCAACGCGAGGACACACGAAGCGCGTCTGGCCGTGGAGCTCGCTCAATTGGAGTACTCTCTTCCACGTTTGAAACGGATGTGGACGCACTTGTCGCGTCAAACCATGGGAGTTGGGATGCGGGGCCCCGGGGAGAAGCAGTTGGAAGTGGACCGACGCTTGGCCGAGAAACGGGTACACGATCTCAAATTGGAGCTCGCCAAAGTTGAGCGTCGCAAGGAGCGAGAGGTAGCGTCGCGTCGTGGAATGTATAGTGTCTCGTTAGCGGGTTACACCAATGCGGGAAAAAGCACGTTGATGAATGCGTTGACCGACGCAGGTGTCGAAGCGGTGGATAAACTTTTTGCCACCTTAGACACACGAACGCGTCGATGGATGCTGCCCGGCTGGGGTCCCGTATTGTTAAGCGATACGGTTGGATTCATTCGTGATCTACCCCACCGCCTGATCGCGAGCTTCCGCGCGACCTTGGAAGAGACTCGTCAAGCGGATCTCCTCCTCCATGTTGCGGATGCCAGCAACCCGAATGTGCTCCACCAAATTTCATCGGTTTACAAAGTCCTGCAAGAAATTGGGATCGATGAAAAAGACACGCTGCTCGTACTGAACAAAATCGATTGCGAGGGAGCGAGCGAACGCGCCGAACTGGTGAAATCGCGATATCCGAATGCGATTCTCATCTCCGCCAAAAGCGGGATCGGATTGTCTCAATTCTCCATCGCCGTGAGCGACGCATTGACAAAGCACTTTGCCGAGTTGGAAGTCAAACTTCCGCTTGACGATGGAAAGACGATGGCATGGTTGGCACAACATGCAGAAATCATTTCGAAGCAATACAACGATGACTTCGCCATCATCCACTGTCGATTGCCGGTGGGTGCGGGAGGCAAATTGGCTTCGCAAGGAGTCGATTTGCGTGTGATCGCCGGACAGTTGCCTGTCGCGAGCGAATCCAAAGGCCCAGATCGTGCAACCTATGTCCCGGTCCCGTTGGAAGAGACGCCAACCAGCGGATCCCAGAATGTCGGCGAAGTAGCTTGATGGGAGTTCGATCGCTTTGCGACGTTCACTGATCGATGCCAAGGTGCTCGTTACTGGCGGTTCCAGTGGAATTGGTCGAGCCCTGTGTAAGAAACTTGTTCAGCGCGGGGCCCATGTCCTCGCAACTGCTCGGCGAGAAGATCGCCTGCAGGACTTGGAACGGGAGTGCAGACAGGGCCCTGGTTCGATTCAAACGCTCACGGGTGATCTGGCCGACCCACTCCACCGACATGCCGTGATTGACTGGATCGACGGACATTGGCGAAAACTGGATGTGCTCGTCAATAACGCGGGTGCAGGGGCGATAGGCCGTTTTGAACAAGCGGGCGAAGAGCGGCTTAGGCGGATTATGGAGATCAATTTCTTCGCCCCCGCCGAACTCACTCGCGAATGCTTGCCCTGGCTGCGTGCCGCCTGCGCGTCAAAGAGGAGGCCCGCGATCTTGAACATAGGATCCGTTCTTTCCCATCGCGCAGTTCCACTCAAGAGCGAGTACTGCGCGGCCAAGTTCGCGATGCGAGGGTGGAGCGAAGCGTTGCGAGTGGAACTCGTCGCTGAACGAATCGATGTCCTGATGCTAAGTCCGAGTACCACCAAGAGCGAATTCTTCGACTCCCTCCTCGAATCCACACCCGGACAAAAATCACCGTCTGTGGGAAGCATGTCGGCCGATCAAGTTGCCGAGGAGGCGATACGGGTCCTGATCCGATCCAAACGAGAAAGAATTCTTAGCTGGGGTGGGCGTATGCTCGTTTGGTTAGGAAGGTTTTTCCCCAGACTTACCGATTGGTTTTTGGAGCGATTTGCAATTCCTAAACCTAACGCGTGATCGCACCCGAAATTGCCAACCCACGGGTGCGTTCCACCGATTCTTCCACCTGCCGTGCGACTGACGAAGCGAGTCGATGGCAACCGGCATCGAAAAGGCTCGCATTCGCCCCCTGGATTCCCACCGCAGCGAGGAACCATCGTTTCTGCAGAAGCGGGTGCAAGCAAGCCTCTGCACCGAAGTGCTTTTGCATTGAACTCCTCGCCGCGGTGGATGCGACGTCACAGGTATCGGACCGAAGAACGCCCGTCCGAGAAACGGAGGGAGGCTCTAACGGTTCCGAGAATCTACCTGTGCGCTCTGCGCCGTTCTGCACGCCGATCGATCGCCAACGCAATACGATCGCAGACGCGATCGACTAAGGCGTGAATGTGAACGTCTTTGTCTTCGACCACCAATGTTTCGTTGCGTGCCATTCGAACGACGACGCGACAAGCCTTATCCTCTCCGCCTCGGTTCGGGCCGTTTTCGTCGAACAAAAGAACGCGAACACTCTGCCCCCGATGTCCCAGGCGCGAGACAGCACTTTCCAGCTTTGTCTCAACCCAACTCTTGAGCGATTCCGTCATCCGAATTCCGCGAGCATGCACAGAGATAGCCATAGCATAACCTTTCGACACATTGGTGAGGTCGGAGACCGCTCCGAGTACCCATTCCGAATGGGGAGCGGGAATCCAACAAAGATCACATACCCAATACTACGGCATTCTGGATCGTGAGTTATACTAAAAAAACGACATCGACCGTTAAATAAAAGTTAACACTATGGAATGGCTCAACTACCACCATCTTTTTTACTTTTGGACCGCAGCGCGCGAAGGTTCCATGACCAAGGCGGCGCAGAAGATGCACGTCACTCCCGCGACGCTGAGTATTCAGATTCGTGAGTTGGAGAAGTCGGCAGGTTGCCAGCTTCTGAAGAAATCGGGGAGAGGGATCGCGCTGACCGACATGGGCGAGACGGTATATCGTTACGCAAGCGATATCTTTGCCTTGGGCGAAGAGCTCAAAGGAGCGGTTCGGGGTCAGCCTGCTGGCCATCCGCTTCTTTTAAGAGTGGGCGTTAAAGATGCGATGCCCAAACTGCTTGCGTACAAATTTCTGGAAAAGGGGCTTGGGAGCGACCAGCCGATCCGCGTGATCTGCCGCGAAGGGGATGTCGACAAGTTGGTAAGCGAATTGGCAGTGCACCGACTTGATGTTGTTCTCTCCGACACCCCGTTAGACCCGAGCATGAAGTTCCGGGTTTACTCGCATTTGCTTGAAGAATCAACGGTGACACTTGTAGGGGTCCCCAAATTGGTGAGCCGGTATCGAAAGAACTTCCCCGAAAGCCTGAACCAGGCTCCGTTCATCCTTCCTACCGTCGACACCGTGTTGCGGAGAAATCTGGATCAATGGTTTACCGAAACAGGGATTAAACCGACGATTCGAGGAGAGTTTGAAGACGCAGCCATGCTCAAAATTGCGGGTGAATCGGGGATGGGAATCTTTGGAATTCCGACCATGATCCTTTCCGAGGTAAGCAAGCGTTACGGGGTTCGTGTTATCGGCGAAACTCCCATTGTTGAGCGCTACTACGCGTTGTCGGTGGAGCGAAAAATCGAGCATCCTGCCGTCCTCTTGATCACGCACTAGTGACGCTGTTTCTGCTAGACTGCACCGTTGTTGCCTCTCGCCCAATCCAATCTTATTTCGTCGCCAAGGAGCCTTTGCGATGACCAATCTCTCCATGCGGTCCGAACAGAACAACCGATACGCTTTGGCAATGCGATTGCGCGTTCTAGTATGGGCCTTGCCTTTCGTTTTTCTCAACAATGCGAGGACTTTGGCCGGGGAAACTTTTGTCGAACCTCGCCAGGCCGGAATTTTGTTTGAGGTTCAAGGTGAGTACCTTGGCGTCGTGGACGCGTGGGATGGGAATTGGGGTGCGCAAGTCGTTGCGGTAGGAACGAACAATCTAAACGTCCATCTTCTCAAGGGGGGGCTCCCCGGAGCGGGGGCAAAATCCTCCAACCCAGATAAGAAAATGGAGCTGGCTTTAGATCCTAAAAACAAACGAGCTTCGGGGGAGAGCGAAGGAGTCACTTGTTCGATTGAAAACGGGAAACTCACTCTCGAAATCGGCACCTCCGATGAACCCAAAAAACGCGCAACGCTGACCAAGGTTATCCGCGAAAGCAAGACCCTGGGTGCTCAGCCCCCATCGGAAGGGATCGTTCTTTATCGTGACGACAAAACGAACGACTTCCGAGGCGCGAAGCCGTCGGAGTATGGTCTTGGCGTGGGAGGCACATCGGAAAAGACATTTGGTGACCACCGCTTGCACATCGAGTTCCGCACCCCTTTTCAGCCAAGCGATTCCGGGCAAGGTCGCGGTAACAGCGGCGTCTACGTCCAAGGGAGATACGAGGTCCAAGTCTTGGATTCGTTCGCACTGGCGGGGGCGGACAACGAATGCGGTGGTATCTATCGAATGGCAAAGCCCTCGATCAACATGTGTTATCCGCCGCTGAGTTGGCAAACCTACGACATCCGCTTCACCGCCGCTCGCTATGATGAGAAGGGTAAAAAGACAAAGAACGCGAGAATACGAATAGAACACAATGGAGTGGTGATTCACGAGGATCTGGAATTAACAGGCGGTACCCCAGGGAATCTCCCTGAAGGCCCTGGACCTGGCCCTCTCTTCCTGCAAGACCACGGGAACCCCGTAGTGTTTAGAAACATCTGGGTAGTCCCCACAAAAGACTAAGGGCTATACTCAACCTATGGACACTCATGAATCGACCACGACACCTTCACCGGCCGCGATGGGCAGCAAGACCTTGTCGAGGTATTCCGATACCGATTCGCTATTTGTCAAAGTGGAAGCCCCTGTTACGGGAAGCAAACCACCGGTGATTCCACTTGTTCGGTTCCAGCAACTCGAACAAGAGATCCGGCATGCCCCTGCGGTTGCAGGTCCTTATGAAGAATTGGCAACAATCTATCTGCAGACGGAGCGATGGACCGACGCGCGTCGCGTTCTCGACGCAGGGATTAAGAACTGTCCTGAGCATGAGCCGATTGTTCGCATGCATGAGGATCTGCAATTAACTCTCGCGACGCAATTGCTGGATGCGGCCAAGAAAGAAGCAGCACAATCACCTAGCGACAAGGCGCGATACGACTTGGAGCAGGCCGAGATCAACTTGCTTAACGAGAGAATCCGCGTCTGCCGGGATCGTTTCGCTCGCCATCCGGACCAAACCGAAATCCTTATCACGCTGGGAATCGCGTTGAGGCAGAGCAAACGATTCGAAGAGGCGATCGAGGTGTTGCAAGTGGCTTCGCGCGAACTCGCGTTGCGGGCGCGCGCCTCGCTGCAAATGGCCATGAGCTACCAATCTCTTGGAAAGCCACTGGACGCTCTTTCCCAATTTCGACGCGCGGCGCTTTTTAGGTCCCCACCTCCCGATCCAAAGGTCGCCATGACGGCACTCGAGCTGGCTTCAAAGCTGGCCGAAGAGGTCGGATTGATTGACTCGGCCATCTATTACTTATCGGAATTGGCCAAACAGGCACCGAAGGATTCGGTTGCGATCGAAAAGAAGATCGACACGCTCCGCACGCTATTGCCCGTGCCACCACAGCCGTCCCCGTCATCTGCCACACGTCGCGAGTGACTCGAATGGATTCAAAGTCAGGGGAGTCGCACGCGCGACCTTCTATCGGATTGATATCGCTCCTATGCTTGGTCATCGGCAACATGATTGGCACCGGGGTCTATGTGTCGAGCGGCTACTCGTTGGCAGATTTGAAGGATGCTCGGTACGTCCTTCTAGTCTGGTTGATCGCTGGGATTCACGCGATGTGCGGAGCCGTCGCTTACGCCGCCGCAGCGCGACGGCTTCCTGTTTCGGGTGGGGAGTATGCGATGCTCTCCCGTTGGGTCCACCCTGCGATTGGATTCTTGGCCGCTTGGATTTCCGTCATCGCAGGCTTCGCGGCTCCCATAGCATTGTCCGGCAAATTGCTCGGTGTTTATTTGCTCAAGTCGATCGATCTTTCCCAGCTTTCCTTCGTCAGTGCGGATCGGACCACGCTAGAACTGTGTACCGCAACCGCTGTGATTCTGATTGCGACGGGATTGCATGCCGTCCGTTTGGGTTGGAATGCTACGGCGAATAATGCGGTGGTCGCGATCAAGCTGCTGGGGCTCTTGGTTTTTATCATCTGGGGACTTTCCCATTTGATTACCAAGGGAGAGTCCGGGGTAATGGGCACCGGTGCATCGGAAAGTTCGGCGTTACAACTTCTTTGGGGCATTCTCGCGTCCCTTTATTTTACAACCCTATGCTACACGGGTTTCAACGCCAGTATTTACCTTGCAGGAAGCCTAACTCACCCATCGGAAAAAAGCATCATTCCCCATGGCCCTACGAAGCGATGCGTCGATAGCCCTTTCGATTCGACGGGAGATCTTGCAACCCACCCGGTCATCGGGCGCTCGATGGTGTGGGCTTGTTTGATCGTGACGGGGCTCTATTTGGTGCTAAATACGATTTTCCTTTACTCCATTCCGGCGCAGAAGATCGTGGAGGCAGGAGAGTCGTTTGTGGGGACAGTCGCTCGACAAATCGGCGGGACGTTTTTGGAGCGTCTCATGAATTGGGTGATCATCCTATCGACAGCGACCAGTGTTCTCGCAATGACCATTACGGGCCCCCAAGTCCTACTGCAACTGGCGCGCGACTACCGAATTGGTTCCCAAGGATGGGGAGAAAGCCCAGGGGCAACCCATGCCGCCCTCGTCCTTCAGGCCTCCATCACCCTGCTGTTCGTTTGGTCTACTAGCATTCGAGGAGTCGCTACGTATCTCGGACTCACCTTAACCGTTTGCGGAGCGCTCGCGATTGCGAGTTTGATAATCGCTGCATGTAGAAGGCGCTCGTCTCTTCCCGCTCTAACTCCGTTGGAAATGGCTTGCAGCTCCGTTTACGTCCTGGGTGCGATCGCGTTGATATGCGCTGGATATTGGTTGGTTCCCAGGGAGTTTTTGGCGAGCGCGGTTACTTTCGGGGCCGGGATTCTGTTGTATGTCGTCGCGAAGCTTTATCGATTGCGAAGAATTCCGAGGACTTAGGTCGGCCGAGCCGCATGTTGCAATCGTTTGGTCACGGGCCCGATAACTCATCCCATTTGCACCGTCCCTTTCTAGAACCAAGTGCGATGCGATTCTATTCGAACAATCCTGCTTAAAACAAACCACGCCACGGAAAACGCTGCGATGGAAAAAGCCCAGCATTGGGAAAATGTTTATCAGACCAAAAAACCGACCCAAGTCAGTTGGTATGAGGCTGAGCCAAATGTATCGATGAACTTGATACTCCAGTCGGCAGGTACAACCCGAGGGAGGATCATCGATATTGGAGGAGGACAATCCCTATTGGTGGACCGATTACTCGACGCTGGTTTCCAGCATGTCACAGTTCTAGACATTTCACCCACTGCGATCTCTGCCACCAAGAGTCGTTTAGGGGAGCAAGCGAAAAAGGTGAACTGGATGGTGGCGGATATCACCGCTGTCAAGTCGCTAGGCGAGTTTGACATCTGGCACGATCGTGCCGTATTGCATTTCTTGACCGACGCAGAGGATCAACTTCTGTACGTGGATTTGTTAAAGCGAACCCTTGCGCCTCGCGGGTACTTCATCGTCGGTGCCTTTGCGAAAGGTGGTCCGGAAAAGTGTAGTGGCTTACCGGTTCAACAAGTCGACGAACAATCGATGCAAGAGTTGCTAGGAAGTGATTTCCGGCTTGTTCAGAGCCTCCTTCACTTGCACACTACGCCCACTTCGAACCCCCAGCATTTTTATTACGGCGTCTTCCAGCGAATCTGAAGCGATTCAAAAACAGTTTCTTCCCAAGAGGGATACCAGTCACCTAGCTTCGGTGGGGAAGCGCAACTTTTTGCCGTCTCTCTGCAGCCTAGACCTCTTCCCGCGTCTCGTGTGCTCCTGCTCACCGTATTCAGCGCACTCTACTCCGCGTCATCACTCTACTCCGCGTCATCACTCTACTCCGCGTCATCACTCTACTCCGCGTCATCACTCTACTCCGCGTCATCACTCTACTCCGCGTCATCACTCTACTCCGCGTCATCACTCTACTCCGCGTCATCACTCTACTCCGCGTCATCACTCTACTCCGCGTCATACCCTAGAAAGGGTTTCAGGCCCGTCGTCATGCGTCTCACGCGAGCATAACGAGCCGAACTAGTTTGCGGGTCTGGATACCCGCACTACTGGGTGGGAGGAGAGTTGCCGGAGTGATCGGCGAGTACCTGGAAGACGGCACCAGTGGCTCCGTTGCTGTGCTACTCGCATCCACTGCTATCGGGATCCCTCACGTTGTTCTCGTGCCGCTGGTGAAAGGAGAGCAAAAGAGAACGTACCCTAGTTTCTATTTGGGCAGCAGTCCCAAGGCTGCTTGGGAGGGTCTTGCAATGACGTGGCAAGCGATGAGTTTTCCCAGACCTTCTACTTTCGGCTTTGCCGCTTCGATGGCGGCGTGGACGGCAGCGACGTCGCCACGTATGACTACCGTAACGTACCCTCCGCCGAGTTTTTCTTTCCCGACGACTTCGACGGATGCGGATTTACAAGCGGTGTCAATGGCTTCGAAAACCGCCGTGAATCCTTGGGTCTCGATGAAACCAAGTGCCAGAGAAGATGGTGACGACATAGGGGAGGATTCGGAAGTTGAATAAGGGTGACCGGATTGTTTGACGACGGGTTGTTCGATGAGAGCGTTGTATTCATCGGGGCTTAGAATGGCCCTCAAAGCATCTGGATCGGGACTGCTAATTTGCCGGACGATCGTATTTCCGTTGGGGTCTTCCGGAAAAAAGGAAGCCGCCTTAGCCTTGCCCAGTTCTAACGCCATTTCGACTTCATCAACCGAGCCGGCGATTTTGACAACCGACCCGAGCATGTCATTCCACTCTGCCTGGATGAGTCTGATGTTCGTCCCTTTCGCCATCGCGTCGAGCGCAACGAGGGACGCGGTCCATCCTAGGCATTCGAGGATTCCGAGGCAGGGCAGGTGGCTATTGCCTGACGAATGATCGGCAAACGGCGATAAAGTGGAAATCGGTGGTTTCACGAGGCTACTTCGAAGGGGGCGATTCGGCTTCCGCTAGTTTAGCTTGGAATCGAGCGAGTGCACGTTGGAAATCTGGGTGGTTTGGTTTTAAGGACAACGCCTTTTGCTGTTGTTCCACCGCATCCTTCCACTTTCCTGCAGCGAAATAGCAATGTGCCAACGTATCCAAATACTCCGCATGCTCCGGATTTAACGAGCAAGCTCTCCGGCTCATCAGGATCGCCTCGCCGAAATCTCCTTCCGTGTTCGCGATCAACCAAGCGAGCGAATTGAGTTCATTGGCCAATTGAAGGGAAAACGTTTGAAAGTAATCGTTCCCAGCCCCATCCCTTAGAAATTGATCGTATTTCCGAATTCCATCTTTCATACGAGTGACGATAGAACGGAGGCGCTCGCGACGTTTGGCTTGCAGTTCTGGACCTGTCTCCAGCTTGTAGAGTCCGATCAACGCGTCGACATTCTCTTCCGAGGCATCGAGGGAGAGGATGTATTGGCGTGCAGCTTCGCCAACGTTGTTCTCCACGCGGGCTGCATCGCCGGAGTATTGATGGTAGCTCGTAACGATGAAAGTTAGGAGTTGGGATTGTTCGACCATCTGGCGTCGAAACATCGGCTCTTTTTCCAGTCGGAGCACGAACGGTTCGAGAGTGAGTTTCGCTTCGTTATGTTTTCCAAGCGATTGTTGAATCTCAGCCAACTTGAACAGAGCCATCAGGGAAGAGTCGAGGGTCAGGTCATCGCCTGCGGCCTGCTTCAGTTCCCGCTCAGCCCACTCGAAACGGCCTCGGTCAGCCAGAGTCTTTCCTAGGACGTAGCTATTCTCCTTCGCCGAGCGATTCCGGTAGGCGAACACCGCATCCAAGCCGGAATTCCCAGCCTGTTCCTTCTCGCCGGTAGAAACATCGATGGCGTCCCCTTTCCAATCCAGGGGGCTGCGTTCCAGTTGCTTGCCGTTCCATGCCGCGAGTGCGATTCGTTCCGCTTTCTCTTGGTCCCCTAGTTGGAGGTAGCTTTCTGCCAGGTAGTAGGTGAAGATCGGTTCGCGCGCGATGATTCGCATTGGAAGCAATTGATGTTGACGATGGACCAATTCGGGCAATTGAAGCTGCAGGGCCCACTGTGCGAAACTATTTGCTGCTGCGGACTGCTGACCAAGTTGAGCCTGTCGGTGCAGCGATTGGTTCAGCGAAGGCTCCAGGAGTTTTGCGGCGATCGTAAGGGCTTGCTCGCGGGTGTTCGGCCTTACGCTCAACTGTTGCGTGACCCATTTGATGAGTTCCACCGTAACGTCGACGCTCGTTTCCTGCGTGTTTTTTCCTATCAAGGCCCTTTCATTTTCTATCTGCCGAACCCACCAATCGACGTCGAAAACGGTTTCGCTGGTCGTTGCACTTTTTTCGCTGGCAATGGAACTGTGGAAGGTTTGGATCCAGAGACTCGAATCGCTGGTTCCTCCTTCGATATATCGCAAAATTTTCTGCGATCGACCGATGGGTGACTGGCCAACGAGCGGCTTGGATTTCAGTACGTGGATGGCCGCTTTTTTGGCGAGCGCTCCGACCGTTTCATAGCGAGCCAAGCGGCAGAGGGCTGCGAGTCCTTCGTCTCGTTCCAGGCGAGCAAGCTCGTCGATGAAAACCGATTTCTCGTAAACTTCGGCGGCCCCGAAATTGCCGAGGATCTCGCGCACTTTGGGGGAGTCGTATTCCCATGCCCAATTGAACTGATTGCTGCGGACGATAAAGCGAGCGGAGGATGCTATTTGGGGGTCGGCATCAAAACTCGCGGCATGGAGTCGGTCGAGCGCGACGACTCCGATCCGCTCCAGCTCGGCGCGTGCATTTTGGCGCTTCGAATAGCTGGGATCCGCAAGAAGGCGGATGAGGTCTTGGACTCGGGTATCGATCTGGGAGGCATCCGTTCCCCCGTCCGAGGACCGAGAGAGAGGATCCGCAGAATATAGGTGTCCGGGGAACGACACTGGCAGCACGAGACCTGCCGCGAGAGCCATCGCGAAACCTTTGAATTTCATCTCGGAATCCTATCCTTGGGGCGAGTGGGGGTTGATGAATTGGGTCACCGAAGGCGTTTGGCCAGCCATCGTCGCAGGGCACCTCTTCGAGAAGAGGCCTGTTTAGGGTAGGTAAGCCGATACAACCCTATCCGTTGACCGATTCGTTTTACCATTATTTTAGGAGCGGGATCAAGAAAATTTTGACAGATGCCCTAGAGGTTCGATAGGATAGATGGTTCATGGAATGGCGTCAGATTGCGCCTTCCTCCTCGTCTGCACACACTTGTCTACCCTTTTTGCGGGAATCCTGAGTTCCGGTGGTTGATCTTTTCCGCTTTGAGATCGAAGCGTCGGGGATCACCCCCTGTATTGACTGACGGATGCTCTGCGAGTTGGCTTAGGAGATTCGCACGATGGCGAAAAAAATTCAACATGTTTGGGGCCTGGAAATTGGCCAGAGCTCCATGAAGGCGCTCCGATGCCATCTGGAAGGGGATACGGTCGTCGCCGACACCTTCGACTTTGTCGAGTATCCAAAGATCCTCAGCCAGCCTGAGGCGGAACCCGAGGCGTTGATCTCCGATGCGTTGGAACAGTTCACCTCCCGGAACGATCTTCGAGGTGCCTTGGTCGCAGTGAGTGTGCCTGGCCAAAGCGGTCTCGCGAAATTTTTCAAGCCACCGCCGGTGGAAGTGAAAAAGATCGGGGACATTGTCAAATACGAAGCGAAGCAGCAGATTCCCTTCGATTTGAAAGATGTGATCTGGGACTTCCAACAAATGGAAGGTGCACAGATCGAGGACGGCTACGCATTGGAAAGCGAAGTCGGACTTTTCGCGATGAAGAGGGAGGCTGTGTTCCGAGCTCTGAAACCCTATCGCGATCGCAACATCGATATCGATCTGGTTCAGCTCGCCCCCATGAGCTTGTACAACATGGTGACTCACGATCGCTTCGCCGAGCGATTGGCCACCGAGACGTTCGATCCGGAATCCCCGCAAAAGTCGGTCGTGATTTTGTCGATCGGCACCGACGCTAGCGACTTGATCGTCACCAATGGGTTCCGCGTGTGGCAGCGCAACATCCCGATCGGCGGGAATCATTTCACTCGGCAGCTTACCAAAGATCTAAAGCTCACGTTTGCGAAGGCGGAGCATCTGAAGCGAAACGCATTACAAGCCGATGACCCGAAGTTGGTCTTCCAAGCCATGCGTCCCGTCTTCAATGACATGGTCACGGAAATTCAGCGATCGCTGAACTTCTACAAGACCGTCAACAAAAAGGGAGAGATCGACTCGATGCTCTTGCTGGGGAATACGTCCAAGCTCCCTGGCTTGTTGCAATTCCTGAACAAGAATCTTGGAATGGAGGTTCAAGCTCTCGATCGATTCCCGAAACTGGATGGGAATGAAGTCATCGGCGCGCAGGCCTTTAAGGAAAACGTACCAGCTTATGGGGTCGTGTATGGGCTCTGCTTGCAATTGCTCAAACGCGGACCGATGAGGACCAGTTTGTTGCCGCGCGACATCGTTCTCGAACGAGTCATTCGCAACAAGAAGCCTTGGACGGTTGGAGCTCTTTCGATTTTGCTCGGAGCGATGGTGACCTATCACGCAACCAAAGGGCAAGCGTTAAGCGTAGTCGATATTTCGAGCTGGAAGGATGCCGAGTCCAAGGTGGAGACACTCTCGAAGTCTTCGAGTTCGGAGTTCTCCAAAGACTCGTCGCTGACCAGCAAGGCCAAGCTCTACCGAGAGGTCGGAAAAGAAGTTAGCTCGGGAGCCAGCCGGCGACTGCAAACACTCGAGCTCCTCAAAGTGGTCGAAGCGTCCTTGTTCAAAAATCCGGATGAAGCAGACAAGACCCCCATCGAATTACCGTACAACAAGCGGAAAGACTTTCACGTCACGAGCGTTGAGCAAAAGTACTTTGCCGACTTGGAGAAATGGTTCACGCCGGATCTGAAGACGAAATACCTCGATGGAGTAAAAACGCGGCGCGCGTGGTTTGCACCCGAAAAAGTAGCAGAAGCCATTCCCGATCCGACCCCTTTGACCGGCCCCGGTTGGGTTATCGAAATGAAAGGTTTCCACTACTACAACGGAATCATCGGCGAGGAGAAGCAAGATCACGTTTTAAGATACATGGTCGAGTTTCTCGAGAATGGATCGATCGAGTTGCCGATTGTCGACAAGACGGGAATTTCTCCTCCAGCAGAGGGTAAACCGGCCCTTCCCGAAGGTCATGTATTGGTAAGGGATTTGGGGATTCGCCTCCCCGTCATCCGACTGGCTCAGCCCCTCAACGCAAAGCATAGAATTGAAAATCCCGAGTACTTTCGGCTGCTGCATGAGGAACGCATGAAAGCGGCTGCTGCCGCCGCAGCGGCCGGTGGCGTCGGAAGTGAAGGAATCGGGTCTGGTGTTGGCGGACCCGGTATGGGGGGCCCTGGCATGGGTGGACCCGGAATGGGTGGGCCTGGCATGGGCGGCCCCGGTATGGGTGGATCTGGCCTAGGTGGTTATGGTTCCGAAGGGGGGGGTATGACGGGTGCCAACGCCTTCAAACCCTTGAAGGACGAAAAAGGGAACGAGGTTCAGCCCTTCTTCGATGCACCCAAGTTTGAGTTTGTGCTGCAATTTGCATGGAAACCCCGTTTTGAGCCCGAAGGGGGAAGTCTCGCGGGTGGAACCATTCCCGACACCTCCGCAGAGGGGGTGGAAGGTGAAGGAAGCGTGGAAGCTTCGGTCGACGCTTCGACCACTCCCTGATTGAAATTAGCACTTGAGAATCTGAGTCAAATCAAAAGGCGACCATGCCATGGATAAACTGAAAAAACAACTTGCTCCAGTCCTCAAGCATCAGTTCTGGATTCTGTCCAGCCTGATTCTGATTTTAGCTGCCGTGGTCTTCACCATGACGGCGATGAGTATTTCGAAAGAGATATCGGCGAGAGTCAGCGCCATCGACGCGAAGTATTCGGAGGTCCAGAACGTCAGTGGAAAAATCGCGACGCACCCCAATGCAGAGTCCCATCGACGCATGGAAGAGATCCTCCAAGTGATGGAGAAGGACGTCGAGCAAGCGTGGGATATGCAGTATTCGCTGCAATTGGATCTGATGAAGTGGCCCGATGAGGCCTTCAAGAGCAAAGAGATTGCGAATATTTTCCGCAGCTTCCGACCCGTCGAGAAGTTTATCGATTTCCCGATCGAAACGCTTGAGGGAGACGCTGCCCGTGTCACCGAATCCGATCGACGCATCTATCGCGACTACATTGGCCCCACGTTTCAGAATGTGACCAAGATCATCGGGACCGAATGGAAGGCAAAGATGGACGCCATCACCCCTGCGGGGGGAGGGGGCGGTTACGGTTCGGGAGGATATGGGGCGGAAGGGTCCGGCGGTTACCCCGGAGCCGGGGGCTATGGCTCCGAGGGGTCTAGCGGACCGGGTGGTATTGGCGGCCCCGGTGGACTCGGCGGTCTAGGAGGTGAGGGAGGATACGGCGGAGAAGGGGGCTATGGATCCGCAGTAACCCGTCCGGCATCCACCGACGTTGTGCGCTGGAGCGCGACCTCCCAACAGACACTGTTGAATCAAATGGTCCCCTGGTATAGCCCCAATGCGACCCCCTCTATCCTGGATATCTATTACACCCAGGAAGATATTTGGCTGCTCACCAATATCATGGAAATCATCAAAAAGACGAACGGAGAAGCTCGGGAGAACTTCCAGGCTGTGGTCAAGGAGATCGAGTTTATTCGTTTCGGAAAGCATGCGAGCCGTGATGCAGGAACCATCATGGGGAGCAGCACAGGAATGGGAATGGGGGGGCCCGGTGGTAGCTACGGAATGGGCGGAGAATCCGGCCTCGATAGCGGCAGCGGATTTGGATCGGGTGATTCGGGATCCGGAGAAATGGGTGGATATGGAACGGAGATGGAGGCTGGTAGCGGCGAACCGGGGATGCCTGGTATGTCGACCGGTCGCGCGGCAATCGATCCCGCCGACAATCGCTACATCAGCTTCGCGACCGAGACGTTCTTTCAACCTCGGAAAGGGGTAGATGTTCGGACCTCGGTCCGAGAAAACGTCAGCCCAGACAACGCGGTCGACTCTGTCGCAAAACGAATCCCGATTCGATTGCGAGTCAAGATGGAGAGGAGCAAGGTCCATCGTTTGATCAGCGAATGCGGAAACGCCCCATTCATGTTGGAAGTTTATCAGGTTCGCCTCAACACCGCTGCAGCCCCTGAGGCGGCTGGTGGCATGGGCGGATACGGATCCGGTGGATACGGTTCAGGAGGCCCCGGCGGTAGCTTGGGCGGACTCGGAATGGGATCCGAGGGCGGCATGGGCATGGAAGGTGGTAGCGGCTACGGAAGCGAAGGAAGCGGCTCCGGCGGGTATGGTTATGGCGCAGACGGTTACGGCGGAAGCGGTTACGGCGGAAGCGGTTCCGGTGGCTACGGAAGCGGTGGTTACGGAGCAGGGCAAATGGGCAACTTGCCAGGTCTCAAACCGGAGAACACCGAAATACCTGTCGAAATCTTTGGATTGATCTACTTCTACAACCCCTGCAATATGAGTTTGTTGGGAGTGGAAAAACTGGATGCCGTCGAGGGATCCGAAACGGGTAGTCCTGAGGCCAGCGGCACGGACCCAGCAACCAATGGAGGTGCAGCAGCATCGGCTGATCCTGCAACCCAGCCCGCTGCAACCGAGCCCGCAACGCCCTCACAGGCACCTCCTGCGGGAACGGATCCTGCGAACGCGGCCCCGGCCAACCCGGGCGCCGATCCTGCGACACCCACTGCTGATCCAGCGGCAGCACCGCCGGCAAATCCCCCAGCTTCCGGCGCCCCGGCATCTGGAACCCCCGAAAACAGCACAGATCCTGCCTCGGACCCGGCTGCCCCGCCATCGGATCCCGCAGCGGCCGCGCCCGGGACGTCGGGCTCGTCGGATCCAGGGACTGGCGCAGGAGCCAGCCAGCCCGCTCAACCCAACTAGAATCTTTTGAAGCTTAGAATCGGAGTTCAATCGTGGCGAAGAAAAAGAAAAGTTCGAATGCCGGCAAGGGCTTCAATGCCAAAGAGTTTCTCCTCTTCCATGCGGAGAAAATTGTGTTTGCGTTGATCGCAGCACTGTCGCTTACTCTGGTTTTTCTTGGGTTTTCAGGGCAAAAGTTTTCCGCTTCGAAGTCTCCGGAGGATCTGAAGAAGAAGGCGGAGTCGACATTGGCCAGCGCTATTTCGCAGGATCACTGGGAACAGATCAAAGAGGCTGAGCCGGAACGAGTCACGAATGTCAGCTACGCACGAATCGCTAGCGAAACCCGGGGCGAAGTACAGGCAGGCAACTATGTAAGCCGTATTTGGAAAGAACCACCCGGAATGGCCGCTCGCCGGGGCGATCCCGAACTGAAGGCCCCGATCAAGCTTCAGGGACAATTTTTCTCGGCTCCGATCCCAGGACGACGTCCTTCAGATCCGTTCGAGAGCCTGCAAGACGCCAAAAAACCGGAAGAAAAGCAGCCTCCTCGCCGCGGTCGTGGCAATCCTGGCATGGGACAGGGTGGATATGGGGGAATGGAAGGAGGATCCGGGGGTGGATACGGAGCCGAAGGTTCCGGATCCGGTTACCCAGGATCTGGCTCCGGTTATCCAGGGTCGGGAGGGTCGGGCACCGGTACGGGCTTGGCTGGCAATATCCCCACCAAGCGGTTTTTGAGCCCCGGCTACGACAGGGGGTACAAGCTTGGCATGATCACGAATCCCCAAGCTGCGTTTCCAAAGCCTCCGACTCCGCAAGAAGCGAAAACCAACCGTTACGTCGTTCCAACCTCGAATTACAACGCGATCGTGGTCACGGCAATTGTCGAACACCAAGACTTGGAAAAGAACTATTCGAAGGAGTTCGCGGATGTTCCCGAGTATATCGAACGGCGCGATACACCCTACTACCAAGGGTTCGAAGTACAGCGAGTCGAAGTGACTTCGGATGCCACAGACATTCCTGACGATGCTTGGAAAACCGTCGATGCTGCAGGTTCCGAAGCGTTTAAGGAAAAGGCGAAGGAGTTTATCGGAACTTGCAAGGAGGTGAATAACCCGGTTTGGACTCATGCCAACATCACGATGCCGATTCCGCCGGTGCTCCTTATGGACTATCGGCCGATGTGCAGCCACCCGGATATCCCATCCGACATTCCAGAACTGATCCGTGACGACGAAGGCGCCCCTGGTCAAACTGGAAGCTTCGGGATGGGCGGTTACGGTTCGGGAGGTTACGGAGCTGGCGGTTACGGCTCCGAAATGGGTGGGTACGGAAGCGGATCCGGCTACGGCGGCGAAATGGCCGGTGGGTCGGGCTACGGAATGGGAGGTAGCGAAATGGGAAGCGGGTCCGGCTATGGATCCGAAATGGCTGGTAGCGGGTACGGTTCCGGTGGATACGGCGCGGAAGGTTCCGGCAGCGGATATGGCTCGGGCGGGTATGGGGCAGAAGGCTCCGGTTCGGGTTATGGTGGAGAAGGCGGGCTGGGAGGCTCGTATGGCGGTATGGGAGGCACAGCCGGGCTCGGTATGCAGCTACCTACTAAATTGCCAAGCACGAAGTACAAACTAGTTCGATTCTTCGACCCGACCGCAGAAGCGGGCAAGTCGTATCGTTATCGTGTTCGGTTGATGATGTATGACCCAAATTTCCCTGAATTCGAAATTCACGCTCCCAAGACGATGAATTTGAAACCGGACGCCATGTCCCGAGTTCAAGATCTAAAGATGAAAGTAGTTCCCGACAAGACGAAGGGGAACAAGCGAAAGAGCGAACGACTGTCGCCTTGGTCGGCTCCCTCCGATCCAATTCTGGCAGCTGCCCCCACCCCAGTCTTTGCCGGCGAGGTTGAAAAGCCTTCGTTGATCCGGCTGGAGTCGGGTGAGCAAGTAGAAAGTCGGCCGACTAAAACGGAGTTGGTCACACTCAACAATGTAGGGACCATCAATTTCGCGATCAAGGATTCGCAACCCGTAACACGCGGTCACATTATCGCGGGGACCCACAAGCCAAATAAAGAAGGCTACGAGTTTGTGCACCCGACGCTAAAGGTCCTGAAAATTCCTAAGAAGATTCGAGAGGAGGTCGGCCCCAAGGTCAACATCGTGCTGCCGAACGTGTTAGTAACGGTTCTCGATGTCGGAGGAGGGACTCCGCTGCGTGCATCCACATCGAAGGACGAGTTGCTCGCAGGTGGTGAAGTGGTCTGCTTTGACGCCAAAACAGGTCAGATTGTCGTCGGGCGTGAATTCGAGGATTACACCGATTACAACGGCGCTGTAAAACCGGACGAGCCCGCCATTGGGCCATTGGGAGCCGGAATGGGCGGCGCAGCTGGAACCGGGTCGGGTTACGGTGCCGAAGGAAGTGGTCCCGGCGGGTCTGGTCCTGGAGGTCCCGGAATGGGCGGGCCCGGCATGGGTGGCCCAGGAATGGGCGGAGGCGCCGGATATTGATCCGAGTGAGAGAATTCGTGCTGTCTGAATCGCAGCAACGATCCATGAGAAAAGGCCAACCCCGGGTTGGCC
This sequence comes from Pirellula sp. SH-Sr6A, assembly GCF_001610875.1. Taxonomy (NCBI): domain Bacteria; kingdom Pseudomonadati; phylum Planctomycetota; class Planctomycetia; order Pirellulales; family Pirellulaceae; genus Pirellula; species Pirellula sp. SH-Sr6A. The sequence goes on along the minus strand of NZ_CP011272.1, from coordinate 6,255,285 downwards.
TTTTTTGTTTCGGTTCTCGCATTCTGCAAGTTAAAATACTAGTACGCCTTGAGCAACTTCATTGAAAAAGTTCCCATGAAATCGAGCATATCTCACTTCCTATCTGCACTGGCCATCCTGGTTGTTTCCGCCGGCGTGGGAACAGGTCAATGGAGCGATCAAGCGCTGAGCAACAGCCAGCTTACCCTGCATTGGGAGGGCAACATCGGTGGCTCGGCCTTAGCAAACGGCGAGAAGTCCTTCGTTATCTGGCCCCATTCCACTAAGAAGAGAGAGATCGTTCGTTTGGTGGACAATGGACGCGTTCTCGCATCCTTTCGCGGAGACGAAATCAACGACGAGGCGTTGGAAACGTCAATACTAGAAGGGAAGAGATCGGAGAAAGTTCCTCGACTGGGAATGGAAGGTGCTAGGGTCAAAGCCGATCAATTAGCCAAGATCTACCAACGCATCGGACGTAACGTCGAGTTGCAGTCAGAGAATCCTCAACAGATTTATGCCGTCTCCATCAGCTCCACCGGGGTCGTCTGCGCCATGGACGCGGAGAACGGGTCCGTTTTGTGGAGGAATCAATTGCCCCACTTCCGTCGGACGATGCTCGGACCGGGAGTGTCGGACGAGTATGTCGTCGCGGTAAATGGTGGAGAGTATTTTGTCTACGACCTTCTCACTGGGAATACGATTGCTAAACGAAAGCTGAGCCAGATAGCAACCGGGGCACCTCTCCCAATCAAAGGAAAAGTTGCCATCCCATCGGTGGGAGGAAGGCTCGTTTTGTACGACATCCTCTCGTCCGACGCAGCTCCTGTAGTCTTGCGCATCGGCAGCGAAAATCGGCTTGGGCTAGCGGTGACTCCCGATCGAGAATTTCTCGCTTGGCCAATGCAAAACAAACTGGTGATCTCCAAATTGCAGGATCCCCCTATCCTGTGGACATCGGCCATTGCGACATCTGAGATTCCAGCATCTCCTGTCATCACACCGAATGGTTATCTTTTCATCACCCAGGAAGGTGTCGTGACACGATGCACGACCGACAGGATCCACCCGATTGCTTGGAAAGTGAAATTGGGCACGACCAGCAATCAATCTCCTGTACTGGGTAAAGACCTAGTAACGATTGTTTCCGAGGATGGGTTGCTATTTGCGTTAAATCTGGAGACGGGAGATTCCATTTGGTCGGTACCATTGCAAGGAATCCAAACTGTCTTGAATGTCAGCACCCATCATGTTTTCGCGATCGACACTGCGAGAAATTTAGTGACCATCGACATTGCGAAGCAGCAAATTGTGTCGAAGATCTTCGTCGGGATGGCCACACCGGTACCTAACTCCACTACCGATAGGCTCTACCTCGTTGACGCGAAAGGGAAAGTGAGCTGTTTGCGCGAACCGCAGGCTGAGCAGCCAACACTCTTGGTCCCAGCGGCTCCTAAAAAGGAGGCTGCCGGGGAGCCTCAACCGACCGAACCTGTCGAGAGTGTATCACCGGGAGATGCGAGCAGCACATTTGGGACAGAACCCGCACCTGTCACTCCGGCTGGAGACGATCCATTCGGCAATCCCTGATTTGCTTCGGTCTTGGATGGGGTGGCGAGGATCAGCGAACGGGAACCAATCGAAGTTCCATCGATTGCAGCAGCCTCTGGTGAGGTGAGCCAGGGACAGCGATTATGAGTTCTTGAGCGCTCTCGAGGCGAGTGACTTTTCCTAATTGGCGATCGAACCAAATCGTTCCAGCAAAATCTTGCTTGGTGATCTTGGCTTGTGCGGAAGCGCTTGCGAATCGAGCTCCGGTGGACGATTTGAATTTATCGAGCGTCGTGGCGCCGATCACTTCGGTGCCAACGTATTGGTAGGTGGAATCGACGAGCACTTCATCGTCGCCCAGATTCCATTTGGATTGAATGTTCCATGGCCTTCCAATCTCGATTTCGTTTTTCGGAAACTGGATACCAACACCAGGCGTGCTGAATGAAGAATGATTTGTACCGAGCAGATTGGAATAGGAAACCGGATGCGCTTCGGTCGCACCAGCCGATTCGCCCGAAGGCGGAATCTCGATCGCTTCTCCCGTCGGTCGAATCTGCGTTCGAACCTGCCTTCCTAATTGGGCTCGGGTTGGATTCCAATAGGGATTGTTGGTCCCGTTTGGCGATGCTTTGGAATCGAAGCTTTGTTCACCGCGAACGGATCGTACCGTTAGTTTGGCATGAACCAGCTCTTGAGAGACCGTTGCGGTTCCGTCCTGGGAGACTTGTTCGACCGAGGCTTGCCACGTCAGCGTTTGCTGCAAGCTGATCTTCTCGGACTCATCATCGCCTATTTGCATTTCTGTCGATTGCTCCGACTCCATGGCCCAACGTTCGCCCGCGACGAACTTCCACCGAATCTCTTCGCCAGACGCGAAAGGCATCGAGAGAAGAGAGAACAACAGGGCGAAGGAAATGGCGATCTTCATGAATTGCGCAGAGCCTTTCGAGGGCGGGTAGTGGGGGAACAGGCGGGCCGCGGGATCGTAGCCAATAGAGTGATGCGATTGCAACCCTGGCAGAGGCTTCACCGGGCATGGAGTCAGCTGTTGTAAAAAAAAGGGCCAGCGGAAACCGCTGGCCCTTTTGTAATGCAGATAAATCCTCCGACCGTTTGCGGCACGACACGGAGCCGCTGCGAGACTGGCGAAGATCAAGCGTGCTACTGCACTCGCCTGTTGCGATCTAGGCCAACGCAAAATGATGGTCCCTCAGCCGGAAAAACGACCGGAGGCTTAAAGTGCTACTCATTTCCAAGTAGCACGGATGAACTATAGATAACCGCAAAGGCTAGGGAAAGGGAGAATCAGAATAGGCCCCGACGATTATGCGTTTTCTGCGCGATAAAGCATGCGGCCACAGCTAGGGCAAATCGTCGGCCTACCCATGCGAAGCTTGTCAAGAATTCCTGGCGTGAGATTGGTATTGCAGCCGCCACAGGATTGACCATCGAGTTCGGAGAGAGCATCGGGACCGCGGGCCGAGACAAGCCTTTGGTAATCCTTCGCGAAATCCTGCGGTAGGCTAGATACGATCGCCGCCAAATCCTGGTTGGCTTTTTGCAGATCCTGGCGCAAATCCACGAGTCGTTTCTCAACGTTCGCCATGACCTTCGCTTTTTCCGCCTCGGCCAGTTTGACTCGCTCCTCTAACTCGATCGTGGAGGATTGGAGAGCATCGACCTCCTCGAGCGCTTCGAAGATCTCATCGGAAAGAACGCTTGTCGCTTGTTTGTCGGCCGCGATTTGGTCCTTGAGCATCTGGTACTCGCGGTTGTTTTTCGAAGCGTTCATTTTGGATTCGAGATCTTGGATTTTGTTCTCGCGTTCCCTTTGTTGAAGCTGCTTTCGATCTGCGTCCATGCGGCGTTCGCGGATGGTGTTCTTGCACTTTTGAAGCGCTTCGACCGACGCATCGAGTTGCAATTGTGCGGACTGGACCATGCGAGGACCGCGAGCGATCTGACTTTCAAGTTCCGCAATATGGTTCAAGCGATGGTGAAGATTTCGCACCACGGAATCGGAAACGCTCATGCTACCCCCCTCAAGTCATACCCAATCAAAAACGGGAAGCCATTAAACCAGAAAACCTTGCAGAGACAATGAGATCTGACTTGTTTCGAGCGAGATTATGGAGCCAAGTATCGGGTGTTGATCGATTGAAAGGGTATTCGCCCACACCACGTTGAAAACCGGTGAAGGCCACGATGCGGTGAGATTCTCAACAAGACCTGTCCTCAAACGGAATCCGAAAGACTATCATAGACGAGTGAGTGTCGAAGACCATGGTGAAACACCGTGGGAATTGGTCGTGACCGTCACAGGCCAGCGTAGGGGCTCTCCCCTCCCAAACGCTTCAGAACTCGTTCTCGTCAAGGTTCAACAAATCAATGGATGCAAGCAAGGTATTTGACCTGGTTGGTCAGGCTTCGTACGTCGCGCTAGCTGCAGTGGCTTTGTGGGGTGCCTACTACGTTGTATTGGTTCTCTCCCGCGTGAATCGGAAACGGTTCAAAACCGAGGCGGCTCAGGACGCTTTTCTTGAATCGATCGAGGGCGATCTGCGCCGCGGCGATTTCGACGCCGTTCTTCAAGCCTGCGAAGGGGATCAGCGTGCTCTTCCTATGATGGTGGCATACGCTGTCAAGAACCGCATTTTCGGGTTCAACAAAACGAGACAGTTGACGTTGGATCGTTTTCAACGGGATGTGATCGCGGACTTGGATTACAACATCGCGTGGATTGTAACGGTGATCAAGACAGCGCCGATGTTGGGATTGTTCGGTACAGTCGTTGGGATGATGGGTGCGTTCGGAAAGCTGTCGACGGCCGCCAACGTGAGCCCGTCGGATTTGGCGCAGGACATTCGTACCGCATTGGAAACAACCGCCATCGGTTTGACGATCGCGATTCCTTTGGTGATGTGCATGGCAACGATCACAAACCGCATTCGCCACATGCAGGATCTCGTCGGATCGGGTTTGGCTCGATTCCTCGAGGCATTTAAGGTTGGAGTGGAGAAAGAACATCGCTCCGGTCGCCAGAGCGCTTAGCGAATGCAGAAGAGTACTTCCGTATCTCGTTTGCATTCGAGTTGATTTCGTTCCTTGGTGACTCCAGGAGAATCCATGTCCAGCAGCGTCGAATTTACATTCGAACAGGAATCTGCACCTGAGGATGTACAGATGCCACCTCGTCCTCCCATGGACGACGAGATGGATATCACCCCGATGATCGATTTGACATTCTTGCTTCTGATCTTCTTCATCCTCACCTCGAAGATGACCGGCGAGAAGACCTACGACATTCCGCCTGCGAAACACGGCACAACGGTGCCTAGCAAAGCCTGCGTTTCGGTCATCGTTACGCGGGGGACCGGCGAGGCCCCAATCGTAGCCCGCGGGGACGGAACCCTTTTCTCGGATGATCCAGAACAGCAAGCGGCGGAGATTAGCGAATACGTACAGATCGAGTTGGAATCGGGGCGAAAGACCGAGGTACTCATCCGCGCAGAAGGAAACGTTACCTCGGGTCAATTGAACAAAGTGAAGCAAGCAATTGGCGAGGTGATTGGCGAAGATAAATTGATCAACATTGCCGTTTCGGAGGCGCTTTAATCGATGTCGATTCGACTTATATGCCCTCAATGTCAATCCTCTCTATCCGTCAACAACCGATTGGCAGGTCGAGAGATCCGGTGCCCCCACTGCAGTGGAAGCATCACGGTCTCGGGCAATCAACTGGAATCAAAACAAAACGTTGCCCCCGAGTCCATCGCTAAATCCCGTGGCGACGCAAACGGAACGGTAGATTTGGACCGAATCACGGCCTCGAACGAGGAGTTTCTGGAGCCCGTTGAGTTGGCCGACGCAACGGGAGCAGATGGAATCGAGGCCGAGGAGATCGAGGTCGCGGAGCTGGTACTGGATTCGGCTCCGAAAGTATCCGAGACGAATCGCATTCCAGTTGCGACTTCGCGCGGTAGCAGTTTGCTGCTGGGTAGCTTAGAAGAAGTCAGCTTAGAACTAGAGCGTGAACAGGCGTCGCAGTCCGATGGGGAGGACGAATTCGACGAGATCTCCTTTCCCAAAAAGGAGCTACCGAAAGATGATATGGACATGACCCCGATGGTCGATGTCACATTTCTGCTTCTTATCTTCTTCATGATCACAGCTTCCTTCAGCAAAGAGAAAGTGTTTGAGGAGCCACCGCCCCTTTCGGACAACGCAGCCATGGCGACCGAACCTCCGCCTGTTTTCGATTTGGTTCGAGTTCAGATCGATGAATTCAATGGATACACAATTATTTTGCCGGGAGGGGATGAGCGCGAGGCCAGTAGCAAACAGGATCTGTTGCTCGCGCTTTCCGACGCGAGGGCAGAGGTGGCGACAGGGGCAAATGAGGACCAACTCAAACTCATGATCGAGGCCCATGTCGATTGCATCCATGCTGCGGTTGTTGCTGCCTTGGATGCGGGACGGGACAAAGGATTCACGAATTTTCAGGTTCAAGTGGTCGAGGAGTTTCAATAGTCGATGGCAGCAACTGCTTTTATTCGTTTGCTTGAAAGTCGTGGACTGCTCGATCCGGAGATCATCCAAGAGCTCTACCGTCAGGTCGAAACGTCCAAGGTTCGGGTAACCCCAGAAGCGATCGCAAAGCTTTTGGTGGAGAACGGACAGTTGACGCGTTTTCAAGCGACCAAGCTGATCACCGAGTTGAACGAGACGCTCGATCGATCCGCGAACGATCCGACTACGGCATTGCGAGGCGGACGGCCCATCGATAGCCCCGTCCCCAACGACCACGATTCGGTCGAAGATCTGTTGCCGGATGACATGGACGAAGTCGACGTCGAAGTCGTTTCGGATTCCAAGGACGGAAGCGAATCGGACGAGAATGAAACCCCAGTCGAGATCGTAGCGACCTCCGCTCCCGTGAGTCGATCGGATCTGGATGTCGATGATTTTCCAAAGCGAGTCATATCTGGCGGAACTCCTACGAAAAGCGCGTGGGAGTCATTTCGAATCCTGGGCGTTGGTTTCTTTCTACTGCTATTGCTGGTCGCGCTGGTCCCCTTGCTCTGGTGGGTGACACAAGGAACAGCAAAAGAAGCATTCGATCGCGCGGAATCGACGTACGAAGCCCGAGACTACGAGACCGCCGCGAAATTATTCACCGACTTTGCGTACAAATTCCCTAGGGACGATCGAGCGAGCGAAGCGAAGGTGCGGGCAGTTCTCGCGACCATTCGAGAGGATGCCGAAAAGGTTGCCGACCCCAGCACTGCCGCAACTCGCGCCCAGGAATTGCTCCCCACGATCGCGGGGGAGGATGCGGTGGGTGTTCTTCGGCCCGACATGTCGGACATGCTGCTTCGTATTGCCGACAAGTTTCTTTCTCGCATCGATAACACGGAGTCACTAGAGGAACGGCAGAAACTGCTCGATCGACTTTCCGAGCACATGGCTCTCATTCGCGACCCACGTTACATCGGTCCTCAAGAACGAACGCAGAATTCGCTTCGCATCCAAGGAATCGAGGAAGGACAATCGCGCGCCGCACGCGACATTCAACGAGGCCAGGATCTGCTCGTGGCTATCGACTCGATGACCAAATCGAATGAGGCCAAGGAAGTTAACAAGACGTATACAACCCGCCGAGACCTGGTCCGCAAATACCCCGTTCTCGAAACCGATAAACGGCTAAACGAGTTGTTAGCTGCAGCAACCTTGCTCCAAAAGGATCTTGTTCAATCGGTTTCCCAACCACCTGTTCTATCAACCGAAGAAGGGGCCCCCACTTCGGTTCGGCGTATTGTTTTTACGAATCGAAATGGGCAAGGTAATGCGAGTGATACCGAGCCGGTATTTTTCAAGCTAAAGGGATCGTTGGTCGCGCTACGATCGGGAGATGGTTCGGTTCTGTGGCGGAAGTTTATTGGTTACGATTGGACCGGTGGACCTCAATCGATCAGCTCCACGGGAGATAGCGACGTGCTTGTCCACTTCCCTGAGAATAACTCGGTTCAACGACTGAAAGCCGACGATGGCAGTCTCGTTTGGGAAGCAAAATTCTCCAGCAAAGTTCACCGCCCACAAATCGATGGCGACGATCTTTTTGTTTCGACACAAGACGGCCAAGCCTATTGTTTAGACGCCGCCACGGGTACGGTCCGCTGGGGAAAAAAAGTTCCGCAGGGAGCTGATGTACCCATGGGGGGAGCGTTCGGAAAACGCATGCGCTATGTCGTCGGCGACCATTCCAATCTCTATGCGTTTACGAGAGCCGGCGGTCAATGTGAGGAAGTCGAATACATTGGTCACAACCCAGGTACCATTGCCATCGCTCCAATCTGGGTCCTCAATCACCTGATGGTCTTTGAGAACACCGGTCCCGACTATTCCTACCTCAAGGTATACACGACCAACGATGAGGGATTGAATATCCAACCGAGCGGTCAGATTCCTATTCGCTTCAAGGGGCACTTTGTTGTAGATCCCCAGGTCGACGGTCGGCGCTTTGTCGTGACTACCAATCTCGGCGAGGTCGCAATCTTTGAAGTCGATGTATCGAGCAATCGCGAGAAAGTTCAAAAGATGGCTGGCTCGATCGAGAAAGAGACCAATCCGATCGTGAATTGGCCTTTGATGATCGGGACGGATCTCTATTTAGCATCCAACCGAATCGGCTTGTATCAAATCCAAGTGAGCAGCCAGAAATTGAACCGGTCGTGGCAGAAGGAAGACGGAGACTCGTTCGTCGCCAAGCCGATTCAAGCAGGGAATTCGGTTATTCATGCACGCATGGTGCGTGGCAATTTGGGAGTCCGTGTGGCAAGCATCAATGCGCAGTCGGGCGAGTTGAATTGGGAGACCGATGTAGGCGTGCCCGTAACCGCGCTCGCGGGGGACGCGTCGCGATGGACCGCGTTGACGGCTCAAGGGGCGGTCTACCAATTTACCCCCGAACAATTCACCAATCCCTCTCCGGTATCCCAAATCGAAAACTTTGGACGAAACCAACGATTGATGAAGTTTATCTCTTCGGTGACTCTACAAGATGGCAAATTGGTCGTCTTCAATGCCGAGAAGGAGAATCAATTGCTCTTGATCGATCCATCTCGTTCGCGGGGTGTAAGCAGACTGGTGTCCATCGACTTCGGCGGAGCCACGGCGGCCAATGATCCTATCGCGGTTGGCAATTTGGTGGTGGTCCCTCTTACCAATTCCCAACTTGTGTTGCTCGATCCAGACAATGCACAAATCGTGGGGGTTCCATTCCAACCCACGATTTCAGCCGGAGAGCAACCGCGTTGGTTGAATCCAGTCCTGCTACCTGACAAGCAGAGTATCGTTATCGCCGATGAAGCGCGGAGTATCTACAAGCTGTCGACTGGAAAGCAGTTGCGGACCATATTGCAGCAAGATCTCGATCGGAAGCTGAAAGGTCGCCTATCGGTATTGAACAATACTGTCGTCGCGGTAAGCACTAATGACGCCGGAGACCAGTTGGATTTCTTCGATGGCATCGAGTTAAAGCTCTTTGCGTCGCTTCCAATGGAGGGTCGGTTTGCTTGGGGGCCGTATTCGGTTCAATCCGGTGAAGTGAGTTTGGTTCTCGCGTACAGCGAAATTGAAGGACTTGTAGCTGCTGACGACAAGGGGAAGAAGCGATGGGCCATCAATCTGGATCGAATCCAGTTGCGTGGCAGACCTGCGATCGTCGGGAGCGATCTGTTGATTGGAACGGCCACGGGTGACTTGCTTCGAATCTCCCCTACGGAAGGAAAGATTGCTGGCAAGACCACGATTGGCGAGCCCGTTTATCTTGCACCGATCGTTGAGGGGAACGCAGCCGTGGTCGCCGGTGACGAAGGGACTGTAATCGCTGTTCCTGTACCGAGCGCGAACGAGTGATGATGAATATGCCAAACCTGACATTGATGGAATCGCCATCCCACTCTCTATCGAAGCCGTTGCAAGGGTTCTTCAACGGCACTCGAAGTACGCTTCGACGGATTCATGGAATCTTGATCGAACGAAGTTGGCTGCTGATAAGTGGGATGCTCGCGCTGATGGCCCTCAGCAATCCATGCGTGGCACAATCGCTCGATCAAGTATTGGAGGAGATCGGTGTGACGGGATCGGTCTTGGACGCACCCCCGTTCGATGTCATCGTGGTAACGGCTGAGCATGGAGGCAAAAGCGTTCAAGTCAATTTACTCGACTTGCCTGACCGAAAAGTTCCTAGCTCTCCAAAGCCTGCGGAGAAACTGCGTTGTGTCCTGAACCTGTTTCCAGGACGCCTCTACGAGATTCAATGGAAAGACATTTCCAAAATAATCCTTTGGGAAGAACTGGTCCTGGACCGTGCCAAAAAGCTGCTGGCCAACAAAGATTACGCCGAAGCGTTCGAGCATCTGGTTTACTTGCGCGATAATTACCCACAGTCTTCAAATGTGCAAACGTTGCACCAGGAGTTTCTTTTTTCTTCCGCGAGAGACATGGCTTCCTCGGGCGACCTCCCTCACACCCTCGCGGCCTTGGAAGAGCTTCAACGACGGTTTCCCAACTTCAGAACTGAAGATGTGCAGACAGCGATCTCCTCGGTCGCCGCGAAATTGATCGACGACCTGTTTGCCCGAAACGAACTCGGGGTGGCTCGCTCGATGATCCTTCGATTGGACAAGGAATACCCGGGTAAGCTTCCGATGGTCGCGAAAGCGAAGTCTCGATTTCAAGAGCTGGCGGAGACATATCGCAAGAGTGCGACCGAATTTCGACAAGCGGGCGATTACGGCCGTGCGAGGCAAGCCGCTGTTAGGATGCTGGAAATTGAACCAGAGCTGGAGGGGGGCAAGGAATTTCTGAATGAGCTCATCAAAGAGTTCCCACTCGTACGAGTCGGCGTATTTCAGCGAGCATCGAAGCCGGATACGGCCGCTTTGGCAGATTGGCCCGCATTCCGTTTGGGCCAGTTGACTTCGACTCCCGTTTTCTCATTCCGAAATACAGGGCCCGAAGGGGGGATCTACCAATTCAGTTACGGAAATGCAGTTCATAGTGACGACCGGATGCAGCTGGACCTTACCCTACAAAATGTCGATAGCTCGACAGTCCCCGATAGCCTGTTTCTATCGCAAGCTCTACTGCAGAGAGCCAACATCGGCCACCCACTGTACGTCCCCGGTTGGGCATCCATTTTTGAATCGGTCTCGGTCTTGGGACCGGAGAGGCTGAGGATTCGATTGCGACAACCTCACGTCTTGCCCCAAGCCATGATGCAGTGGCAGTTGCCGAAACAGGGGGAGCAAAGCTTCGTCCGCACAATCTACCAATTGAAATCGGAGGAAGACAACAGGAAGCGGTTTGAGTGGATAGGCGAATCGGATGCAGCCGATTTTCAGCCGAGAGAAATCCAAGAGGTCTATTACGAAGATCCCAATCAAGCGATCAACGATCTCCTAAAAGGGGAACTCGAATTCATCGATCGTCTCTTTCCTGCGGACGCTCGACGGCTGGGCGGTTATCGATACATCAAAACCGAACCCTACGCGCTCCCTATGGTGCACATGTTGGTTCCGCGCGGAAAGGGACCATTTTTCGAAGACCGAGAATTTCGTCGCGCTTTGCTCTACGCAATCAATCGATCCGCTATTCTGAGTGACGAGATTTTGGGCGGGAAACCTAGCCCTGTCGATCGACTTATTTCAGGCCCATTTCCAGCAGGTGCAAGCGAGACCGATGCGCTCGCTTATGCGTACAATCTCTCTGTCGAGGAACCGCCCTACGATCCAAGAACGGCAACGGTACTAGTAATGTTGTCGCAAGCGAACCAAACATCGCGAGCGGCCAAGCGAAAAGAACCCGCTCCTAAATTACCTGTCATCCGGTTGGGCGTCCCGAACTTTGAAGCCGCACGGGTGGCTGGTCAAGCGATATTGCAAGCCTGGAAAATCATCGGGGTGGATGGAAAGCTGGTTGTCTACGACGAGCTACCAAGACTGGAGGACGATTCGATCGATATCCTCTACATGTCTGCAGCTCTTTGGGAGCCTGTGACAGACGCCGAGCGTTTGTTTGGGGTGGGCGGTCCAGCGGAAACGAATAATCAATACATCGTTCAAGCCCTTGGGAAACTCAATGCAGCCAGAAATTGGCGCGAGGTTCGGGAGGGATGCCAAGATTTGCATGCGCTCGTCGCTGCCCATCTTCCTGTCCTCCCACTTTGGCAAGTGAGTGAGACATTCGCATATAGGACCGAAATCCAGGGAGTTGCGAAGCGACCGATCGGACTCTACCAAGACGTGCAAAAATGGAGGATCCAAGTCCGATGATCCCGATTCGAAGTCTATGGATGGCATCCCTTGCGATGCTCGTCTGCTCGTGGAATGCGAACGGACAGAGTCAGGTATGGGAGTTTTCTCCTTATCGCGTGAATGTTTGGGTGAGTCTTTCGCCTAGCTTGCAACTGGACCAAAACGCCGAATTGGACCTGTATCAGCAGATCCAAAAGCGATGCGAAGCGGACTTTGGTGGCACCTGGAGCATCCGGGTTCAATCGACTCCCGACTCTTTATATGGTTCCGTTCTCTACCGGATAGACGAGTTAACGGTCAATCAAGTCCTAGCGAGGGAGATGACACTCGTTGTCGGTAAGTCGGATGCGGCCAAAGCGAAGTTTCTTGAACTGAATCCTCCCCCTCCTCCTGTGAAACTCACCGCCGAGGAAGAGGCGAAGCGGCTGAAGTTGACCAAGGAGCAAATCAAGGAGCTCGAGGATGCAGCCGCGCGGGCTGCGAGTCTTCTCAGCGTGAGAACGTTTGAATCCGCCGTCGAGCGCATCAATGCGTTCCATGTCCTGCCCCTTCCCTTTACGGGTCTGAAACGTGAAGTTGCTCCCTTTGAGTCCGACGAGAAGTGGAAGAAGTTTTCGGAAAAGCTGCAACCATTCTCGGGTGATTTGGATTCGCTGAAGCGAGCTCTGGATGAAGGAGAGATCGTAGCTGCATTGGTCCCCAAGACGGAACTTGCTGCGGTTCGTGAAGTCTCGCGATCCATACCCGCACGATTGCCGTGGCAGCCCGAGGCACTGCTCAGAGACTATGACAAGATCTACATGGTGGCGATCGATTTGGTCGACGGTGCTTACCGCGTGCGCACCAAGGAAATGGACTCGTTAGTTCGCCGAATGGGTGATCTCGGAGCGGAACGCGTGCTACGGCCTCAGGATCTTGGCGGTAGCATTGCTCGATTATTGCGAGCGAGTTTCACGCCTATGGTTCGGATCGAAGAAACGGATAACTTCAGTGCGACCATGCGAGTCCGCGCGGCGGGCCTCATCACAGGAGAATCCCATCCCGCTCAAATCGGATTGGGAGATGTCGTCATCCCGTTTATCCGTCGGGACGACATGAACGGCAATCCGACCGTGCTCCAAGCGATGCCATTTACCTTTATTGCGGCGACGGAGAAGATTGATAAGACGTCCCTATATTATGGAGCGATCTTCGCGGCTAGTCGCGGTGCGTTGACGGCCGCCAAGAATCGGCGAACGCAACGACTGGGGCTGAAAGTGACCACCAAGTACCCGGAATCGGAACTTCATCTGAAATTCAGGCCGCCGTTTGGGATGCCACAAAACGTCGCCCCCCGATCGGTTCCAGGAGCCGAGGTTTATTTGCGAACGCCTGGGAGCGATGACTTGGTCATGGTGGGAAGGACCGATTGGCGCGGAGTGCTCCCTTTGACGAATGGAACGCCTCCTAAGATCCGTTACGAAATCCCAGCAAACAGTCGCAATCCTGGAATCTCCGAAGCGAGAAAGATCGTATCCGAAAGCGTTCCTCCACCCGAATATCCACAGCCTGCCCCTGAGGCGACAGGTGCAACGGACGAGAATGCACCAAAAGCGCCGTCCAAGCCTCCGAAGGGGGAAGTGCAGATCAATGTCCCGCTTTATTTGTACTATGTGAAAAACGGTGACACGCTTCTAGCGAGATTGCCAATCGTCACGGGTTTCTATCCAGTGGATGAAGCCAAATTGCCCGACGATCGCAGACGTTTGGAAACCGAAGCCTTCCTGAAGGGGCTGCAAAACGAAGTCCTCGACTTGGTTGTCCGACGTAAGATTTTGGAGTCGCGCGTCAATGCCAAGCTCAAGGAAGGAAAGGTATCGGAAGCGCAAACCGTTTTGGAAGATCTTAAAAGGATTAAGAACTACGAGCGAATGTCGGAGCAGATCGAGTCTGTTCAAAGACGAGCAACCGATGAATCGCGGGGTCGCGTCGGTCCCGTTTTGCAGAAGAAAATTGATGAAATGGTGGATTCGACTCGTAAGATTATGCAGCAATGGCTCCAGGACGATTTGTTGCGAGATCTAGAAAACAAAGTGAACGAGGCAAAATAATGAAGACCGTTCTCGACGTTGGAAACTGCAATCCCGACCACGCAGCAATCCGTTCCATGCTTTCCGCTCGTTACGATGTCCAAGTCCTTCGGGCCGATGCGCTCTCCGATACCCTCCAAATCCTCAAAAAAGGGGGAGTCGACTTGGTACTCATCAATCGCAAGCTAGACATCGACTATTCGGACGGTGTCGAGATTCTGAAGGCGATCAAGGCGGATCCCGATTTGTCCAACATCCCGGTGATGATCATCACAAACTACCCGGAACATCAAGAAGCCGCCGTGGCGCTGGGTGCCGAATACGGGTTTGGCAAGCTACAATATCAGGAGATGGACACGCAGGAACGCCTGTCTCGATTTCTTGATCGCAAATAGCAGAACATGACTAAGAAGCCTGATGTCGACGAAGTAGAGCTGGCTCGACAAATCCTACGCGCGGTTGGACTCCGAAGCACTCCGGCTCGGATCGCGGTCCTATCGGCTTTGCGCAAGGCGACGAAACCTCAAACGCACGCCGAACTCTCCGATTTGCTCGTTCCCCAAGGCTTCGACAAAGCGACGGTGTTCCGAAACCTGACGGATCTCACCGACGCAGAGTTGGTGAGTCGCACGGAACTCGGAGACCACGTCTGGCGATTCGAGATCCGAGATCCCGAACACGATCGGAGCAGCCACCCGCACTTTGTGTGCGTGGAGTGCGGGATTGTCTCCTGTTTAGAAGGAATCTCGGTGCCAGATGAGAAGGTTCGAAAGTCGCACAACATCTCTCGAGTCACCGAGATCTTGGTAAAAGGTCATTGCACCGTCTGCGAACCCTCCGCGGGCCGATAAACGCTTAGACCGTCCCAACCTCGGGGTGCACCCATGGTGCTCGGTAAGCGCGTCGCAACATCTGATTCGCTGCGTCGTCTCCCACGATCTTGCCCTGTGATGGATCCCACGCCAACGATCTTCCAAGCTCGAGGGACATATTCGCAAGGATGCACGCAGCCGTTGAAATATGGCCCTGTTCGATATCCGCAACCGGTTTGGAACGCTCTTGGATCGACTTCAAGAAGTCGAGCATATGCACGCGTATAGCGGGTGCAACATGTTGTTCTAGATCTTTTTCGGTTCGATCCTCCGGGTATTTGTCCAATTCCATCACCACATCACGATGTACGGGCTTTTGCCTTCGGTCGCGGGGAATGAAATCGAATTTCTGAACACTCATTTTGAGTGTTCCTTTTTCTCCATACAGGGTCGCTCCCCAAGGATACTCAGGATCAGGGGCATCGCCCCAAGTTCGATGGGTCCAAACCACATTCAATTCGGGAAACTCGAATGTGGCAGTTTGCGTGTCGGGAATATTGGCTTTGGAATTCTTATCGACAAAGATTCCTCCTTGCGAGGAGACTCTCGTGGGCCACCCCAGTCCCAGTTGCCATCGAACGAGATCGAGCATGTGGATACACATATCGCCGACAATCCCGTTGCCATATTCCTTAAAGGCTCGCCAACGCCGCGGGTGGCAAAGATTATTGTAGGGACGCATCGGGGCAGGGCCGGTCCACATTTCGTAATCCAGATTTGCAGGAGGCATCTCATCGGGTGGGTTTTCTTTGGCCCGCATATGGTAGTAGCAGTAGACTTCCGCATGGGAGACTTTCCCGAGAAGCCCAGCGTCGACAATGTCCCGTTTGGCTTCCATCAAATGCGGTGTGCTGCGCCGCTGCGTTCCGACTTGCACGACTCGATTGTATTTCCGAGCGGCTGCGAGCATCGCCTCTCCCTCGACGATATCGACGCTGATCGGTTTTTGAACGTAAACGTCCGCTCCGGTTTTCAAGGCCTCGATCGTTGGGAGCGCATGCCAATGGTCAGGGGTTGCGATCAAGACAATATCGAGATCTTTCTCCGCCAGCATTTTTCGGTAATCAGAAAACGTTCTCGGCGCAGTTCCTTTCTGCTTCTGTGTAACCATCTCGGAAGCCTCCGAGAGCATTTTGCTATCGACGTCGCAAAGGGATACCACATCGACGGGAGCGACCTGCATCAATCGAAACAGATCGCATTTGCCATACCAACCGGTCCCGATCAGCCCGACGCGTTTGTTCTTGTTATCCAAAAGATTCGCCAACGTTTCGCTGTGTTGGGCGAGGGCGATCGATCCCGCAGCCGCCCCGGCTAGAAAATGCCTTCTGTCCATCGTGTTGTTTCCTGTGAAAGCTAATGGTTTGAATGTGTGGTCGAAGAAAACACGCCCAAGATCGCGGGCTCTATTTCTTGTCAAGCCGTTTGATTCGGATGTTTCGATAAAGTGCTTCGGTGGGGGGACCGGAGTGAATCTGCAGCCCTATGATGCCTTCCTTAGCGATCTTTGCATCCTCTTCGACATACGACACCGTTGGGTTTCCATTGAGTCCGAGCGTAACCGTTCACGGGGTGGGGAGTATCTTGGGGGCTGGCTGATTTGTTAGTTTGGCTTCGATGGCTCGAACAAGGTACTGATAGACGCTTCGATTTTGAATGCGGCATGTTGCTGCAACGCTAAAGATGCGCTCGATAAACCTGCTGCCGCCTTCCGACTGCGTTCCAAAAGATAACTTTCGATAAATGACAGCCTTGCGCAACGCTCGTTCGGCGCGGTTGTTCGTTGGTTCAAGCCCTTGATTGCTGATGAACAGCCATAACCGGTTTCGGTGCACATACAGCGATTTACACTGATTCCGCAACTTCGAATCGTGACTTCCCATTCCTGCGTACAGAAGTTCATTGATCTTCTTGGCTATTGGGATCGCTGAATTCTGGAATTCCTCCCATTCGATCTGGCCTTGCTTGAATCGATGCCATAGACGAAAAACTTCTTTGACCTCTTTCATGACTTGAGTACCGAATCCGACACGATCCGGGACCTTCGAATCGATCATCGCTTGGATATCGCGAATCAAGTGAGCCCAGCACCATTGCAGATGTTTCGCAACATAGTACATCTTCGCACGGTCGCAGTTGATGATGCCTTCAAAATTAGAACCTAGAAGCGATTCGATCGCAGTTGCTGCGCGACTGGCGAAAACAGAAAAAACGACGAATTGATTTGCTACGGCCGTCCACAGCCAGGCCTTGGTGTTGGCCTGCTTAGTGGGGGTTTCGTCCATAAAGACGTTGCGCTCTGATGCAAGCGATTGCCGGAGTTCTTCGTGCGGTTTGGCGAGCGCTGCCGATGCGATGTCCTGCATCTTGACGGTGGTTGCAGGGCAACAGGGAATGTTCAGTAGGTCGCGTAGAAATTCCGACGCTAGGCGTTTGCTTTGGCGAAAGTGTCCCATCAGTAATGCGGTAAATGCAATCAGCCTCGGTCCGGACTGTCCACTCGGTACACCTATTGGAAGCTCAGCACATGTTGTTGTGCCGCATCGGGTGCAATGGAGTCGATGACGCTGGTATTCGGTGATGAAAGCCTTGATGACCGGAAGTTCATAAACTTGGTGACGGATAGGTGAAGAATCTTCGCCGGACAGTGGTTTTTGGCAACAACGGCACGTCGAAGGCATCAGCGCAATTATAGAGTCGCATTGGTCAACCGGGACCAACGCACGCTGGTGGCGAGGGTGTCCCTTTTGTCCACCACGACTTTTACCGCTCTTGGGTTTGTTCTTAAGAGCTTTGGCGTGGGGATGCACGCTGCTTGGCGGTATTGAGGAATTCTGAGGGGTCAGTTTCTTGACTTGAGATTCGAGATCCGAGATTTTCGCATTTAAATCAACGATCTGCGATTGCAGGATGTTGATCTGGGACTGAAAGCCAGCAATCAACGCGTGCACAAAAGCCCGAACCGCCGGAGTCATCTCGGCGTCGATTTCAGCAGGGATCAGCGGATGGGATGATGTTGGTGGAGACACGATAATCTATGTCGTGTCCCAAACACCTCTTCCGTGTCTAGATCAGTTTTTCCATTTTGTTGGCGCGACCCGTGAACGGTTACAGTCCGAGCTCGATGCGATTTCCGATTGCCTTGATGCTCAGCTCATTCCAATCGTTCGGTTTAACCCAGTTCTTGAGCTTGTCGTCGCTCACCTCCGCCAACATCTTGTTTCGACGCGACTCGTCGTACAAGCACCCCCAGACATTGCGATTCCATGCCCTTCCGACATCGCATTGGTACCCGCTCACTTCGGTATTGTTTGGGATTCGAACTGTGCGAAATTGTACGCCGGCGTTGTCCCCTTCGCCCCGGAGCTTCACTTCGAGTTTCAATTCAAAATCGCCAAACTTTTCTTTAGTACACAAGAATTCATTGTGGGGGATTTTCTTGTCCAGTGCCCCCGCCACAATCGCACCTTCTTCGATACGAAACCAATCCTGGTTCCCTTCCCATCCCGACAGGGACTTGCCATCGAAAAGCCATTCGAATCCTTCTTCCAGCTTGATCGAAGCAGGAACTCTAGAGGATTCTTGGGCATGGATTGCCGAAGGAGCAGTAAAGGGAATACAAACCGTCGCAAGAGTAGCCAGGAGAGTTAGCTTTTTCATCGGATTCGCCGGGAAGGGTAAAAAAAGGAATCGGGTAGACCGTGTTGGAAAATCGAGTTCATTGTAGCATAGGACGCGACTCAATTTCGTTCGACAACCCCAATGCCAGCTTCATGGAAACTCCCTCGCTTTCTCGCCCGACATCGATCATTCTGGATTCGCGTCTGGTCGCCATTCTTCGATTGTCCGACCTGCAGGATGCTCTGCCGCTCGTCGAGTCCCTTCTTTCGGGAGGTGTGCGGGCGCTGGAGTTTACCCTTACGAATCCCGACTCTCCTCGAGTCGTATCGGAGTGTTTGAAGCACTTTGACGAGCTGACGACCGGAAACGCCACCATCGGACTGGGATCGGTACGTAACGTTGAAGAAGCGAAACGGGCGGTCGATTGCGGCGCTCAGTTCGTGGTGTCTCCGATCACCGATCTTCGCGTCATGGAATACTGTCATCGCTTCCACATCCCTACTTGCCCCGGGGCTTACACCCCTACAGAAATCGCTCTCGCGCACGAGGCGGGTGCAGGTATCGTTAAAGTTTTCCCCGCGAGGAATCTTGGGCCCGAATACATTCGCGACGTGCTCGCTCCGATGCCCTATCTTCGACTGATGCCGACAGGGGGAATCGATTTGCAAAATGTCATGAGATACTTCCGGTCCGGGGCCGTGGCGGTCGGAGTAGGGGGGCAGTTTCTGAATCCTACTTGGATTCAAGAGAAGAACTGGGCAAGCATTCGTGATGCGGCGAGTCAATTCGCTGCCGCATGCGTACCCGCGGCAGCGTCGAACGAATCCTAACGATTCGGCTTTTGCGATTCGCGGAGCCGTTCCAAATCGTGGTCGACCATGATTTGCGCGAGCTCGGCGAGCGTTGTTTTGGGGGACCACCCCAACACGCGTTGGGCCTTGCTCGCATCGCCGAGGAGCGAATGAGGATCGGCGGGGCGATTGAATCGTGGATCCAATCGGTAGTATTCCCTCCAATCGAGTCCGACGTGTTCAAATGCTAATTGCAAGAATGCCTTGACACTGTGGGTAGTCCCTGTTGCCAAGACGAAGTCGTCCGCGGTGGGTTGTTGAAGCATCAGCCACATCGCTTCCACGAATTCCTTGGCGTAGCCCCAGTCCCGTTCGGAGTCGATGTTTCCCATCAACAACTCCTGTTGCATCCCAAGTTTGATGCGTGCAGCAGCAAGCGAAATCTTCTTGGTTACAAAATTCTCAGACCGGCGAGGGCTTTCATGGTTGTAACAAATGGCATTGCAAAAGAATAAACCATGAGCCTCGCGGTAGATTCTTACCATTTGCGTTGCGAACGCTTTGGCGCATCCGTATGGAGAGGTGGGATTCATGGGCGTCTCTTCGTTTTGGGGAACCACTAAAGGACTCCCGAAAATCTCGCGACTGCTCGCATGCAAAAACCGTGGCGGATTGTCCTGGTCGCGCAAGATCTCCATGATGCGAAGCGTCCCAATTGCCGTGAGTTCGCACGTGCTCTCGGGAATATCAAAACTCAATCCGACGTGCGATTGCCCTGCCAAGTGATAAAACTCGTCCGGCTGGGCTTTGCGAACAATCCTGCGAATCGATGTCGCGTCCGAGAGGTCCGCATAATGCAAATGCAGACGTTTGCCATAAATGGCAGGATCGTTGTATTGCTTAGACAATCTGGGTCGATCCAGAGAACTACTGCGACGAACAATGCCGTGCACCGTATATCCCTTTTCCAGCAGCAATTCGCAAAGATACGAACCGTCTTGTCCTGTAATACCAGAGATAATGGCTCTCATACTAAGACGAAGCTTTCGAAATCCAAACGGCGGGTTGAGGTTCTAGCTCGGACGCGACCGGCGACCCGGAGTCCTTGCGACCGCTGCCTTCCAAGCGGCTCACAATGCGAACCTCCATATCTTGCTCACAAAGAATCTGGCAGCTCAATCGACAGCCTGATAGACCTCGAGCAGCGAGGATATCCTTCTCGGCTTGAGTCATCTTATCGGGCTCGCCGGATACGAACTCAACGCGACAGGTCGTGCAGCGAGCCTTTCCGCCGCAGGCGTGCAATTGATCGACACCTTGGTCTCGTATGGCTTGTACCAATCGTGTGCCGATTGCGACATCAAAGCTTCCAATACCTTCCAAAGTTAGTTTCGGCATCGTTTTCTCGTTGTTGTTGTTGTTGATGGGTTGAAGGATTCGGAGATAAAACAGACGGGTACGTTGGCTTTACGCTTTCGTCCAATTCGCAAGGGGAGTGGCGATGCCGTTTGCGTCGACTTGCCATGGAACCCAAGCTATGGCGAGGAGTTTAATCTTCGTATCCCCTTTGCGAATAGGAATCTCGACCGATTCCAAAATCAAATTCTCAGGGGCATACTGCACGACAACTTCGTCGATCGCACTTTTTGCTTCTGCCTCAAGTGCGTCTTTCGCAGCCGATAGCTCTTCCAACGTTTCTTCCGCGCGCATGACGTCCCCTTGCTGAGCCGTTGCTCGCCCGATGCTTTTCACCGCGGATGCGGCCTTCGTCACGTTGGTTCTGCTAGACACTTTTCGGCCGAACAACGCACCGAGGAGCGAGGAGCCGACTTGGAAATAGCCTTCTAGCTTTTTCGACTGCGCTTCTTGCTTCTCGCGTTCCAAACGCTGTTGCGCTGCGAGTAGGCGGGTCTGCAATGAACGGATCTTGTCGGCAAATTTGTCTCGTAGCTTTTCGACCGCATCATCCCGCGCTTCCCGGGTCGCCACCGCCAACTGGATCCGAGCCTCCGACTCCGAAATCCCTGGCCCCACGGTTTTCTTAACCGCCTTGCAGTAGTACACGACGTATTGCTGATGTCGGAAGAGATAGTCTCGGAACGATTTGTCTAACTTTGCCAAGTTCTTTGCATTTGTGAGAGACGCGGGTAACTCCGCGAACGCAAGGCCCTCGTCCGGCTGCCGCCGAAGCTGAATACATCCCGGAACAACGGATTGCACCGATTCCCAGCTATCCAGAGTTCCTGATTCCACCAACTCGGAATCGAGGCTAGGGGCTAACCATTGCAGATCTTCCCAACCGTCGATGTTGGAGGAGGCTCTTACATAATGAACACTGCAATCGACGTAGAGAGCCGGACGGTAGACCAATTGGGTTCCCGGTTTTGGGATGATGGTCATGTCCAGAAACCGTTCTTCAATCGGGGGCGGCACGATCGGTCGAGCGCCTGTTCGATCTACGATGGATCTCTTCGGTGAATCGGCTTGCAACGGGGTGCCTTCGATCTGACCAGATCGTCTTGCCTGCTTTCGCGGTTGCATCAAGCTCGAAATTTGGTCCCGCGAGAGGGGCCCCCTCAGGAAGGACAAGGCCCATCTCGTCTGGAAAACGGTAGGGGAGTTGTCATGGACATTGTTCATCAAGAAAACGCGATTACCGAGCGACGAGAGGGCCTTTTCCATCTCCCCTCGATCGAACGCGCCTCCTTGCTGGGCAGAGGCACCCTCCAGGCCGTCTAGGACTCGGTCTTTGTCCCGCTGTGTCTGCAACCGCCCGAGGAACCAAGTCCCCATGTTGGCCAGACCTTTGTAGTCGAGGTCCACTGGATTCTGGGTAGCCAGAACGATTCCCAGGCCAAACGCTCTCGCTTGTTTGAGAAGCGTGAGCATCGGTGGCTTCGAGGGCGGCTTTGCAGACGGTGGAAAGTATCCGAAGACCTCATCCATGTAGAAGATGGCTCGCAGTGAACTGGTTCCCGGTTGGGCTCGCATCCAGGAAAGCAATTCACCCAAAAGAATCGTGACGAAGAACATTCTTTCGGCATCGCTGAGGTGGGCGATCGAGAGGATGGAGACGCGCGGAGCGCCGTCTTTGCGATACAACAAGTCGCGTACGTCTAACGTCTCGCCCTTCAACCAACCAGCGAATGCAGGCGACGCGAGCAGATTGTTGAGGCTCATTGCCAGCTTCGTGCGATCGGACGTTGGAAAAAAACTCTCCAGGTCCATAACGCCGATGCGCGTCAATGGAGGTGATTGAATGCTACGGATCAAGTCCTCAATTGACAGATCGACACCCTTCCGCCACGCATGATCGAGTATGTTCGATAGCAAAATATGCTCTCGGCTGCTCAAGGGATCAGCCTCGATCCCCATGAGCGCTAACAATGCGGACGCCGACGAGGTGAGTTTCTCCCGGTAAGTCTCCTCATCCTGAAGCAGTTCCTCTCCGGGGGCGTCAAAGCTCTTGAGAACCGTCAGAGGAACACCGATCTCACTGCCTGGTGTGTAGATCGTGATATCGGACTTATCGTGAAACGTCTTCAAACGATCCAGGGGCTGATCCCATTCCAACAGCCCGCTGCGCCACCGCTCAGCGGTCTCCTGGGCAATCTCCTCCAGACTCTTGCTTTGCCGGGCTGATTCCGACGGATCGATCCAAGGTTCAAAATCCTTCGACTCCAAATTCGGAAAGGACAGAAGCAGGTTTCCTAGGTCTCCCTTGGGATCGATACAGATCACCGGAATCCCATCCAAGATCGCCTCTTCAAGCAGGCTCAAACAGAGTCCTGTCTTCCCACTACCCGTCATTCCCACACATAGTGCGTGCGTGACCAGATCTCGCGAATCGTAGTTCAGATACTCCGGCAAAAGTGACCGGGCGGATAAATCGAACTTCTTGCCGAGATAAAACAGTCCAAGCTTCTCGTAATCTGCAATAGATGGCATGGGAGCCCCTGGGGACGAAATGCGGCACTCAACAATGACGCCATTGTAATGGCATCATTGTAATGACAAAGAGAATCGCCAGGGGCTTATCGAGATGTTGCGTTCTGCATGGAATAGACCTCGTGCAGCCGACTGGGCTGGTCGGCTGGGAGTTGAGATCGACAGCCCCATTGCGTCACCCAGATACCGACCACTGTGAGTATCACCAACACGTGGGACGCCGTGGGTGCGCTACGCAGACTACTTCGCGAAGAGATCATCTCGATGAACCTACTCCTGCGACTAACGGCGGATATTCAACAACTCATCAAACAACTGCTGCGTCGCAGTGATCACCCGCGCGTTACTTCGATATTGGGTGCTCGCCAAAACCAGCGTGACCAAGTCGCCACCGACATCGGTATTGGAAAGCTCCAATGCCCCCGCGGAAATCGATCCCAGCCCATTTTCAGATGGTCCGCCCTCGATAGGAAGACCAGTGTTGATGCCCTGAGCAAACAAGTTCTGCCCTCGCTGCTCCAAACCGCCCGGGTTTGAGAATCGAGCCAAGCGAATCTGTCCAAGATCCCGTGAAATCCCGTTGCTGAAAACGCCCCGAATAATCCCATCTTCACCGATAACGTAGCTGGTGAGCACTCCAGGAGGAGAACCGTCTTGACGCGAAGCGGCGAGCGAAGCCTTATCCGCAGCGAGACCGCTTAACGCCGTGAAGTCCAAGGAAAACTGTAGAGGCTTGGTACTCGGAAGTCCCGTTCGATCGACGGCCACCACATTATTCGATGCCGAGATGAAGTTCCCGTTCCCATCAAAATAGATCAGTCCCGTACCGACCGAGATGTCCGCAGACCCTCGCTCGATGTTGTCCGCACTATCAGCATACCATCGATACACGGTTTGTTGGTCGGTTCTCGACTCCATGGTTGCCGTCAATCGCATTCGCACAGGGAGACCGAGCGAGTCGTAGGCGATGAAGTCTGTTACCGCGCTCTGCCCTTTCCCTTCTTGAACGGTTCCGAACCCAAGGTTGGGTGTAGTCACCGTTCCATTGGCGTCGCGCAATCGAAAGCTGGTCAAGTCGATCGTAACGCCGTTATCCACCCCAGTATTGCTCACGAACCGAAGGGCACCGTTGGAGATGTAGGCATTCGGTTGTATCGTCCCACCCTCGCCCGGAATCTGATTGAGCGACGACAAGATCGGATTGGTCGAGTCACCACTGTCGCTGACGATCCCCAGCGAATCCTTCATGAAGCCAAGCAAGTCTTGGACGGTCGATGTGGCAGTAACGGTGAACGACTTCGTTTCCAGCAATCGATCTCCCTTGCGAGCTGTAAACGACAGGTCGCCTGG
Source organism: Pirellula sp. SH-Sr6A (assembly GCF_001610875.1). Lineage (NCBI taxonomy): Bacteria > Pseudomonadati > Planctomycetota > Planctomycetia > Pirellulales > Pirellulaceae > Pirellula > Pirellula sp. SH-Sr6A. Next base: position 6,230,782 of record NZ_CP011272.1, on the reverse strand, counting down.
AATGAACGGGTTGCTGTAATCCAAACCATCTCGAGTGATCACGTTCACCAGCAAGGTATTGCTGTCGATGGCAGGCCCATCCAAGTTTACTTTTTGATTTCCTGGTAACGCCAGATTGCTAATCTCGGCGTCCGTCTTGCTATCGGTATAGGATGCGCCAGGAGGTACGGTATCGACCAAGTAAAAGCTGTTGGGGTCGTTGGTCAGATTGCGATAGATCCTGATTTCGTCGTACGCGGGATATCCACCTTCGGCCGGTGGCGCGGGAGGCGTCGGTAGATTCGACAGATAGATACGACCATTCACCACGCTCTGCGGACCGAGCAGTGGCGATGGGCGAGACTCAGGCTCACCTGACTTGTAATAAGTCACCATGTAGGTGTAGTTCCCCGTCAATCCGTTGTTGTCCAGGGGCGTCGTTGAAGACGACGAATCGGTATCGACAAACGATCCACCCGCGGCAGCTGTACCAGCGAGGAAAAAGTCGCTGCCGCCGGGTTCAGTACGATAGACTCGAACTTGTGAGTATTGACTATTCGCGGCCGGAAGATTGTTCAGGGTGATCGTATTGTCCGCAGACGCGTTTCCGCCCGGTACGGTCACGGTGAGCGGCTCGCTCGCCATGCTCTCGGTGCCATTCGCATCGAGATAGGTGAATCGATATTGATACACGGACCCTTCCGCATGCGTTCCCCCACCACCTTCGGTATGAGCAAGGGTGACGCTCGTATTAAAGGGTGCCGCAGCGCTCTGCACATTCACAGCCGAGCCCGATGGACGCGGGATACTGTTATTGCCAAGAACCGTGCTTTGGACAATCTTCGAGGTCGTCGCGACGTCCCCCTTCGCCGTCAGTGTACCTTGCAAGTTCACAGTCCCAGTCGCCTTCGCAACCGCTTCGGTTCCGATGGGGATAGAAAGAGGGACCAACTCGGTGGAACGCAGGTTGAATTGATCGTCGACGCCATACCCCAACAATCGATTGCCGGTGGAGGTTACCAATTCATTGGAACTATTCAGGCGAAAGATTCCATTTCGCGTGTAGAGCTTCTCTCCCTGCCCGCCTTGCACTTGAAAGAAGCCGTCCCCTTGAATGGCCAAATCCGAGGGAGAGGAACTGATCTCGACTGTTCCTTGTTTGAAATTCTGATTGATCGCGGCGACTTGAACACCGAGCCCGGTCTGGCGAGGATTGGTTCCACCGTTTCCACCAGTCGGTGCAGCACCGAGCGACAGAGTCTGCAGGAACTGGTTAGCGAATACTACATCCGATGACTTGAAACCAACGGTCTGGGAGTTAGCCAAGTTATTGCCGAGCACATCGATCTGTGTCTCAGCCGCATTCATGCCGGTCAATGCGGTGCTTAATGAAGATGCTAAGCCCATTTGCTAGCCAACTCCTCGTTGAATGGCGAATCTGTTCGCGAGCAGCTGGCTTCCAAGACGCGATGCCGACACTACTCCCCTAAGTCGATCTCTCGAACGTTCTTCATATCGACAATTTGGTCGCCGACGTGCACCTGTACCGTCCTCTTGTTTCGATCTTTTTCGTCAATCTTCACCGAAACGCTCGAAACCTCCCCGCTTACCTCACCCCCCTTAATATCCAAACCCGTCACCTTTTTCCCAATCAAGCTGCTGGCGGTCGTGAGCTCCTGGGTATTTCCGAAGGATGTCAGAGTGGATACCAATCGATCGTTCGAGCTGATGCTCCGCAACTGCCCAATCTGCTCGAGGAGCGCTTTGTTATCGGTCGGATTCAGCGGATCCTGATTTTGCAACTCCGTGATCATCAAATTGAGAAACGTGTCCATGTCGACATCGTTGAGGCCGTTTCCACTTGGAGAATTGGAAGCCGACGACCCCGTTGCTCCTGAAGTTCCACCTACGCGCGACATGTTCTGTTCCTTCTTGGAAATCTCTTGTTTATCGGGAAGACCTTGCTCTCCCCCCGTCGATCGGTTCGCTCGCCAACCTCTTCAGAACTCGTCGAAGGATAGCGTGGTCCACCACAAGCTGCGGCGGCCGGCCTAAAATAGCCCGCGACATCGATTCATCGAAAGCCCAATATGAACCTGCGGTTCACCCCAAAAGGGCATTGGACCGGGGCTGTCGGTCGATCATAATGCTGGCTCATTCCAACCGATCTCTCCCACCTTCATGAGGACTCTTATGTCTCGCTCTTGTCGAACATCCCCACGGCTCTCCACGGCATGTCGCGCCCTTTTGCTCGGCGCTTTATCGCTGACACCCTCCGCCACTGTTCCGTCATACTTGATTGCCCAGGAAGCCTGTAGAACCGCGAGCCCCGCATCGGCTGCGGCAAATCAGTTCTTGGCATCTCTCTCGGCCAATGAAAAGAAATTGGCTCAAATACCATTTCAAGATCCTCGCCGATTGGAATGGCATTTCGTTCCCATGGAGACCCGAAAGGGACTTCCCCTTCGCGAAATGAGCGACGAACAGGTTAAATTTGCACTCGCAGTTTTGAAGAGCGTGATGAGCGATGCAGGCTTCAAGCGAGCCACCAACATTATGAGCTACGAAGCGATCTTGCTCGAACTCGAGGGCCCTGCGGCTGCGAAACGTCGTGACTACAAGAAGTACTACATCGCCATTTACGGTGAACCGAGCGATCGATCGGAGTGGGGTTTGAGCGTTGAGGGGCACCACCTGTCGTTGAACTTCACGATGGATCGTAGCGTGATCGTCGACTCCACTCCTCAGTTCTATGGACTGAACCCAGCGAAGCTACCGAAGAGCTTTTCCGTTCCCAGCTTGAATCCATTGGGGGGTAAGAATTCCTTCCAAGAGGGAGGTCGGTTGCTCGCGAGCGAAGAAGATGCAGGGATCGCCTTGATGGCGAGCTTTAATGACGCCCAAAAGTCGAAAGCTGTATTCAACAGCAAATGCCCAGAGGAAATCCTGTGGCCTGGCGACGCGCAGCCCAAGCCCAGCGCCTCGGTTGGCATTCCAGCTTCCGAGATGGATGTTGATCAGAAAAAGCTGCTGATGACCGTGCTCGAATCGTTCTTGGCGACGATGCCGAAAGAGGTCGTTCTCTCCCGCATGAATCAAATCACAGCGGCCGGTCTCGACAATATCCATTTTGGATGGGCCGGTACGGAGGACCTCTCCGGGCAACATTACTTCCGGCTTCAAGGCCCGACCTTCATCGCCGAATTCTGCAACTACCAAGCCGACTCGGCCGGCAATAATGCCAACCACATTCACAGCGTTTGGCGAGATCTCACGGGCGACTTCAATCTCCCGGTTGTCGCGACGACTTCGAAGTAGTCTTTTATCGCTCTAGGCAACTTTCTCCTGAAAGAGGAGTTGAGTTCCACGCGACGTACACTCCAATAGGCACACCAGCGGTACCGCCGCTGGATGTGCCGGGTTGCGAGTACGTTCCAAACAATTGAGTTGATTTATGATCAATACGCTATTCCTGCCTGAACTGCGCGAGATGCTTCTCGACAATCAGAAGCAGGGATTGCAGGAATTCTGTGTGGCATTGCACCCGGCCAGAACCGCAGAATTCATGGAGGGGCTGGAGAACAGCGAGTTATGGCAAGTTCTACAGCATGCGGCGCCGTCGCTGCAGTCGGAGATCTTTCATTACTTCGATTGGGATCGCAAAGTCAACCTGCTCGCTTCCCAAGACGTCAAACAAGTGGCGATATTGGTGACGTCCCTGCCCGCCGACGACGCGGTGGACCTCCTGCAGGAATTAGATGAAAACAGGGTCGATCAGATCCTAGCACTGGTTCCTGCTGCGGACCGTCGCGATATTCGACGTCTTCAAACGTTTGCGGAAGGAACCGCTGGCGCGTTGATGACAACCGAAGTGGCTTGCCTATCTGAAAATCTGACGCTGAAGGAAGCGATGGAGGAGTTGAGTCGGCAAGCCGAACATTTAGAGACGATCCATTACATCTATGTCACCGACGACACCAACCACCTTCGAGGTGTCGTCAGCACGCGATCGCTCGTATCGGCGATCGGTCGTCCTGATAAAAAACTCGGCGACTTGATGAAAAAGGATTTGGTGACCGCCAATGTTCGAGACGATCAAGAAGTAGTCGCTCAAAAAGTGGCTCACTATAACTTGATGGCACTTCCTGTCGTGGATGATGAATACCACATGATGGGCATCATCACGCATGACGATATTATCGACGTCGTTCGAGAGGAAGCCACGGAGGATGTCCAACGTATCGCCGCCGTGGAGCCGCTCGAAGACTCCTACATGCGAACGCCCGTTTCGACTCTATCTTGGAAGCGTGGGATCTGGCTCACGATCTTGTTCCTCGCAGGATTGATTACGGCCTTTCTGCTGCAGAGCTACAACGCTGAACTCGAAAAACATACCTGGCTGGTGCTTTTTATCCCGCTCATCATCAGCAGTGGCGGGAACACGGGTAGCCAATCCTCGACTCTCATCATCACTGCATTGGCTGTCAAAGAAATTCATCAGCGAGATTGGTTCCGCATCATTCGTCGCGAAGCCGTAATGGGTCTAGTCCTCGGGGGATTTCTCGGAAGTATTGGCTTCCTATTCGCGCTGACCATGGCACCGACGGCGCTGTCGGCCTGTGTGATCCCGATCACGGTCCTCTTGGTGGTGCTGTGTGGAGCCTGCACAGGGAGTATGCTTCCACTTTGCTTCCAACGACTTGGCCTCGATCCAGCCCTGATGAGCAACCCCTTCGTCGCTGGCATCAGCGACATATTGGGACTGCTTATTTACGTCAATGTCTCGATTCTATTGCTCGGATAGAGGCTGGCAGAACTGCGATCGGATTCTCGTATCAACGGGTCTCGTCGAGGATTTCGATCGTTAGCTGATGCGTGACGGGAACGACACTCCGTGCAACAGCTTCTGCGAGCGGTTTTCGAATCGCTTCTGTTTCCGCGACGACTTTGTCAAAATCTTTCTTTGCTTGGTCGCCGTGAAACTCCTTTTTAATCTGTTGCGTTTCATAAGATTGCTTTGCCAAGACCGCTGCATCGACAGCGGCGAACGCGCTGTCGAAGGGGGTCTTCACGAACCGCTTCGTCAGGTTGATCCCTGCCATCGCGTCCGCTCCATTGGATTCGATAGATTCGCCCGCCCAAGAAATACGAATCTTCTTGGTTGGCTCAATACCATGAATGAAGAGGGTAAGTCGATTGAGTCGATCGTGGAAAGGTATCAGTTCCATTCCTGCGCGAATCGAATTATCGTCGTCCCTAGCACCTGCGGCACAATACGGATATTGCTTGCTCTCAATTTCAAGCCGTTTGCCATCAAAACCAACGACTTGATGGGCACCTTTCGTCATGGCGCTCTTGCTAGACATATCGACATGAAACTCACCGATACTACCGTCAACTCCCAACGCATTCAGGAACGCATAAGCCATGATGGTCTGCCCCGCCCAACCCGGGTGAATACCATCTTTTCCTGCCACAGCAAATTCTTCGAGAGACTTGCCCAGACGCTTTGGCGCAAGAATCTGTTGTTGAAACATGGGCCAAAAGATATCAGCAAAGGGAGTCTGTTCCGCTTGCGCTACTTCCATGGCGATGTCTCGAAGGGCGCACAGATTCAAATTATGTTCTTGGAGCGTCCCTGACTTCGAGCCTACCCATGAAGCAATCTTGCCCGAGCAACCGGGCGATCCGACGACGACCCGCGTACCAGCCGCTTTGAATCGTTGGACGATATCGGAGTAATGATCGCGATACCACCGACCGTTCGTTACATCAAACGGACGATAACGAGCGTCGTTCATTCCGTAACAAATCGTTGCAACGGTAGGCCTAAAAGTTAAACAATCGCGATCCATGCGACGCAGAAACCCATCGGTTTTTTCACCGCTCCACCCCAGCTGCCGAACGGTTACATTCATCTCCGGCATGCAAGCTGTGAGGTAGTTTTCAATCATGCGCGAATACATTTTTTGTTCAGTGATGGAATCCCCGACAATGGCAAGCCTGTCACCCGGTTTCAGAAACAGACCACTCGGTACCGGGGCTTTGGCTGGATGGAATGGTGCGAACTCGACGTCTTCGGGCTTGTTTTCATATTCATAAACTCGCTTGACCACTCCCTGGATAGCCCGGTCTTGCCCCACAGCAGGAAGAACCACTCCAAAGGAAAGGCTCGTGATGGTCGCAATGGACAAATAGGATTTCCAATGGATGAATGGGTGTCGATAGGCTTGAAATTTGGAGTGCATGCGATTCTGTCGGTTGGTGAGAGGTGAGTCATTCGTATTAATGAGGACATTGAATATAGCGATTCCCAATCCATCACATGAGAGAGCCTGGAGGAAGGGATTATATAATTCAAAAAAATCGAGAATTACCTTTTGATAATTTGGACAAAGGGACTAAAGAAACTATACTACCGACAGCCCGCTTTCCCACGCTACAACTCATTTTTAGGAATACGACATTGAAAAAAGGGACAAAGAATAGCGGCGAGAACAAGTCACAGCTTATTCGCGACTATGCTGCTGCCAATCCTGGCCTGGGGCCAACTCAGATCGCAAACGCACTGAAGGAGCAGGGAATCGATGCCTACCCGGCCTTGGTCATTCAAGCGCTGCGAAAGGTCAATGGTTCAAAGTCTGCCAAGCCGAAGACAGCCAAAGCAAACGCTGTTAAAAAGCGAGGTCGCCCCGCGAAGGCAAAGGCCAACAAAGCCGCCGGCAAGACTTCGTCTCCCGCTACGGACTACTCCGTCTTGAAGGACACTGCTGAATTTGTGAAGAAGTGTGGCAGCCCAGAACAAGCGATTGAGTCGATCAAGGTCTTCAAGCAGATCGCTTCGCTCCTCAACGGTTAATTCCGTTTTCTATCAAAGGTCTTACCGCGAACTCGTACCCGAGTCCGCGGTTTTTTTTTGGACTATTGTTCAGCCGCGACGGGGTTGAAAGGGGTTTCGAAGGGCCTCGCGTACTTCCGCAGCGAGAAAGAAAGAACCTGTGAAACAGATCAGCCCGTCTCTTTGCGGTTGAGATCGGACGTATTCCATCGCAATACCGGAATCCGTCGCAGACAGAACATCCACCTTGGGAAACTCTACTTTGGCTTTCTTGGCTTCTTCCTCGAGCAGTTCCACGGGTACAAATCGTGGGTTGTTGGAATACTGCGTCACGATCAATTGGTCTGCGAACCCCATGAGCTGATGCAGCATCGCGATGTAGTCTTTGTCTTTGGATGACGCGAATACGATCGTCTTCTTTTGAGTGGGATATGCCGTTTGCAAGGCTTCGATCAATGAAGAAATCGACGCGATATTGTGTGCAGCATCGACGATGATATCAGGCTGGCGAGAAACAAGTTCGATTCGGGATGGAATTTGCGTTTCTTCCAGCGCTTGGCGATATGCCGATTCGGGGATTTCCCAGCCAAAAGTGTTCAACTTTTGACAAACAGCGATGGCGAGCGATCCGTTGTCCATCTGGTGTCGACCTAGCATGAGGAGTCGGACCCCTGGGACACCGTTTAGGCCATTGCCAGCCACATGAACTTGAAAATCGAACTGCTGAGCCGTTTTTGGTTGCTCATGGCATTCGAAGTCCGTGCCCAGTTCCCATAGTTCGCTTCGTTGCGATTGGGCTTGGTCTCGAATGACGCGACGTGCATCGGGATGCCGTGCACCGTGGATCACATGGCTACCTGGCTTGATAATCCCTGCCTTCTCCGAGGCGATCGATTCGATCGTGTTACCAAGTTGAGCTTGGTGGTCAAAACTGATGGAGGTGATAACACTGATCAAGCTTCGGCAAACGTTGGTGGAA